>NZ_JAMYVL010000002.1:0-456846 GCF_040323955.1 Mesorhizobium sp. M0018 | reverse complement strand
ACAGCGTCACCTCGTGGCCCTGTCGGACAAGTTCTTCGGTCAGATACGAAACAATTCGCTCGGTTCCACCGTAGGTTCGGGGCGGCACGGATTCGGTTAGCGGCGCGATCTGGGCTATTTTCATTTAGAAAATCTTTTCGGCGGCGACCGCCGTCTTTCAAACAAGCTTCGGCGGCAACCAAGACAAGCGAGAGCTTCTCGTTGCGAAGTATTCTATGCAGAGTGTATTTATAGTTGTGCCGTCCGTGCTCCTCCCGTGCAATCAGGTTTCCCTTATTCAACTCCTCTGCATCCAAGAACTGCGATCCACGAGAAATGTTTCACCGGCTCGATAAAAAGACAGAATGAGCTACGCGCCGCCGCCCCGCCGCCCCTGACAGGCAGCTTTGGATCGCTCGATCACCACCAATTGATCCAGGCGTGCCGGTGCCGAATGGAACATAAAGCCCGGAATTCAGTTAGATAGCTGGATTTGGCTGGAGTACCGCCAGATGCGGAATTCCAGCCGGGCAGGGCACTACCGTGACACGGAGTGAGCGGCTTCGGGCGCATCTCGCCGAACTCAGGCACCACCTTGCCGAACTCAGGAGCCATAAACGCTCCTTATGGAGGATGCCATGAACCAGTGGACAAACGCCAGGCTCTGTGACGTAGCCAACCTGATCCTTGGGGCAATTCTGTTCTTCTCCCCCTGGATCTTCACCTTTGCGGCAGGCCCGCAGACGCAGAACGCCCTCGGCAGCGGAATCTTGATTGTCGTGCTTTCGGTTGCCGCCCTCGCAGCATTTGCCGTGTGGGAAGAGTGGGTGAACCTGGTCGTCGGACTGTGGGTTCTCGCATCGCCCTGGGTGCTTGGATTCCAGGCGACCACGGCGATGACCGTGCATGTCGTGATCGGCATTCTGGTCGCCGTGCTGGCGGCGATCGAGCTCTGGATGATGTATCAGAACCCGCCGACCCAGTCCGCCGCCTAACAGGCGCAGCCAGCCAGCGCCCTTTTTTGGGCCTGACGGATCTATCGGTCGTCTGCCGGTCTCTCGGCAACAGCCGCCGGAGGCCGGGTACGCGGCGTTTGTTTGGACGAGAATAGGAAGGATGGCGCATTATGGTCGGTGGCAATCCGCGTTCGACGGCCAGGATTGCGGGACATCCTATTCATCCGATGCTCGTGCCATTTCCGATCGCCTGCTTCGTCGGCACCCTGCTGACGGATCTAGCCTATTGGCGAACAGCGGAGATGATGTGGGCTGACTTCTCCGCTTGGCTGGTTACCGTCGGCGTGATCATGGGCTGCCTAGCAGCGATCGCGGGGCTGATCGATTTCCTGGCCAATCCGCTGATAAGGGCACAGCCCCCCGCCTGGCCGCACGTGCTCGGCAATCTTCTGGCGCTGGCGTTATCCATCATCAACATGCTCGTGCACACCCGCGATGCATGGACCTCCATCGTTCCTACAGGCTTGATCCTCTCGGCGGTTGTCGTGCTCGTCCTCATCTTCACTGGTTGGCTGGGCTGGTCCATGGTGTACAGGCATCACGTCGGAGTGGCGGATTGATGCGCATAGCAAGCTCCATCGGTCATGCCAGGCGCATCGCGGTGTCCGTCCTCGTTTGCACTGCGGCGATCACTCTTGCAGCGTGCAGCGGCAACGACCCGGACCCCAGCAGTCAGATAGGGCCGAATCCAAAACTGCCGGACCCGATCCAATATTTCTTCCCGGCCATGCATCTCGCTTCCGTGGTCGGATGGAAGAGCGACGAGAAGCCGACAGTCGCGCAGGGGCTGCAGATCCAGGTTTTTGCCCACGGCTTGCAGCATCCGCGGTCGCTTTATGTGCTGCCCAATGGCGACGTGCTGGTGGTCGAGTCCAAGGCGCCGGGTGGCGAACCGATCAAACGGCCCAAGGATTTGGTGATGGGCTGGATCGAATCCTGGGTCACCTCGGGCGGCGACAGCGGCCCAAGCAACCGCATTACGCTGCTGCGCGACGCCGATGGCGATGGCAAGCCGGAGCTGACCAGCGTATTCCTCGACCACCTGAGCTCCCCCTTTGGCGTGGCGCTGGTGGGAAGCGATCTCTACGTCGCCAATACCGACTCCATCGTCCGCTATCCCTACAACACCGGTGACACAAAGATCACCGCGCCCGGGACGCCGCTAACCGCCCTGCCCGGCGGCCCGATCGACCACCATTGGACGAAGAGCCTGGTGGCAAGCCCCGACGGCTCGCTGCTCTATGTCGGCATCGGCTCGAACAGCAACGTCGCCGAAAACGGCATCGAGGCGGAGAAGAACCGCGCCGCCATCTGGCAGGTAGACAGGGCCACCGGCCGGTCGCGCATTTTCGCCAGCGGTTTGCGCAATCCAAACGGCCTGAGCTGGGAGCCGCAGACCGGGGCGCTCTGGGCAGTGATCAATGAGCGCGACGAGCTCGGCCCCAATCTCGTGCCGGATTATCTGACCTCGGTAAAGGATGGCGGCTTCTACGGATGGCCATACAGCTATTACGGCCAGCATCTCGATCCCCGCGTCATGCCGCAACGTCCGGACCTGGTCGCAAAAGCGATCGTTCCGGATTATGCACTGAGTTCCCACGTCGCCCCTCTGGGACTGGCCTTCTATACGGCAACCAGCCTTCCCGAGGCATATCGCGGCGGCGCCTTCGTTGGCGAGCATGGCAGCTGGAACCGCACGCGCTTCAATGGCTACAAGGTAGTGTTCGTACCATTCAGCGGCGGCCGTCCGAGCGGCGTCGCTACCGACGTGGTGACTGACTTCCTGGACAAGGACAACAAGGCGCGCGGCCGGCCGGTCGGCCTGGCTGTCGACAAAACCGGGGCCCTGCTCATCGCCGACGACGTCGGCAACACAGTTTGGCGGGTGACATCTGCCGGCCAATAAAGTGGCTCCACTCTCTTCGTCGAGCTGTCGGTCGAGCAGGTGGAGGGATCCCCGACGATCGCCGTTCCGGTGGTTCTGCTAGGCGCATTCGGCGTGCCCGCCATTGCCGGCTACTCCACGCTGACGATGTTTGCCGCGTGGCCGCATCGGGCGGGTGAGCTGGAAATAGATGAGGGCCTGCCGCTGATCACCGCCGAACCGAAGGACCGCCAGCGCGGCGAAATGGTATTTTTGCCCTTCCCACAGCCGGCTCTAGAATTTTCATCGCAAATCAAGTTATGATGCACTTGGTATTTCCCGGGACGGCTTGCGCCGCTTGGAATACCGGGAGGAACCGGGACATGGCCGTTGCGCTTGTACTCGTTCTGATAGTCGTGGGCTCGGTGTTGTTCCACTTCCTGAGCCCATGGTGGTGGACGCCGATTGCCTCGAACTGGGACTATATCGACAACACCATCATCATAACTTTCTGGATCACCGGTGTCGTCTTCGCCGCCGTGGTTCTTTTCATGGCCTATTGCGTCTTCCGCTTCCGTCATCGGGAAGGCAATCAGGCGGCATACGAACCTGAGAACAGGCGGCTCGAATCCTGGCTGACGGTCGTCACCGCGGTCGGTGTCACCGCTTTGCTCGTTCCAGGCCTGTTCGTCTGGAGCCGGTTCGTTACCGTTCCAAGCGACGCAACCGAGGTCGAAGTCGTCGGCCAGCAGTGGCAATGGAGTTTCCGCCTCCCCGGCAAGGACGGCAAGCTCGGCACATCCGACACTCGCGACGTCAACGCTGAAAATCCACTCGGCGTCATCGCCACCGATGCCAACGGTCAGGACGATGTCGTAGTGGAAGCGGCCGACCTGCACCTCCCGGTAGGCAAACCGGTCAAGATGCTGCTCCGCTCGATCGATGTGCTGCACGATTTCTACGTGCCGGAATTCCGCGCCAAGATGGACATGATCCCGGGCTCGGTCACCTATTTCTGGTTCACTCCGACCAAGACCGGAACCTTCCAGGTCCTGTGTGCCGAACTCTGCGGCCAGGGACATCCGATGATGCATGGCGTGGTCATGGTCGATACTCAGGAAGACTATCTGGCGTGGCTTGGCCAGCAGCAGACTTTTGCGCAGCTGTCCGCGCCCCAGCAGATGGGCTCGGCAGAGTAGGAAACCGGAACGACGGCCCGCCGTCGGGATTGAAGTTAATGCGGCAAGTCCGAACTGTCGGGCTGGCCGAGAAGGGCACGGAGGTGTTCCTATGGTCGATATCACACCTGCAGATGCGGTACCGCCGGCCGAAGTCGCGGAAATGGAACTCTACCATCCGCACAGCTGGTGGACGAAATACGTTTTCTCGCAGGACGCCAAGGTCATCGCCATCCAGTATTCGGCGACGGCGACAGCGATCGGCATGGTCGCGCTGGTGCTATCCTGGCTGATGCGGCTGCAACTCGGCTTCCCCGGCACATTCGACTTCATCACCCCGGAAGCCTACTACCAGTTCATCACCATGCACGGCATGATCATGGTGATCTACCTGCTCACGGCACTCTTCCTGGGCGGCTTCGGCAACTATCTGATCCCGTTGATGGTTGGTGCTCGCGACATGGTCTTTCCCTATGTCAACATGCTGAGCTACTGGATCTATCTGCTCGCCGTGCTGGTCCTGGTGTCGAGCTTCTTTGCGCCCGGCGGACCGACGGGTGCCGGCTGGACGCTCTATCCGCCGCAGGCGATCATGACCGGTACGCCAGGCGGCCAGGACTGGGGCATCATCCTGATGCTTGTCTCGCTGATCCTGTTCATCGTCGGCTTTACCATGGGCGGCTTGAACTATGTCGTGACGGTGCTGCAGGGGCGCACGCGCGGCATGACGCTGATGCGCCTTCCGCTTACTGTCTGGGGTATTTTCACCGCCACCGTCATGGCGCTGCTCGCCTTCCCGGCGCTGTTCGTTGCTTGCGTGATGATGCTGCTCGACCGGGCGCTCGGCACCAGCTTCTTCATGCCGGCGATTGTCGAGATGGGCGAACAGTTGCAGCACGGCGGCGGCAGCCCGATCCTGTTCCAGCATCTGTTCTGGTTCTTCGGCCATCCGGAAGTCTACATCGTGGCGCTTCCGGCCTTCGGCATCGTATCCGACCTGATCAGCACCCATGCGCGCAAGAACATCTTCGGCTACCGCATGATGGTCTGGGCCATCGTCGGCATCGGCGCGCTGAGCTTCGTGGTCTGGGCGCACCACATGTATGTCAGTGGCATGCATCCCTATTTCGGCTTTTTCTTCGCCACAACGACATTGATCATCGCTGTCCCAACAGCCATCAAGGTCTACAATTGGGTGCTGACGCTGTGGCGCGGCGACATCCACCTCACCATACCGATGCTTTTTGCCTTGGCCTTCATCGTCACCTTCGTCAATGGCGGGTTGACTGGGCTATTTCTTGGCAATGTCGTCGTCGACGTTCCGCTGTCGGACACGATGTTCGTCGTCGCCCATTTCCATATGGTCATGGGGGTTGCCCCGATCATCGTAATCTTCGGCGCGATCTATCACTGGTATCCGAAGGTCACCGGCCGGATGCTGAACGAGACACTGGGCCGGTTCCATTTCTGGGTCACCTTCCTCGGCGCCTATCTGATCTTCTTTCCCATGCACTATCTCGGCTTGATGGGCGTGCCGCGGCGGTACAACGAATTGACCGACATGACGATCATGACGGAATCGGCCCACCACCTGAACTCGTTTATCAGCATCATGGCTTTTATAGTCGGTTTTGCTCAGATTGTGTTTCTGTTCAATCTCATCTGGAGCATCCGCCATGGCCGTGAGGCTGGCGGCAATCCGTGGCGGGCAACGACGCTCGAGTGGCAGACGCCCGAAACACCGCCCGCCCACGGCAATTTCGGCAAGGATCTGCCGATCGTCTATCGCTGGGCCTATGACTACAGCGTACCGGGAGCCAAGGAGGACTTCATACCGCAAAACGTTCCGGGCTCCTTCGCGCCCTCCAGGGAGCCGGCATGAGCGTAATCCTGGTCTTCCTGCTCGTGATCGCCGGTATTGCCGGGTGGTGGCTTTCCCATCAGCGGCTAATGACGAAGCCGTGGCTCGAGCAAGGTATGACCGGGGATTTTGTCGCTCTGGACCGATCGGCGCTGCCGACCGCAAAGATCGGTCTCGGCGTCTTCCTTGCCGTCGTCGGCTGCCTGTTCGCGCTGTTCACCAGTGCTTACTTCATGCGCATGGCGCTGTCGGATTGGCGGCCGCTGCCCATCCCGCCCCTGCTCTGGCTTAACACCGGCGTACTGGTCTTGAGCAGCATCGCGATACAGTGCGCTTCGCTCGCGGCGCGCAAGGGTCAAGTGGACATGGTCAGGCTCGGCCTCGCCACCGCTGGACTCACGGCGCTCGTCTTCCTGATTGGACAGCTTGTGGCATGGCGGGAACTGAGTGCGGATGGCTATTTTCTGGCATCCAATCCGGCCAACAGCTTCTTCTACCTGCTAACGGGAATGCATGGCCTGCATATACTGGGAGGACTGGTCGGGCTGGGCAGAACGAGCGTCGGCGCCTGGAACGGAGCGCAGCCGCAGCGGCTTCGCCTCAGTGTCGAGCTGTGCGCCATGTACTGGCATTTCCTGCTTTTCGTCTGGCTCGCCATCTTTGCGCTTCTGGCCGGCTGGGCTTCGACTTTAATCGACATTTGCCGAGGGTTGCTGACCTAGGAGGAACGGGCGGATGGCAGAGACGACACTGGCCCACATCGGCCGAACAGAGCCGCGGCCCGCAGGCTGGCAAGGCATCGCCGCCGACTGGTCCTCGGATCAGCGGGCGTTCAAAAACGTGTCCTGGGGCAAGGCCATGATGTGGATCTTCCTGCTCAGCGACACGTTCATCTTCGGCTGCTTCCTGCTCTCCTACATGACCGCGCGTATCTCAACACGTGTGCCGTGGCCCAATCCGAGCGAGGTCTTCGCCCTGCGCATCGGTGGCTCCGACATTCCACTGATCCTTATCGCCATCATGACCTTCGTGCTGATCTCGAGCAGCGGAACGATGGCCATGGCGGTCAATTTCGGCTACCGCCGCGACCGCCGCAAAACGGCAGTGCTGATGCTCTTGACCGCAGCACTCGGCGCGACCTTTGTCGGCATGCAGGCCTTCGAATGGACCAAGCTGATCACCGAGGGCGTGCGGCCTTGGGGCAATCCCTGGGGCGCTGCCCAGTTCGGCGCATCCTTTTTCATGATCACCGGCTTCCACGGCACGCACGTGACGATCGGGGTGATCTTCCTGATCATCGTGGCGCGAAAGGTCTGGCGCGGGGATTACGATGTCGGACGGCCCGGCTTCTTCACCAGCCGAAGGGGCCGCTACGAGAACGTCGAAATCATGGGGCTTTACTGGCATTTCGTCGACCTGGTCTGGGTGTTCATTTTCGCATTTTTCTATCTTTGGTGAGAGGCAGGACATGGCTGAAGCAACCGCAAACGGCCTGGGACAACACGCACTGGACAGCGCCCGTACCCATGATGCGACGACGACCGGCGTTACCCCGGCGGAGGTTCATCAGGAGCACCCGATCAAGCTCTATCTGGTGGTCTGGGCGTGGTTGTTCATCCTCAGCACCTGCTCCTATCTGGTCGACTATTTCGGTCTCCACGGCTATCTCAGATGGTCGCTGATCCTGATCTTCATGATCCTCAAGGCAGGACTGATCGTCGCCATCTTCATGCACATGGCCTGGGAACGGCTGGCACTGGCATATGCAATTATTCTGCCGCCGGTGCTGGTTCTGGTGTTCGTGACGATGATGGTCTTCGAAGCGGACTACACGCTTCTCACCCGAATGGCGTTTTTCGGGGCCGGGCCCTGACATGCAATCCGGATCCGGGCCGTCCGGTCCTGGAGCCTTCGCCTTGAAACAATCCACGGCTGGTCCATTTCTGTTGGTATCGGAAACGACAGGCGATGCCGGCGTTTCCACATGCGTCGCGAACACCAGCAAGGGGCGCCCAAGATGACCATCGCAACCAGACTGAAGGACTTCATCGATAGGAAAGGAATTTCCTACGACACCGTCGAGCATCACCGCACGGCGACAAGCAGACAATCCGCCATTGCGGCACATGTGCCTGGCAGCATAATGGCCAAATCGGTGGTCGTTCACCACGACCGTGGCTACGCGCTCGCCGTGGTTCCAAGCACGCACAGGATAGAACTCGCGACATTGCAGGATGTCATGGAGAAGCCTCTTGGACTTGCCTCCGAAGACGAGGTGGTCTCGTTGTTCGGCGATTGCGATGTCGGCGCTGTGCCACCGATCGGCGCTGCCTATGATGTGCCAGTGGTCCTCGATGAAAGCCTCGGCGACGCTCCCGAAATCTATTTCGAGGGCGGTGATCATAGGACGCTGGTGCATGTGAGCGGCAGAGATTTTCGCGACCTGACAAAGGACGCGCGCCAGGCCCGTTTCAGCCACCCGGCCTATTGAAAGCTCTGCCCCACCTGCCCGCACCGGCACTTTCACCGGTGCGCGCAGGGCTGGTTTTTTCAGCTCACGGTCTGGAGGCCGGCGGCGATTCCACAACTTTCCGATAGACATGCCAGGTCGCATGACCAAGGATCGGCAGCACGACTGCCAACCCGGCGAACACTGGCAGCGAGCCGACGATCAGGGCGACGGCGACGATAAGGCCCCACACGGCCATCACGATCGGGTTGGCCAGGACAACGCGCACCGAGGTGTGGATGGCTTCGTAGGCGCCGACATCGCGGTCGAGCAACAACGGGAATGCGACGACCGTGGTGCACAACACAACCGCGGCGAACACGAAGCCGATGGCGTGACCCAGGATGATGAGCGTCCAGCCGCGTCCCGTGGCAAATATTTCACTGATGAAACTGGACAGCGATTGCGGCGGCGCCGGGCCGAACAGGGTCTGGTAGAATATCTGGGCCGTCAAAAGCCAGGCGATGAAGATCGCAAGCAGCATGACGCCGACCGCTGCAATAGCCGGCAGTGCTGGAGAACTCCTGACCTCAAAGGCGTGCCTCCACGAGGCGTCGAGCCCGGCTTCCCGTCGCCGGCTGATCTCATAGAGGCCGATCGCCGCGAACGGACCAATCAGTGCAAAGCCGGACACAAGCGGAAACAGCAATGGCAGCGTGTTGTTACCTGATGTCCAGACAGCAAGCACGACACCCGCAATCGGATAGATCAGGCAGAGAAAAACGATGTGCGACGGCTTGACCATGAAATCATCGACGCCACGCCTGAGCGCATCAAAAAGATCGGAGACACCGATTTTTCGAATTCTGGTGTGTTCCAGCGTCTCGCCGGCGCCTGCTATTACGTGAAAGCTTGCCATGACCATTCCTCCAGACCAGGTCCGGTAAGGTCGCGTTTTACGGTGCTGCCGTTCCGCATGATTGGCCCACGCAAACCGCGACCTGCACCATGATCAATATACTCTCATGCGGGGGACTTGTCGCGCTTTGTAGGAAGGCCCGGGAGTAAGAGGTCCCGGGTAGCCTGACTAGCTACGGACGCCGTTCTCCGATATGCTCTTCTAGTCGAAGGTGAAGGTCATGGACGGAAGGACAGTTCTCATACTCGGCCTTGGCGTCGTTATTCTGCTGTTGCTGGGATTTTGTGCTCTGCCAATGTGATATTTTGAGCCGGGGTCAATAGTCGGCTGAAGCGATCACTCGCATTACAATGGTGTCGGCAAGCAACGCTGCAAATATTGCGAAAAGATAGACAATCGAATACGCAAACAGCGCCTTTGCCGGCTTCATCTCCTTGTCGGCGACGAGAACCTTCCAGGCCTGCCAAATGAAACCTGCACCCAACGCGGCTGAAGCAGTGCCGTAATATCCGCTCGCGAAGCCGAAACCCCAAGGGAGCACGCCGATTGGCGCCAAGAGCAGTGAATAGGCGAAGATTTGTTTTCTGGTCGAGTGCTGGCCGGCCACATTCGGCATCATCGGGACCCCAGCCGCGGCATAGTCACCGACCTTGAAAAGGGCCAGCGCCCAGAAATGAGGCGGCGTCCAGAGGAAAATGATCAGAAACAGGATGAGACTTTCAATGCCGATTGCGCCGGTTGCAGCAACCCACCCGATCACCGGAGGAAGGGCGCCTGCCGCGCCGCCTATGACGATATTCTGTGGCGTCGAGCGCTTCAGCCACATCGTGTAGATAACGACATAGAAAAAGATGGTGAACGCCAACAACGATGCGGCGAGCCACCCCACCAGCACGCCGAGCGTCATGACCGACAGTGCGGAAAGCACCAGACCGAAGCTGAGAGCTTCGCCAGGCGTGACGCGACCGGACGGAATTGGTCGCTTGGACGTGCGAGACATCAAGGCGTCTATGTCTGCGTCGTACCACATATTGAGCGCGCCGGCGGCTCCCGCTCCAACCGCGATTGCGCCGATGGCAATTAAGGCGATAACTGGATTCATCACGCCGGGCGCCATCATCAGGCCGACGAAGGCAGTAAACACGGCGAGCGCCATGACGCGTGGTTTCAAAAGCGCAAAGAAATCACCCGCCGTCGCCTCCGAGAGGCGGATGCCGGTATCCTTGAGACGGCTTTCTTCAGTCGACATTCAGACGACCACCGATGGGAATGGCAGCCTAGCCGGCCAATGTCTTTTTTGCAACGAGTCGCCCTCCCCACCGACACTGCCGGCAGATTGCGGCCGAGGCTATGCCTCGACCTGTTTGCTATACCAAGATCCGGCGGAAGAGCCGGGCTATTTGGAGAATTGCTTCAGATAAGCAATGACATTGGCGACGTCCTCGTCCTTCTTGAGGCCGGGGAATGCCATCTTCGTTCCTTTGACCATCGCCTTGGGATCGTGAAGGTAGGTCGTCAGCGTGGCTTCGTCCCATTTAACGCCGGATTTGCCGGCCTCGGTCATAGCCTTGGAATAGCTGAACCCTGGATGCGTGCCGGCCGTTCGGCCGATGACGCCATTCAAGGACGGACCGATCTTGTTCTGATCCTTGTCCGCGATATGGCAGACCTTGCATTTGGCGAAGACCTTCTCACCCGCCGCGGCATCCTGTGCCCGCGAGGGGCCGGCAATGACGGTGGCGACGGACATGATGACAAAAAACACAAAGGCACGCATGGCATTTCCTCCCTGATCGCCAATTTGCCCTGGCTGACCTGCACAGGCCGACATTTAGTCCGCTGGCATGCGCTCTTGAATGGCAGAACGGATATCCACTGCCCGGGGTTGCGGCACCTACATACCACGGAACCCGGCCGGCAGATAGAGTTCGGCCGTGCCAAGGTTTAATGCGGACAATCTGCTCAAGGCAATTTGGTGTTGCAGCTGGCGGCGATCCGGCCGATCGCCTCTTCAACTCCGGTGAGGTCAAACTCGGCTTTGCCGCGCCCCGACAGCAGCCCGAACCGCCAGGACAGCAGCAGCCGGTCCGCGGCAATCAGTCGCCTGATGCCGTCGGCACCGTCGCGGACCAGCATCCTGCTGCGCGGGCCGACCGACCAGCTTTCGTTGAGCTTGCCGGATTGGCCGACAGTCACCGACATGGCGATGGTTCGGCTGGCGGAAACGGTGTCGCTCAGCTGCAGCCATTCGCTCCAACGCGGTTCGCCGGCGGTCCGGCACGCGATCGTCAAAACCGGGCTGTAGCTCAATGCGCCGCCGCCGGTGATGAGCTTGTTGGTCGCATAAAGCGAGGCGGTGACAAGGCCATCGCTGCTCTTGTCGAACCGCCAGTTGTCGAGAACCGTATCAGCCTGGGCAATGCCACAGACCGACGCAAGCAGGAACGCCGCCGCCACGCTTCCGATACCGAAGAACTGTCTCAACGATGCCTCCAACAACCGCTGCGGTCAGCAACCCAGCGCAGATAATCATCAAAGCTTCATATCGCTACCTCGACCGCCAGATGCGTGAAATCCGTTGCGTCTGTGCCACAACGAAAAAGGCCGCCTCGAGAAGGCGGCCTTTCGGAATTCAGCAGGGACGTTATTCAGCGTCCTTGGCGGCCTTCTTCTTCGGCGCGGCCTTTTTCTTCGGCTCTTCAGCGTCGTCGTCGGCCCTCTTGGTGTCCGCTTTTTTCGCAGCCGCCTTCTTCGCCGGCTTGGCCTTGGTTGTATCCGTATCCTCCTCGTCGGCCAGCAGCTCTTCCTTGCTGACCTTGACGTCGGTGACCGAAATCTGGCCGAGCAGATGGTCGACCACCTTCTCTTCGAACATCGGCGCGCGCAACGTGTTCAGCGCTTCGGGATTGTTGCGATAGAATTCGAAGGCCTCCTGCTGCTGGTTGGCCGGATAGCGACGCACCTGCTCGAACAGGCCGCGCTGCAATTCCTCGTCCGTCACCGTGACGCCGGCCTTCTCGCCGATTTCGGCGAGAACCAGACCGAGACGCACACGGCGCTCGGCAAGCCGCATATATTCTGCACGCGCTTCTTCTTCAGTCGTCTCTTCGTCGGCAAAGGTGCGCCCGGCAGCTTCGAGATCGCGATTGACCTGGTTCCAGATGTTATTGAACTCGGCCTCGACTAGCTTGGACGGCGCCTCGAACGAGTAGGCAGCGTCGAGCTGGTCGAGCAACTGCCGCTTGACTTTCTGGCGCGTTATCGAGCCGAACTGGTTCTCGATCTGACCGCGCACCACCTCGCGCAGGCGCTCCAGCGATTCAAGGCCGAGATTTTTGGCCATCTCGTCGTTGATCTCAAGCGCGCCGGGCTTCGACACTTCCTTGACCGTCACGTCAAAAGTGGCTTCCTTGCCGGCCAGATGCGCCCCCTGGTAGTTTTCCGGGAAGGTAACCGTGACCTGCTTCTCGTCGCCGGCCTTGCTGCCGACCAGCTGGTCCTCGAAGCCGGGGATGAATTCCTTCGAGCCGAGCACCAGCGGCTGATCGGTGCCGGCGCCGCCGCCGAAGGCTTCGCCGTCGATCTTGCCGACATAATCGATGGTCACACGGTCGCCCTCGGCGGCCTTGCCGGTCTTCGGCTCGTAAGTGCGGGCGGATTCAGCGACACGCTTGACCTGCTCGTCGATCTCTTCATCCGGCACGTCGAACACCTGGCGCGTCACCTTGATGTCGGAGAAATCCTTGATCTCGATCGGCGGAATAACCTCATAGTTCAGACGGAACTCGAAATCGGCACCGCCTGCCAGGATCTTCTCGGCTTCCTTCTCGTCCTCGGTCATGATCACTTCGGGCTGCATGGCGGCCTTTTCGCCGCGCCCGGTGATGATCGAACGGGTCGAATCATTGAGGATCTCGTTGACCACTTCGGCCATGAACGACTTGCCGTAGACCTTGCGCAGATGCTGCACCGGCACCTTGCCGGGGCGGAAGCCGTTGATGCGGACCTTGTTCCTGGCATCGGAGAGCCGCGCCATCAGCTTGGCTTCCATGTCACCGGCCGGCACGGTGATCTTGATCTCGCGCTTGAGACCGGAGTTGAGCGTTTCGGTGACCTGCATCATAAAACCTTTGTTTCCACCAATGAGGCCGTCAAACGGCCCCTGCCGTTTACAGCCTGCCGGTATGATCTTGCCGGGAATGGCTTTTGGTGCGGGACTTGGCGATCTGTCCGCTCAACGCGGCACAAATCCTCCAGAAATACGCTCCAAAATGTGAATAAGTCTTTGTTTTTCCTACTTCTTATCACATTCTGCAGAAGCGGATCGTCGCGTCCCGTCACATTCGACACGCCTTTTGTCACAGGCGACGCTGATTTTCAACCATCTTTGCATTCCGGCCAATGATGCCGATGTGGGCTCTGACATTGACAGAATGATGGCTACATGGGATTGGCCGGGCAATGCGGATGTGGCGGAATTGGTAGACGCCCTGGATTTAGGTTCCAGTGCCGAAAGGCGTGGGGGTTCGAGTCCCTTCATCCGCACCACCCTTCGCTCTTCGAGCTTCGGGTGGCAGGCCACTCGAAGCTCCTCCGAAGCCTTGGCGAAGGAGGATCATTGCCAAGGCCGTGGCGCGATCTAATAAAGCGGCTCCTCGAACAGTGTCTTGTCGCCATCCACCAGCGCCTTGATCTGCGCCGTGCCGTTGGCCGCAATCGCCACCCGGATGCCGAACGGCCGCACCCGCATATCGTTCTGGATCGCCATCCCCTCGCCTTCCGGCAGATAGAAGCGCTCGATGCCGTAATCCGGCGCGATCGTCGTTGCTCCCTGGCCGATATTCCAGCCCTCGGAGACGTGTCCGACGATATCGGCTTCATCGGATGCTGCCGGCGCCGGCGCTTGCCCGAACCAGGCCGCGGTCGGGCCCCAATAGCCATCGGCGCCCTGCTTCAGCCTGACCACGATCGACGTTTCCTCGCTGGAAAGCTTGCCGGCCGGAATGTTGCCGATCAGTTTCACCGGTATGCGTGAAATGTCGTAGCCGAGCAGAATGTAGTCACCGCGCAAGAGATCGCGCGGATCGATCGGCTCGACCTTGAGCAGGACCTGCTTGCCATCGCGCAGGATCGCCGCGCGTCCGGCGATGATCCAGCTCAGAAAGCCGATCTGGACGAGCGCCAGGACCAGCGCCGAGATGATCAGTCTTTTGCCGGTCATCATGCCGCCGCTCCTGTCATGTTCGAGGCGTTCATGCGCCTTTCTATGCGGATGATAATGAAAGCAAGAACGGCGAGCAGCACCGCCGCCGCAAGGAAGAAGCCTGCCGTGTCGAGCATTGATTGCAGCATCACCACATAGATGATGGCGAGTTCGAAGGCGAAGCCCGCATAGGCAACCCAGCGCAGTCCCCGGCTCTCGCGGCCGCCCAGCACGATCGCCGCGATGATGCCGGCCAGCGCAACAGCCGAGGCAATGGCAAAGCCGCCATTGTAGCTGCTTTCATCCGCCAGTTCGAATTGGATCATCGCCAGGCCGGTGAGAAAGCCGATCAGCGCGTGCAAGGGCAACCTGCCGCCGAGTTGCAAAACCCTCTCGACCGGCCCGGCAGCAAAGATCGCAGCGGTAAAAAGCAGCACCGACGCGGCAACGAGCGGGATGGCGACTTGCAGCGTGTCGTATTCCATGGCCAACAGCACGAGGTAGAAAAGGACCGACAGGATGATCAGGTGGCGCGCCGCCTGGCTGCGCGTCCAGAACGAAACGGCGAACAGTATTAGCGCCATGACCACGAAGAGATGCGGAAATTCCGTGCGCCGGAAGTAGTCGAACCCTCTCAGGAACAGCCAGGCATCGGCGATGCCGACGGCAGCGACGGTCAGTGGGTTTGAGCGCAGCGCCACCGCCGCCAGCGTCGTGCCGGCGCCCCAGGTGATCAAGGCCGAGGCCTCGTCGCCCGACAAATGATACATCTGGCCGATCAGCGCGATCGAACCGCCGAATGCCGCAGCCGCGACGATCCACAGTGCTTCGCCGATCGCCGCATGGTCGCGCATCTTCAACATCGCGCCGCCGACATAGCCGGCAAGGATAACGGCAAAAAGTGCCGCGACCCGCACCAGCCGCGGGATGACTTCCCAGTTGGCGGCGATGAAGATCAGGATAGCCGCGCCGAACAGCAGCGCCGCCATCATCGCCAGGATCGAGCCGAAACTCAGCGATTTGCGTTCGTTTGCCTCGACGTCGCGCGTTAGAGCCTCGGCTGTCGGCGCGTCGATCAGGCCGGCCTGCTGCCATCGCGCGATATCCGACCTGACCCGTGACGAATAGCTCGCCATGCCCCTCCCCCTTTCCTTGGTTCTTTTAGCTCGTCCGGCCAAGCGTTTGACCTAACGGCATTTTCCGATCTGGGCGGAAAACTGGACGCGCGTTAATGCTGCATTGCACAATTTGCATTGCTGCCATGCACCAATAGCGCTTTTAAATCGATATGACCCCACCTATTTTCACGGTGCACACAAAGACGGAATGATCCGAAAGAAAGACGAAACGAGACTACCATGAACCTGATCCGCAACTATCGCAACTGGCGCCGCTATAGGGACACCGTGTCCGAGCTGAGCCGCCTGAGCACCCGTGAACTGACCGATCTCGGCATCAGCCGCAGCGACATTCACTACGTCGCCCGCAAGGCGGTCTAATCCTTCGGGCCGCAAATGGCCCGAACCAGTTTTGAAAAGAGAACGACAATGAACCTGATCCGCAACTATCGTAACTGGCGCGTCTACCGCGAGACGGTTACCGAGCTGGGTCGCCTGTCGAACCGCCAGCTCAACGATCTCGGCATCGTCCGCGACGAGATCAAGATGGTCGCTCGCAGGGCGATCTAACCACAAGAATTTCGCCAGGGTCGACCTCCTCCCCGACCCTGACGGATACGGTCAGCCTTCACCTCCTCCCGAGGGTTGACCACAAAAACGGCGCCCGCCGGACCTCCTCCCCCGGCGGGCGCTGTTTCTAAAAAGGGTTTCGCACCCTTTCAAATGGCGAAAGGAATTTCGTCAAAGCCGACCTCCTCCCCGGCGATGACGAATACGGTCGATCTTCACCTCCTCCCGAGGATCGACCAACAAAACGACACCCGCCGGACCTCCTCCCCCGGCGGGTGTTGTTGTTTTGGGGCGGCTTCCCCCGTCAGCCATTCTCCCGCGTGGCAATTGCAATCCTTGCGCCAAGCGACTATTTCGGCGCTCATGGACAAGAACCCCATTCACGTTATCGGCGGCGGTCTCGCCGGCTCCGAAGCCGCCTGGCAGGCGGCCGAAGCCGGCATTCCCGTTGTCCTGCATGAAATGCGTCCCGTCCGCGGTACCGACGCGCACAAGACCGACGGGCTGGCCGAACTCGTCTGTTCCAACTCCTTCCGCTCCGACGATGCGCAAACCAATGCCGTCGGCCTGCTGCACGCCGAAATGCGGCTGGCCGGTTCGCTGATCATGAGCGCCGGCGACGCGCATCAGGTGCCGGCCGGCGGAGCGCTGGCCGTCGACCGCGACGGATTTTCCGAAGCGGTCACCAGAAAGCTCGAAGCGCACCCGCTCATCACCATTCGTCGCGAGGAAGTGCCCGGCCTGCCGTCGGCGGAGTGGGACCAGGCGATCGTTGCCACCGGCCCGCTGACGGCGCCTTCGCTCGCCCAATCGATCGCCGAAGTGACCGGCGCCGACGCGCTCGCCTTCTTCGATGCCATCGCGCCGATCGTCCATTTCGACACGATCGACATGGATATCTGCTGGTTCCAGTCGCGCTACGACAAGGTCGGTCCCGGCGGCACCGGCAAGGATTACATCAACTGCCCGATGGACAAGGAGCAGTACCTTGCCTTCGTGCAGGCGCTGGTCGACGGCCAGAAGACCGAATTCAAGCAATGGGAAGGCACGCCCTATTTCGACGGCTGCCTGCCGATTGAGGTGATGGCCGAGCGCGGCGTCGAGACATTGCGCTACGGGCCGATGAAGCCGATGGGGCTGACCAATGCGCATGATCCGTCTGTAAAGGCGTATGCCGTCGTCCAGCTCCGGCAGGACAACGCGCTGGGTACGCTCTACAATATGGTCGGCTTCCAGACCAAGCTGAAGCACGCCGAGCAGGTGCGCATATTCCGCACCATCCCCGGGCTGGAAAACGCCGAGTTCGCCCGCCTCGGCGGCCTGCACCGCAACACCTACATCAATTCGCCGACTCTGCTCGACGCGTCGCTGCAGTTGAAGTCGCGACCCGGCCTGCGCTTTGCCGGCCAGATCACTGGCTGCGAGGGCTACGTCGAGAGCGCCGCCATCGGCCTGCTCGCCGGGCGCTTTGCAGCCGCCGAAAGGCTTGGCCATGCGCCGTCGCTGCCGCCCTTGACCACCGCCTTCGGCGCCTTGCTCAACCACATCACCGGCGGCCATATTGTCTCCGACGATGAGCCGGGAAAGCGCTCCTTCCAGCCGATGAACGTCAATTTCGGCCTGTTCCCGCCGGTGGACGCGCCGAAGATCGAAGGCAAGCGTCTGCGTGGCAAGGACAAGACGGTCGCCAAGCGGCACGCGGTGACATCGCGCGCGCTCGCCGACTGCCGCGAATGGCTGGGGCTGCCTTTTCGGGCGGAAGCGGCGGAATAACGATCGGGTTGGCTACGCGGCAGCCTCTATGCGACTGGCCAGCCCCGCGTCACGCGCCGGAACAAGAGCCAATGCCGGCGCAAGACAGAGAGCCGCGCCACCTCCTTGACAGGCGAGCGACGGGCGCGCTCCATCTTGTCGAGATAGGCGCCCGAAAGAGCCAGCGGCAGAAACGCCGGGCGCAATGAAACCGGCAAAACGGACGCCCCCTGCTCGAAGGCGGAAAGATGTTCCCGTGCCAGCGCGATCATCGCGGCAACGGCGCGTTCCGCGCCCGGGCCGCCGTCACCTGTAACAAACTCTTGCGGCGACGATCCCGCCGCCGCCAAAATATCGGCCGGGACAAAGCACTGTCCCCGCTTGCGATGCAGCGGCAGCAGAAGCAGGAGACCGGTCATCGCCTGCGCACAACCTGCCCTGCCGGCAAGTTCGGCAAAGCGTGGTGCTTGGACCGGATCGAGCACGATCGCCGCAAGCTGGATGAGCGCGGCGGCAGTCTCGCCGCAATAGCCTTCGAGGTCGGTGCGCGACGGCATCGGGTCGTCATAGAGATCGAAGATGCGCGTTTCGAGCATGTTGTCGAAAGCGGCCTTGGGCAGATGGTGGGCGGAAATAGTCGCCTTCAGCGCGTCCGCCACGGGATGGCCGACCTCAGCCCCATCCTCTTCGGCTGCGATAACGTCTCGCCACCATTGCAGCCGCACCTCGCCCGGCAGCGCCTCGTGGATGCGGTCGCGTATGCCGGCAATTTCGGCGTTGAAGGCATAGAGCGAAAACAGCGCGTCCCGCTTGTCTTCGGGCGCGTAGAGCGCGGTCAGGTAGCGGTCATGATCAGCGGCGCGCACCGTCTCCATGACGAGTTTGGTGTTTTCGGCCACGTCAGTCGACGGCGATGAGTGCTGCGGCCACCGCGCGGTCTTCAGCCAGCAGCACATTGTAGGTCCGCACAGCCGCCCCGGTCGACATCGGATCGGCGGAAATGCCGGCATCCTTCAGCGCGGCACGCAGCGCGGCCGGCAACGGCCTCAGATCCTTGCCGCTGCCGACCAGCAGGATCTCGACCTTGTCGGCCTCGTTGAACAGCTTGGCGAAATCCGCTGCCGTGAGCGCCAGCGGATCGGCCGGCTCCCAGCCATAGATGCCCGAAGGCAGGCACAGCAGCGAGCCGCGATGCGACATGTCGGCAAAACGGAAGCCGCCGTTGCCGTAAGCCTCGATCGGTGCGCGGCCGGGGAAATGCGCCTCGCGGATGACGATGCCCTTGACCACTTTTGAGGCAAGCCGTCAGGTGGCTATGGCTTTGCCGCCGCCCACCGGCTTTTCCTCGTCCGACGCTGTGGCCTGCGGTCGCAGCTTGAACAGGATAAGCAGTGGCGCGGCGATAAAGATCGACGAATAGGTGCCGAACACGACGCCGAACAGCATGGCCATGGTGAACGAGCGGATCACCTCGCCGCCGAACAGCACCAGCGCCAGCAGCGCCAGGATCGTCGTCACCGAGGTCAGCGTCGTCCTCGACAGCGTCTCGTTGATGGCGTTGTTCAGCAATTGCGGCAGCGGCATTCGCTTGTATTTTCGCAGATCCTCGCGAACGCGGTCATAGACGACAATCGTATCGTTGAGCGAATAACCGATGATGGTAAGGATCGCCGCCAGCGACGACTGGTTGAATTCGAGGCCGGTGAGGACGAAGAAGCCGATCGTCATGACCACGTCGTGAACGGTCGCAACGATGGCGCCGACCGCGAACTGCCATTCGAAGCGGAACCAGACATAGATCAGGATGCCGAGCAGCGCGACCAGCATGGCAATGGTGCCTTGCTTGGCAAGCTCGCCCGAGACCGTCGGCCCGACCACTTCGACGCGGCGAAAATCATACTGGTCCTGCAGCTCGCCGCGCACCTTGTCGATGACGGTCTGCTCGGCATTCTCGCCGCCCTCCTGGGTACCGACGCGGATCAGCACGTCGTTCGGCTCGCCGAATTGCTGAACCTGCACCTCGCCGATATTGAGTTCCGTCAGCCTGCCGCGGATGTCGGCCAGATCGGCATTGCCGGCCTTCGACTGCACCTCGATCAGCGAGCCGCCCTTGAAATCGATGCCGTAATTGATGTCGATGGTCATGAAGCCGATGACCGACAGCACCGAAAGCACGCTCGACAGTGTGAACGTCCAGCGGCGGATGCCCATGAACGGAATTTTCGTTCCCGGCGGAATGAAGGTCACCGGCGCGCGTGGCAACTCCTTCGGACGGGCCCGGCGAAGCCAGATCGACACCAGCAGGCGGGTGAAGGTGAAGGCGGTGAAGACCGTGGTCAGGATGCCGATGGCATAGGTGACGGCAAAACCCTTCACCGGCCCGGTGCCGAGGTAGAACAGGACCACGGTGGCAATCAGCGAAGTGACGTTGGAATCGACGATGGTCGCCAGCGCCTTGCTGAAGCCGGTATCGATCGCCTGGATCACCGAGCGGCCGGCACGTCGCTCCTCGCGAATACGCTCATAGATCAGCACGTTCGAATCGACCGCCATGCCGATGGTCAGCACGATACCGGCGATACCCGGCAAGGTCAGCGTCGCGCCAAGCAGCGACAGCAGCCCGACGATCATCGCGACATGCACCGCCAGCGCGATGTTGGCGAGGAAGCCGAGGAAACCGTAGGCGACGAACATGAACGCCACGACCAGGATCGAGCCGATGATGCCGGCGACCTTGCCGGCATGGATGGAGTCCTGGCCGAGGCCAGGGCCAACCGTGCGCTCCTCGATCACGGTGAGCGTCGCCGGCAAGGCGCCGGCGCGCAGCAGCACGGCGAGATCGTTGGCGCTCTCGGCAGTGAAATTCCCCGATATCTGACCGGAACCGCCAGGGATCGGTTCGTTGATCCGCGGCGCCGAAATCACCTGATTGTCGAGGATGATGGCAAACAGCTTGCCGACATTCTGCGCTGTCGCCTGGCCGAACCGCTGCGCCCCCTTGGAATCGAAGCGGAACGAAACCACCGGCTCATTGGTCTGCGAGTTGAACGTCGCCTGGGCATCGACGAGGTTTTCACCCGAAACGATGACGCGGTTCTCGATCAGATACGGAACCGGCGGATCGTCCTGCGAATACAGCACCGAGGATCCCGGCGGCGGACGGCCGTTCAGCGCATCCTGCACCGGCATCGATTGGTCGACCATCTGGAAGGTCAGCTTGGCGGTCTGGCCGAGAATTTCCTTCAGCCGTTGCGGGTCCTGCAAACCAGGCACCTGCACAAGGATGCGGTCGTCGCCTTGCCGCTGCACGATCGGCTCGGTCGTTCCCAGTTCGTTGACACGACGGCTGACAACCTCGATCGACTGGGTCAGCGCCGTCGACGTACGGTATTTGATGCCGGCATCGGTGACGGTGAATTTAAGCAGGCCGGCCTCGGAATCATCCAGGGTCATCTCCTGGATGGACCCGCCGCTGAACAGGCCGGCCGCCACCGGATTGGTCAACGGCTTCAGTGCGTTCTTGGCGGCGTCGATCTGTGCGGGATCGGTGATGCGGACCTGCACCGTGCGCCCCGACCCGGCAAGGCCGGTATAGCCGATCTTGGCATCGCGCAGCAGCGTCCTGATTTCGTCGCGCGTCGTCTCAAGCCGATCCTTGATCAGATCGTTCGGATCCATCCTGAGCAGGATGTGCGAGCCGCCCTGCAGGTCGAGGCCGAGCGTCATCTGCCGCTTCGGCACCCAACTGGGCAGTTGGGCCAACGTGCTTGCCGAGAAAAGATTGGGCGCAGCGAGGACCACCGTGGCGGCTACGGCCAGCCAGATCAGGATCATCTTGAAGCGCGAGAAATAGAGCATTGGTTATCGTCCGTTCAGGCGTACAAGCGGCTGCGTTCCGCCTTCAATTCGGTTATTTCTTGGCGTTCTGGTTTGCCACCGGCTCGCCCTTGACGCGCACGTCGGCGATCGTCGAGCGCAGCGCCGTCACCTTGGTGCCGCCGCCAAGGTCGATCTCCAGCTCGTTATCGTCGATCACCTTGGTCACCTTGCCGACCAAGCCGCCGCCGGTGACAACGGTATCGCCGCGACGAACCGCCGCCAGCATCTCGCCGCGCTTCTTCAGCTGCGTGCGCTGCGGCCGGATGATCAGAAAATACATGATCACGAAAATCAGAGCAAACGGCACGATCTGGATAAACATTGCGGACGAGTCCCCGCCGATGCCTTGGGCGTATGCCGGTGTCACGAACATCGAGGTACTCCTGAATTTTAAAAACAGCCGCCTTAACCGTTCTGGGAATTTGACGGCCCCGCCAAATTTGGCCGGAATATAGTCCGTAACGTTGCCAATGCAACTGCGCCGCCGGGCAAATCGGCTGCTTTTCCAGCCTGGTGAGCCGTGTTAGAGGGTGATCCCCAAAAGCGACGCTCGGTTTCCGCAAAAGATCATGCCCGAACAAATGCTTGGGACGAGTTTCGAAACCGCTGAAATCAGGTAGGTTGGCCTGCCGCACCATCCTGAACGCGAGACAAAAAAGACAAGAGATGACCGACAGCACCATCGATACCCTGAGCCAGAAGCTCGACCGCCTGATCGAGGCGGTCGCCCGCCTCGCCCCGCCGCCGGTGCCGCAAACCGACCTGGGCGAGGCCGATTGCTTCGTCTGGCAGGCCGATCCCGGCTATCTGGAGCCGGTGCTCAAGGTCAACCGCGTCGACATCGGCCTGATCCGCGGGGTCGACCGCGTCCGCGACATATTGGTCGACAACACCGAGCGCTTCGCGTCAGGCTATGCCGCCAACAACGTGCTGTTGTGGGGCGCGCGCGGCATGGGCAAATCGTCGCTGGTCAAGGCGGTGCACGCCGCGGTCAACGCTTCGGCCAAGCTCGATCTGCCGCTCAAGCTTATCGAGATCCATCGCGAAGACATCGACACGCTGCCGAAGCTGATGGGCCTGCTGAAGGCAGCACCCTTCCGCTTCATCCTGTTCTGCGACGACCTGTCATTCGACCATGACGACACGTCCTATAAATCGCTGAAGGCAGCGCTTGAGGGCGGCGTCGAGGGCCGCCCGGCCAACGTCATCTTCTACGCCACCTCGAACCGGCGGCATCTGTTGCCGCGCGACATGATCGACAATGAGCGCTCGACGGCGATCAATCCGTCCGAAGCGGTCGAGGAAAAGGTTTCGCTGTCGGACCGTTTCGGCCTGTGGCTTGGCTTCCACAAATGTTCGCAGGACGAATATCTCGATATGATCGACGGCTATGTCCGCCATCACGATCTCGCCATCGATCCCGAGATGCTGCGCGCCGAGGCGCTGGAATGGGCGACGACGCGCGGCAGCCGTTCGGGCCGCGTCGCCTGGCAGTTCACCCAGGATCTGGCAGGCCGGCTCGGCAAGCCGCTCAAGGATTAGCCGCTCAACGACTAACAACAGAAGAAGCCCGCACCTTGCGGAGCGGACTTCCTCGCCGGGCTGAAGGTCAGGTGGCCCGCAAATCGCTTTCGTCGTCTATTCGAGATAGGTCGAAGGATCGACCGGCGCCGAGTTCTTGCGCACTTCGAAATGCAGTTTCGGCGAGTCGGTGGTGCCGCTCATGCCGGACAGGGCGATTTCCTGGCCGCGCTTGACCTTCTGGCCGCGCTGCACCTCGATCGAGCTGGTGTGGCCGTAGACGGTGACCAGACCGTTTTCGTGCCGCACCAGCACCGTGTTGCCGAATTCCTTGAGGCCGTCACCGGCATAGATGACGACGCCGTTTTCAGCTGCCTTGACCGGCGTCCCCTCGGGCACGGCAATGTCGACGCCGTCCTTGCCGCCGCCGAAGCTTGAGATCACGCGACCGCGCACCGGCCAGCGCATCTTGCCGATGCCCGTTGCGTCCGGCGCCACCGCATCGTCGTCCTCGGCCTGCTGGATGACTTTCGCGTCCTTCTTTGGCGGCGTGTAGGAGGCGAGCGTCTGCGTCGGCGTGGCCTTGGCAGGCGGCTGGGTGGTGGCCGTCGTCACCGGATCGACCTTTGCCGGCTTCGCACCGGCGACAACAGCGGTTCCGCCTGCCGGCACTTTCAGGGTCTGGCCGATCTTGAGCAGTCCATCCTGCATGCCGTTCGCCTGCTTCAACGCGACGACGCCGACGCCGGTCTTTCTGGCGATGGCCGACAGCGTATCGCCTTGCTGAACCGTGTAGGTGCCGCCGGCACCGGCTGGCTTGGCCGTCGCCGAAGCCACTTTGGGCGCGGCCTTTCCATCCTTCGGCTGGCTCGCGGCAGCCGAGGCGTCCACCTGCGCGGCAGACTTGCCTTCCCTGAGCTTCGGTTGCTGCGGCAGCACGGCCACCTTCTCCGGCGCGTCGGCCGGCTGGTCGTGCCTGGTGCCGTTCGCGGGCTTGGCGTCGGCGACTTTCGGCGTGGCGCCGTTGCTCGAATACGCATAGGCCGGGATGACGAGCTTCTGGCCGGTCTTCAGCCCCTTGGTCGCGCTCAGCCCGTTGACTTTCATGATGGCATCGGCCGGCACGCCGTAGCGCCGAGACAGGCCGGAAATGGTCTCGCCGTCCTTGACGACGATCTCGGTTGCATGCGGTGCGCCGGCGGCCGTCGCCATGCGCGGCGCGTCGGGCTCGGCGTTCTTGAACGGCCTTGCCGCCGGAGCGACGGTGCCGGTTGCCGTCCTGTCGACACGAGGAGCGGCAGGCGCCATCGCCGGCGCGGCAGCGGTACGCACCGGGCGGGCGGCGGGTGCCAGGGCGGGAGCCGGCGGTGGCAACTGCTGCGCCGTAACCGGTTCGAGGCTTGAGCGGCTGACCGACTGGGTGTGGCTGCCGTCGACCGGCGCGGCCGCAACATCGCCCGGATAGGGCTGGGCAGCATCCTGCTTGTCGATGATGGCGCGCTGGTTGTTGGTCGAGGCGGTGAACACGTCATCGACGCTGTTGAACCGCGCCACCTGGGAACTACACCCCGTCGCAGCGCCTGCGATCATGAGGACGGCGCAGCCACGCGCCAGATTGCGTCCGTTTGCCTTCAAAACACTGAATTGCATCGCACTAACCCGCACAGACCCGGTACAACTGAGTGTGATTAAAGCGCGTTAATGTTACCGGTCGGTTAAACCTGTAGAATCAGACGCAAATTTTCTTAAAATATTCGAGGAAGGCTCTCAACTTCGTCGTCCTAGGATGACGAAACGACAGGCTTCGGCTGATCCCCAAGCGGCGCGATGTACCCGGAATCAGATCACCGCGGCGACACCGTGCAGGATCGGCTGCAGGCGCACCAGGCCGATATCCTCGCGTTCGAAGCGGCTGCCGACCTTGGTCAGCTTGGCCAGCACCTGCTCGCCTTCGTCGGGTCCGATCGGCGCGATGACGATGCCGCCGCTCGACAATTGGTCGAGCAGGAAGCGCGGTAGGCTGTCGAAGGCCGCCCAGGCGACGATGCGGTCGAACGGCGCTTCGTTGGCCAGCCCGTTGGAACCGTCCGCCTGGCGCACGATGACATTGCCGATGGCGAGCGCCTCGAGCCGCTGCCGGGCTTGTTCGGCCAGCGTCTTGTAACGGTCGATGGTGACGATCCGCGCGGCAAGCCGCGACATCACCGCCGCCGTGTAGCCGGACCCGGTGCCGATCTCGAGCACCCGGTTGCCCGGCTCGATGGCAAGTGCCGCGATCACCGCCGCCTGCAGGTCGGCGCCTTCGATGGCCTCGCCGCATTCGATCGGCAGCATACGGTCCGACCAGGCTATCGAGTGGAAATGCGGAGACAGAAAGCCGCGCCGCGGCGTCGCCTCGAAGGCGGCGATAAGCGCCTTCGGCACCGTCCCCCTGCCGCGCAGGCGAAGCAGGAAGGCAGCGAAACCTTCGCGCTCGTCGACCGTTGCAGCGTGGTTCAAGTTCATGCGAGCGCCTTGGCCAGTTGATCGCGGATTTCATGCGCGGTGAGATCGAGCTGCAGCGGCGTCACCGACACCAGCCGATTGCGCAAGGCATTGAGGTCGGTGCCTTGCTTGCCCTCGACTGGCTCGCGGCCGAAGCGCAGCCAGTAGTAAGGCAGGCCGCGCCCGTCGCGCCGCTCGTCGACCCACAGGCTGTGGACCAGCTTGCCCTGCGAAGTGACTACAGTTCCGGCGATCTCTTCCGGCGCACAGTTCGGAAAATTGACGTTGAGCAGCACGCCGTCCGGCAACGGCATGGCGACGAGCTTTTCGAGCAGGGCCGGCGCCAGCGCTTCGGTGGTCTCGTAGGGAACGACGCGGTCCTCGCCGACATAGGAATAGGCCTGGCTGATGGCGATCGATCGCACGCCGAGCAGCGCGCCTTCCATGGCGCCGGCGACCGTGCCCGAATAGGTGACGTCGTCGGCGATGTTGGCGCCGGAATTGACGCCGGACAGGATCAGGTCAGGCGCTGCGGGCAGGATCTTCTTCACGCCCATGATGACACAGTCGGTCGGCGTTCCGCGCACCGCAAAGTGCTTTTCGCCGATTTTCCTGAGCCGCAGCGGCTCCGAGATCGACAGCGAATGCGCATAGCCGGACTGATCCTGTTCCGGTGCCACCACCCAGACGTCGTCCGACAGCGTGCGCGCGATGCGTTCGAGTGATGCAAGGCCCTCGGCATGGATGCCGTCGTCGTTGGTCAGAAGGATGCGCATTATTTCGATTCGATCTTTTCCAGACCGCCCATGTAAGGCCGAAGCGCTTCAGGAATGGTTACGCTGCCGTCCTCGTTCTGATAATTTTCGATGACGGCAATGAGCGCACGGCCGACGGCGGTGCCCGAACCGTTCAGCGTGTGGACGAAGCGGTTGCCCTTGCCGTCCTTGTCCTTGTAGCGGGCGTCCATGCGCCGCGCCTGGAAATCGCCGCATACCGAGCACGACGATATCTCGCGATAGGCATTCTGGCCGGGCAGCCAGACCTCGATGTCGTAGGTCTTGCGCGCGCCAAAGCCCATGTCGCCGGTGCACAGCGTCATGGTGCGGAACGGCAGGCCGAGCCGCTTCAGCACCTCCTCGGCGCATTCGGTCATGCGCTCATGCTCGGCAACCGAAGTCTCCTGGTCGGTGATCGACACCAGCTCGACCTTGTAGAACTGGTGCTGGCGCAGCATGCCGCGCGTGTCGCGCCCGGCCGAGCCCGCCTCGGAGCGGAAGCACGGCGTCAGCGCCGTATAGCGCAGCGGCAGTTGTTCGTGCGGCGTGATCTCGTCGCGAACGAGATTGGTGAGCGGCACTTCGGCGGTTGGGATTAGGCCAAGCCTGCCGTCCCCGTGCCGAACGAAGAACAAATCCTCCTCGAATTTCGGCAGTTGCCCGGTCCCGAAAAGCACCTCGTCGCGCACCATCAACGGCGGCTGGATCTCTACATAGCCGTGCTCGGTGGTGTGCAGATCCAGCATGAACTGGCCGAGCGCGCGTTCCATCCGCGCCAGGCCGCTTTTGAGCACGATGAAGCGCGAGCCGGAAAGCCGTGCTGCCCGCTCGAAATCCATCATGCCGAGCGCTTCGCCGATCTCGAAATGCTCCTTCACCCAATTCGGCCGCGTCGGCACCTCGCCGACGACGCGTTTGACGACGTTGTCGTGCTCGTCCTTGCCGACCGGCACATCGTCGAACGGCACGTTTGGCAGCACTGCCAACGCATCGTTCAGCGCCTTGTCGAGCTCGCGCTCGCGCGCCTCGCCATTCTGGATGAAGGCCTTGATCTCGCCGACCTCGGCCTTCAGCCTTTCGGCAAGAGCTGCATCGCCCGAGCGCATGGCATTGCCGATCTCCTTCGATGCGGCGTTGCGGCGTTCCTGCCTGGTCTGCAGCTCGGTCAGATGCTCGCGCCGCGCCTCATCCGCGGCGATCAGGTCGTCGACCGTGGACTGCGCATCCCCGGCCGACCACGAGCGCTTCTGGAGCGCTTCGACAAGGGCCCTCGGGTTGTCGCGAATCCATTTGATGTCAAGCATGGTCTGTTCGTCCTCGGCACGGCGGTTTCGGGGCAAGGAAATGCCCAAAACAAAGACCAGAGGGCGTAAACCGCATCGATACAAGACGTCAAGGCAGAGTTCCTTCGCGCCGACCTCAGGTAGGCAGCACGCGCAACGTTCGATCGAAAGAACCCTGGAAACAAAAACCCGCCTCGAGAGGCGGGTTTTTGGAGCCAATTGGCACCATACCTAAATTAGTAGCATAGCTGCCGGCACAAAGCAAGAACAAAGTTGCTATGGCCGGCAAAAAATGCTGCCCGTTTCAACCGAACCTATGTCGAAGACGCGTCCGCCGGCTTTTCGGCCACCTCTTCGGTGGCGTCCTGCTTTTCGCGGGCCACACGGTCGCGCTCCTTGCTGCGTTCGATCAGCCGGGCCGACCAGATCGAGACCTCGTAGAGCAGGATCGTCGGAATGGCGAGGCCGATCTGGCTCATCGGGTCGGGCGGCGTCAGCACCGCCGCCACGACGAAGGCGATGACGATCGCCCATTTGCGCTTCTCGGCCAGGGCCGTGGACGACAGCATGCCGACCCGCGTCATCAGGCTTGTCACCACCGGCAGCTGGAACACCAGGCCGAAGGAGAAGATCAGCGTCATGATCAGGCTGAGATATTCGGACACTTTCGGCAGCAGCGAAATCTGCACCTGGTCGTTGGTGCCGGTCTGCTGCATGGCGAGGAAGAACCACATCACCATCGGCGTGAAGAAGAAATAGACCAGCGATGCGCCCATCAGGAACAGGATCGGCGAGGCGATCAGGAACGGCAGGAAGGCGTTGCGCTCGTTTTTGTAGAGGCCGGGCGCGATGAATTTGTAGATCTGCGTGGCGATCAGCGGAAAGGCGATGACCATACCGCCGAACATGGCGAGCTTGACCTGGGTAAAGAAGAACTCCTGTGGCGCCGTATAGATCAGCTCGACCTTGTGCGGGTCGAGCCCGGCCCATTGGGTCGCCCATCTGAACGGAACGACCAGAAGGTTGAACAGCCGCTTGGCGAAAAAGAAGCAGACCAGGAAGGCAACAAAAAAACCGCCGATCGACCAGATCAGCCGCCGGCGCAACTCGATCAGGTGCTCCATCAGCGGAGCCGACGATTTTTCTATCTCGTCCTTTTCCTTGTCCGAAACGCTCACTTGGCGGCTCCCGCCGTTTTCCTGGCGGCCGGCTTCTTCGCTGCTGACGCAGGCTTCTTCGCTGCTGACGACTGCGCTTTTTGCTCAGCTTTTGCGGCAGCCTTTGGCGCAGCAGTCTTTGCCGGCTTGGCCGGCGCGGCGGCCGCGGCTTTTGCGGGCGCTGGCTTCTTCTTTGCCGCAGGTGCTTTTTTCGGCACGGCCGCTGCAGCCGTTTGCGCCTGCACTGCCGGCGCTACGACGGACTCGTCCGTCATCGCCGGAAAGATCGGCGTGGCCGGCGTCGGCTCCGGCGGGCTGACGCCCGGCATCGTCGTTGCGCCGTTCTTAAGCGGCTCGGCCGCCTGCTCCGTCGAAGCGGCGGCATCGACGGCCGGCTTGGGTTTCATCACTGCGTCGACGCCGGAACGGACGTCGGCGGCGGCCTGCTCGAATGGATTGAGCTGCTTCCTGATCTCGGCTGCCGGATTGAGGCTTCTCAGCGAATCGACCGACTTCTTGACGTCGTCGAGCTCGGCTTCCTTCAACGCTTCGTTGAACTGCCGCTGGAAATCGGACGCCATGGCGCGCAGCTTCGCCGTCGTGCGGCCGAAGGTGCGCAGCATGTTGGGCAAATCCTTGGGCCCGACGACCACGATCATGACGATCGCGATCACCAGCATCTCGGTCCAGCCGACTTCGAACATGGCTATACGTTCCGACTCAAGTTTTGGCCGACTAAAGTTTTGGGCTCAGCTTTTGCTGGCCTTTTCCTTCGGTACCGAAACGGTTTCGTCGGAACGGTGTTCGACGGTACGCTTGTCCTCGGCAGTCTCGTCGTCCGCCATGCCCTTCTTGAAGCTCTTGATGCCCTTGGCCATGTCGCCCATCAACTCGGGGATCTTGCCGCGGCCGAACACCAGCAGCACGATCACCAGAACGATCATCCAGTGCCAAATCGAAAATGAACCCATAGCAAATCTCTCTCGAACGGTTTCCCAGACGCTGATCTATGCGCTTTCGGGTTCGGATTCAAACAGAACTGCGACAGAGTTCATGAATGAGTCGCCGAAGTCACGCACTTTCGGCACGGTGGCCCGCTACCAATCGGCGCAGTTCCATCCTGCCTGTGGCTTTAAGATGGCGCTCGGCTCAATCTTCCGTGACGCGCGGCGTCAAAAGGCCGAGTTCTTCGAGGTCGATGTCGGTCAGCGGATCCTCGTCGTCGGTAAGCGCATCGGGGTCGGCCGGCGGCAGCGGCACCGAGAAATTCGACGGCATGCGGCCGGACAGCAGCCCGGCACCCTTCAATTCCTCCATGCCGGGGAGATCGCGTATCTCCTCCAGTGCGAAATGGTCGAGGAAAATGTCGGTCGTGCCGTAAGTGACGGGACGGCCGGGCGTGCGACGCCGGCCGCGCATCCTCACCCATTCGGTCTCCATCAGCGTGTCGAGCGTCCCCTTTGACGTCTCGACGCCGCGGATGTCCTCGATCTCGGCGCGCGTTACCGGCTGGTGGTAGGCGATGATCGCCAGCACTTCGAGGGCGGCGCGGGACAGCTTGCGCTGCTGCACCGTGTCACGGCTCATCAGGAAGGCGAGGTCGCCGGCGGTGCGAAACGCCCAGGCATCGCCGACGCGCACCAGATTGACGCCGCGCCGCGCATAGATCTGCTGCAGTTCGGCCATTGCCGCGGCAATGTTGATGCCGTCGGGCAGTCGCGAAGTGAGCTGTTTTTCGCTGACCGGCTCGGCGCTGGCGAATACGATCGCCTCGGCCATCCGTACGGCCTCCGCCATATGCAGCCGCTCGCCGGGATTCCGCGACAAATTCTGCCCCTGATTTTGTGCCGGGTTTTCGGCGACCGCGCCTTGCTCGGCGTCGTCGTCGACCTTGAACGGAATGACCGAAGCGTTGGCGCGTTCGTTCATGGTGTTACCTCGACTATCTTGATGGCCTGGGCGCGGCCGCGCAGATAAAGCGGCGCGAACACCTGGTCCTGCCGCATTTCCATCTTGCCTTCGCGCACCAGTTCCAGCGTCGCCGCAAACGAGCTGGCAACCGCGGTGCGCCGCTCTTCCGGGCCGGCCAGATATTCGACCAGGAAACTGTCGAGCGCCGTCCAGTCGCGCAGCGACCCGATCAGCCTGGTCAGCACGTCGCGCGCATCCTTGAGCGACCACACGCCGCGCCTGGCGATCGTCACATTGGTTATTGCCTGCTTCTGGCGCTGCTGGGCATAGGCGGTCAACAGGTCGTAGAGCGAGGCCGAATAGGCATTGCGCTTCTCGACGATGACCATCTCCGGCATGCCGCGTGCAAACACGTCGCGTCCGAGCCGGTTGCGGTTGACCAGCCGTGCCGCCGCGTCGCGCATCGCCTCCAGCCGCTTCAGCCGGAACTGCAGCACCGCCGCCAGTTCCTCGCCGCTTTCGCCTTCGTCGCCGGGCTGCTTGGGGATCAGGAGCTTCGACTTGAGAAACGCCAGCCACGCCGCCATCACCAGATAGTCGGCGGCAAGCTCCAGTCTCAGCGCCCTCACCTTCTCGACGAAGGCCAGATACTGTTCGGCCAGCGCCAGGATCGAGATGCGCGACAGGTCGACCTTCTGATTGCGGGCAAGATGCAGCAGAAGATCGAGAGGACCTTCGAAGCCGGCCACATCGACGACCAACGCCGGATCGCCGGTCAGCCGGGAATCGTCGTTCTCGGCCCACAAGCGGTCCATCGGTGCGGCCTTGCCGGCCTTCAGGTCCAATGTTTCCGCCACTTCGCTTCCTTTGATGCTAGGCCACCGCGTCGAAATAACTGGCAAATTCGGTCCGAATCTCGGTCTCGTCCGCCACGTCACGGTTCCTGATATAGGTCAGCGCCCGCTCCGCGCGTTCAAACGACTTGCCTTCCAGCCCGGTCGTGCGCGATGCAATGCCGGCCATCTCCTCGAACACGCCGTTGCAGTGAAGGACCAGATCGCAGCCCGCCGCAAGGATAGCGGCCGCCTTTGACGGGAAATCCCCAGAAAGTGCCTTCATCGAGGTGTCGTCGCTCATCAACAGCCCGTCGAAGCCGATTTCGTCGCGGATGATCTTTTCGATGACCTTGCCGGATGTGGTGGCCGGGTTCTTCGGGTCGATCGCGCTATAGACGACATGCGCCGTCATCGCCATCGGCAAATGGTTGAGCTCCCTGAACGGGGCAAAATCATGCCGCTGCAAGTCGCCGATCGAGGCGTCGACGGTCGGCAGTTCGAAATGCGTATCGGCGAAGGCCCTTCCATGACCGGGAATATGCTTCATCACCGGCAGCACGCCGCCCGCCATCAGGCCTTCCGCCGCGGCGCGACCCAATTCGATGACGGCGCGCGGCTCCTTTCCATAGGCGCGCGCGCCGATGACGTCGCTGGCGCCCTCGATCGGCACGTCGAGCACCGGCAGGCAATCCGCCGTGATTCCGTAGCGCAGCAGGTCGAAGGCATGCAGCCGCGCCATCAGCCATGCGGCACGGGTGCCGGCGTCATGGTCGTCGCGCCACAAGGCGCCGAGTGCACCGGCAGCCGGATAGTTCGGCGCCAGCGGCGGCCGCAGGCGCTGCACCCGGCCGCCCTCCTGGTCGATGAACACCGGCGCATCCGCACGCCCGACGCAGTCGCGCATCGCGGCGACCAGATCGCGGATCTGCTCGGTCTCGCCGATATTGCGCGCAAACAGGATGAAGCCCCACGGGCATTCGTTGCGATAGAAACGGATCTCGTCGCGGGTCAGTGATTTCCCGGCGCAGCCGAGGATCATGGATTTTGATTCGGTCATGCGGAACAGTTTAGAGCTTCGCGCCGACAAAGGGAATCGCCCGCAATTGCCTTCAGAGGTTTCCGTTCACGCAAAAAAGCCGGCGCGGACGCCGGCTTTTCGAGAGGTTTTGGTGCCTAGTGGGACACGAAGCAATTGCCGCCGGCAGCCTTGTAGCTGGTGCACAGTTTGATCGCCTCGTTGCGAGACTGCGCCGGAACGCGGACGCGGTAGAAGGTGCCCTTGCCGGCAATCTCGGCCTTGACGATGTTGGCGGTGCGGCCGGAAAGCACGCTGCCGTAGCGGCGCTGCAGATCCTGGTAAGTCGCCTGGGCGCTTTCGACTGTCGGCTGCGAAGCGATCTGTATCGACCACGAACCAGCCCCGGCCGCGGCCGGATCGATGGAAGCGACCTGATCGGGCTTGACCTCGCCGACCACGTCGACCGGCTGGTCGGACGGGCGCTGCGGCGCCACCGGAACCGTGGCCGGGGTGCTGGCGGACTGCTTGCTGGCTGACGGCTTGGCTTCAGCCTTTGTGTCGGGCTTGGGCGCCGGCTGCAGCTTGGAGGTTTCGGCCTGATCGCCGCTCGCCTGATCGCCGCTCGCCTGATCGCCACTCGGCTGGTCGCCAATCTTCGGATCACTTGTGATTTGGTCGATCAGGGGCACGGTGCCGGTCTGCGCGGCGGCGTCGGCCTGGGCCGACGGAGCGACGTGCTGCGGCGCCGGATCGGCCGGCTCGGCAGCAGCCATCTGCGGGGCGGCAGGCGCCGGATCCTCGCGCGCCACCAGCGAACCGTCAGGTTTCACGACCATGGTCCGTACCTTGCGCGGCGCAACGGCGACGATCTCGGGGGTTGCACCCTTCTCGGCCTCCTGCAGAACCTGCGCGATGCGATCCTCGGACTTGGGCGCCGGTGCGGCGGCGGTTTCGGCAGCGCCAGCCGCACTGGCGCCAAGCGTGCTGGAGTCAGACGCGCTGGTGCCGGGCGCATTGGTGCCAGCCCCGTCGGTGTCGGACGCCGCGGTGCCGGGCGCGTCGATATCGTCCGCGGCATCGGGGTCATTGGGCGAAAGATCGACGACGCGGCTCTCCGGTTCGTTGGCCTTCAGGTCCACAGGCTCTTCGGTGTTGGTGACCAGCTTCTGCTGAACCGGCTCGGCGGGCTTGGTGCCCTTGACCACAGCGTCATAAACCTTGTTGTCCTGGTTCGGCACGACGGTGCCGCCTGGATTTTCCGGCTTGATCTTGATCGGCCTGTTGTCGGCCTTGACGATAACCGGCGCATCGCCGCCGCTCTTGCCGCCGAGGGTCAACGCAAAGGCGCCAAGGCCTCCGGCAATCGCCACGGCGCCGACCACCGCTCCTATCAGCAGCCCGCGCCTGCGCGGCTGCCTTTCGGCCCCGCGTTCGGCAAGGCCCGGAACCGACATCTCCTCGTCCAGTTCGGGATCGTAGTCGAGCTCATCGAAGGTGAAATCGTCGGCCTGCGAAACCGGCTGGCCACCGGGCAATGGGCCCAGATCGAAACCGTCCGCTGCATCGGCATAGGAAGCAGCCGCCGCGCTGACGGGGGCTTCCGCAGGCTTGGCGCCATAGGCGCGCGTCTCGCTACGATCTTGCTTGTAGCCAGACGCGAAGCCGGCATCGTATTCATCGTCATAGCCAGCACTGCGCACCGGGGCAGGCGCTATATCCGTTGCATTCATTTCGGTGAGAAGGCTGGCAAAATCGGCATCGAGATCGTCGTAGGCGGGCGCCACCGGCTCGTCATCGTCGAAGTTGAGCTCCGGAATGTCGAGATCGTCCGCCAGCGCCACGACGCGCTCGGGCACGTCGACCGTCTCGACATCGGGCATCTCGTCATAGGCGGAAGGCTGTTGACGCGAAGTTGGTGCAGCTTCCGTGTAGGCGGGCCGATCTTCATAGGACGGCCTCTCTTCACGGGATGCCTGGCTTTCATAGGACGGCCTCTCTTCGACCGGTGCGGCCCGATAGGACGGCGTTGCAGCCGGCTGCGGCGGTGGTGCCGAACGCGCCGAAGCCATCGGCTGGCTTGCAAAAGCGGGCTGAGGCTGTGCGACCGGTGTCACGCGGCTCCACGAGCGGGCCGGCTCGGGCGGTGTGGCGCGTGTCGTCAGCCAGTTCAGCGCATCGAGCGGGTCTTCCTCGGCAGCAGCTGCCGCACTCTTGTCGGCCGAGTCATGATCCAGGCCGATATTCCTGGCGAAGTCGGCATCGAGTGCATCGCTGTCGAGATCATCCGCGGGTCCGGCAGCGGCTTCAACAGCGAAATCCTCGCCTTCAAGCTCATCGAGGAGGACACTGCCAAGATCGGCGTCATCGGCGGCACTGGACTGCTGCGGCTCAGCGGGCTCGTGCTCGTCGAGTTCCCAATCCAGCTCGTCGACAGCATGCACCGGTTCGTTGGCGACGTCTTTGACCGCCGCCATTGGCTGTTCAGCGGCCACTGCTGGCTTCTGAATTACCGGCGCGATAGGCTGCTGAACAGCCATCACGGGCTTCTGGGCAGGCTGCTGGGCAGTCTGCGGGCTTGTCTGAGGTTCGTTGACCGCTTGTGCCGGCCGTGTGCTCATCGCACCGAGCAGCGCGTTCAGTTCGTCTTCCAGGCTGCGTTCCTCAGCCACTGGGGCCGTCGGGACGACAGCGGCCGGCGCCGCTGGTTCGGCCGCAACCTGCGCCACGGGTTCTTCGGCTTCCTCGGCAGGCGCATCGTCGAAGCTCAGATCGAAATCGTCGTCGAACGCCGCTTCAGCGGCCGTGCCGGAAAGCCGGGCGGCCTCTGGCTCTTCGATCGACTGCTCTTCGATAAACTCTGGTTCTTCGATTTCGGCAGGCCCGTCCGAGCGAACGTCGAAGTCCATGTCGACATCGGCCATGGCATCATCGAAATGGCCGGCAAGATCCTCATCGGCCGAAACCGCCTCAACCGGCGATGCCGGGGCGGCGACGTTTTCCGCCGGCTCATGCTCATCGAACATCAGCTCGTCTTCGAGCGAACTTGCCACGGCATCGTCGAACTCGTCATCGAACGCAGGCGCGGCCGCTTGCGCAGCGGTTTCAACGGCGACGGTCTGCTCCATCGGCTCATGCTCTTCGAGCATCATCTCGTCTTCGAGCGAGCTTGCAACGGCATCGTCGAACTCATCGTCGAAGGCGGGCTCGTCGACCGGCTCGATCGCCTCGGCTGCGGCCCTGGGTTCATCCTCACCGGTCACCGCGATCTTGGCCGTCACATCGTCGTCGTGCCGAAAATCCTGGTCGAGCGAGGCGGCAAGTTTGTCGTCACTCGAAAGGTCGTCCTCGAATGGCGACACGTCTTCGAGCGAGCCGGCGACGGCGTTATCGAAATCGTCGTCGAGCTCCGGCTCGACGGCGGGAGCGAACGCCCTTTCGGGGGCGGAGGCAATTTCGTCGGCGGCAACAGAAGTGGCTGCAACAGGAGCAGCATCATCCGCCGCACTGTCGTTGAACGCGAAATCCTGTTCGAACGAGGCAGCAAGCGCGTCCTCCATTTCGTCGGCGGCGGCCGGTTCGGGTGTCGGCTCGCGAAGCTTGGCAGGGGAAGCATTGTTATTGGCGTCGGCGCCGAATTCGCCCATCAACTCCTTCTCGAGATCGATCTCGAAATCGCCCTCGTCCAGCGACGGTTCGGCGGCAGCGGTTTTCGGCTGGGCCGGCGTTTGCGGTTTGACCGGCTGGCGCGGGTCGAACCCCATGATCCTGGTCAGTTCCGCGAACGGATCATCGTTGGCGATGTCGTTGTGGTCGGCTGCTCTCAGCTGGGTTCTGTCTGCCATTATTGTTCCCGAACTCGCACTCATTCGGACGCCATGGACGTCGCGTAGGGTTGGCCCTTACCAGCGCAATGTGGGCAAAAGGTGACAGGTTTTTTACTCAAACCTAACGCATTTCGGTGGGCGCATTGGCTCCGATCAGCGTCAGGCCGGACGTCAAAACGTCCGAAACAGCCTGCACCAGCCCTAGTCTGGCATGCGTCAATTGTCGGTCGTTAACCTTAACAAAACGTAAGTCGGGATTATCGGTGCCCCGGTTCCAGTGTCCGTGGAAGCTGGAAGCGAGTTCGTAAAGGTAAAATGCCAGCCGGTGGGGCTCGAGCGCGAGCGCCGCGGCTTCGATCAGCCGAGGATATTCGGCGAGCTTCCTGATCAGGCCGATCTCGCCCTCGTCGGTCAGCAAAGCCACTTCGGCGGCCAGCTGGTTGCGGTCGAACATGGCCTCGCCCAATTGCTCGCTCGCCTGCCGGAACACCGAATGGCAGCGCGCCGAGGCGTACTGCACGTAGAACACCGGATTGTCCTTCGACTGCTCGGTCACCTTGGCGAAATCGAAGTCGAGCGGCGCGTCGTTCTTGCGGTAGAGCATCATGAAGCGGATCGGGTCGCGGCCAACCTCCTCGACCACTTCGCGCAAGGTCACGAACTCGCCGGACCGCTTCGACATGCGCACCGGCTCGCCGGCGCGAAACAGCCTGACCAGCTGGCAAAGCAGCACGGTAAGCTTGACCTCGTCCCCGGCAATCGCCCGGGCAAGCGCTTCCAGCCGCTTCACGTAGCCGCCATGATCGGCGCCAAGCACATAGATCAGGTCGACGAAACCGCGATCGACCTTGTCCTTGAGGTAGGCGACATCGGCGGCGAAATAGGTAAAGGTGCCGTCCGACTTGACCAGCGCCCGGTCCATGTCGTCGCCGACCGCGGTCGAGCGGAACAGCGTCTGCTCGCGGTCCTCCCAGTCGTCCGGCTTCTCGCCCTTGGGCGGCGGCAGCTTGCCCTTGTAGATGTGGCCCTTCAGCGTCAGGTCGCTGATCGCCGAGCGGATCTTCTTGGCATTGTTGGCATGCAGCGTCCGCTCGGAGAAGAAGACGTCGTGATGCACGTTGAGCAGCGCCAGATCCTCGCGGATCATCGCCATCATCGCATCGATCGTCCTGTCCTTGACGATGGCAAGCGCCTCTTCGTCCGGCATCTGCAGCAGGGAGCGGCCGAATTCGCTGGCCAGCGCCTGACCAACGGGGATCAGATAGTCGCCTGGATAAAGCCCGGCCGGAATGTCGCCGATCTCATCGCCGAGCGCTTCGCGGTAGCGCAGCATGACTGAGCGTCCGAGCACGTCGATCTGCGAACCGGCATCGTTGATGACGTATTCCTTGGTCACGTCGTAACCGGCGAAGGCCATCAGATTGGCCAGCGCGTCGCCGACCACAGCACCCCGGCAATGGCCGACATGCATCGGGCCGGTCGGGTTGGCCGAGACATACTCGACATTGGTTTTCTTGCCGCCGCCGACAGTCGAGCGGCCGTAATTGCGGCCTTCGCCGAGCAGCGCCGTCAGATGCGCCTGCCAGAAGCCGTCCTTGAGCCTGAGATTGACGAAGCCCGGGCCGGCGATCTCGGCGGCCGCGATATCCTCGTCGGCGCGCAGCGCCTCGGCCAGCCTTTCGGCCAGCGCACGCGGGCTCTGGCCGGTCGGCTTGGCCAACACCATGGCAGCGTTGGTCGCGAGGTCGCCATGGCTGGCATCGCGCGGCGGCTCGACGGCGATGCGCGACAGGTCCGGCGACGCGCCATCCTTGTCTTTCAAATCAAGCGCTTCGACGGCCTTTATGATTCGCGCGTTGAAATCGGCGAAGATGTTCATTGCTATGGCTCTGACGGTTTTGCATGGATCCGGCGCGTTGGCCGGCAAAATCGCGCCCGCCCTAGCTCAAATCCGGCGTATGGTCAAACAAACGCCTGTGTTCCTTGAGCGCATAAGTGTCCGTCATGCCGGCCAGGAAATCGGCAACACTGCGCGCCTTGACGCGGTCCTCTGCCCGGTCGAGCCCTTCGCGCCAGCCATCCGGCATGGCGCGCGGATCGGCGAAATAGACGTCGAACAGGTCCCTGACGATCTGGTCGGCATCGGCGCGCACCCGCATGACCTCCGCATGCCGGTAGAGGTGCTTGTAGAGAAAGGCCTTCAGCTCCTTTTCCGATACGGCCGTCTCGGCGGAGAAGCTCACCATCGTCTCGCCGGCCGCCCTTACCGCTTCGGCGCTGTCGGGCTGGATGCGCGCCAGATTGGCCGTCGTCGAGACGATCACGTCCTCGACCATGATGGTGATCTGCCGGCGCATCAGCTCGTGGCCGGTGCGTACGTCATCGAGCGCCGGATAGCGCTGACGCACGCCCTTGAGGATCGACCCCGGCAGCGAGACGCCCTCCAGCATATCGAGCGTCAACAGCCCTGCCCTCAAGCCGTCATCGATGTCGTGGGTGTTGTAGGCAATGTCGTCGGCAATCGCCGCGCACTGCGCCTCGATACCGGCGAAGCGGTCGAGCTCGAGGTCGTGCAGTTCGGAATAGTCGCGGATAGCCTGCGGCACCGGCCCCTTCAGCCCTTTCCCCTTGGCATCGGTCAGCGGGCCATTGTGCTTGACCAGCCCCTCCAGCGTTTCCCAGGTGAGGTTCAGCCCATCGAACTCGGCATAGCGCCGCTCCAGCCGCGTCACCACACGCAGCGACTGCGCATTGTGGTCGAAGCCGCCCCAGGCGGCCATCTTCTCATTCAGCGCGTCCTCGCCGGTATGGCCGAAGGGCGTGTGGCCGAAGTCGTGCACCAGGGCCACCGCCTCGGCCAGGTCCTCGTCGCCGCGCAGCGCCCGCGCCAGAGCGCGTGCGATTTGCGCCACCTCGATCGAATGCGTCAGCCTCGTGCGGTAATGGTCGCCTTCGTGCGCGACGAACACTTGCGTCTTGTGCTTCAGCCGGCGGAACGCCGTCGAATGGATGATGCGGTCGCGGTCGCGCTGGAACGGCGTGCGCGTCGGGCTTTCCACCTCGTCGAACAGCCGCCCGCGCGACTTCGCCGGGTCGCTGGCATAGGCCGCGCGCGGCCGATAGCCGAATCCGATGTCGCCCAACTCGTTGGTCATAGCGTATGCCGCAGTTGACTTGCCCCGTCGCGCTTCATACCTATCATACAAAACCGAAAGCAAGGTGACGCCCATGGGCGCTGATGCCAAGACCGCCATGAAAGTCGAGATGACCGACGCCGCCGCCAGGCGGATCGCCAAGATTGTGGCGAGCGAAGCCGGCAAGACGGCGCTGCGCGTTTCGGTCGAGGGCGGCGGCTGTTCCGGCTTCTCCTACAAGTTCGACCTGGTCGATGGGCGCAATGACGACGACGTCGCCATCGAGAAGGACGGCGCCACCGTGCTGATCGACGACCTGTCGCTGGTCTATATGGGCGGCTCGGTGATCGATTTCGTCGACGATCTGATGGGCCAGTCGTTCCAGATCAGAAACCCCAATGCGGTCGCCTCCTGCGGCTGCGGCACCAGCTTCTCGATCTAGAAATGCCCGACATCGGCGCGGTCCGTCAGGTCGCGCTTTCCGCCGGGCGCGACCTCGATGCGACGCTGGCGTTCTGGTGCGAGGTGCTCGGCATGAATCTGCATGCGCGTTTCGATCCGCCGGGCATCGCCTTCATCATGGCCGGTGACGTGCGCCTGCTTTTCACCGACGGCCTGCCTGCCGGCACCGTCTATCTCGACATATCGGGCCTCGACGAGTTCCACGCTTCGGCAAGGGCCGCGGGTGTTCCCTTCACCGCGCCGCCGGCGCTCGTCCATCGCGACACCGAAGGCCTGTTCGGCCAGGCGGGGGAAAGCGAATGGATGGCCTTCCTAAAGGACCCGGCAGGCAATACGATCGGCCTTGTCGAACGTCATCCACCGGATCGCTAGTCTCCGGACCACCAGCCTATCGAGGCCGTCATGAAAATCGTCACCTGGAACATCAACGGCGTTCGCGCCCGCATCGGCAATTTGACCCATTGGCTGACGGAAAGCGCGCCCGACATCGCCTGCCTGCAGGAGATCAAGACGGTCGACGAGCAGTTTCCCCGCGCCGAGATCGAGGCGCTCGGCTACAATGTCGAGACTTACGGCCAAAAAGGCTTCAACGGCGTCGCCATCCTGTCGAAGCTGCGTTTCGACGAGGTCAATCGCGGTTTGCCGGGCGACGATGCCGACGAGCAGGCGCGTTTCATCGAGGGCGTGTTCTCGACCGACAAGGGCGCCTTGCGCGTTGCCTCGATCTATCTGCCGAACGGCAACCCGATCGACGACGAGAAGAAGTTCTCCTACAAGCTTTCCTGGATGGCGCGACTTGAGCGCTGGGCCGAGGAGCGGCTTGCTCTGGAAGAGCCGCTGGTCCTGGCCGGCGACTACAATGTCATTCCCGAGCCGATCGACGCGAAGTATCCGGAAAACTGGCTAAGCGATGCACTGTTCCAGCCCGCGACGCGGCAAGCGTTCCGGCGGCTGAAGAATCTCGGCTTCACCGAAGCCGTGCGTGCCGTCACCGACGCCTCGGACATTTTTACGTTCTGGGACTATCAGGCCGGCGCCTGGCAGAAGAACAACGGCATCCGCATTGACCACCTGCTTCTGTCGCCCGAAGCCGCCAACTGGTTTTCCTCGGCTTCGATCGAAAAACAGGTGCGCGCCTGGGAAAAACCCTCCGACCACGTGCCGGTGGCGATCGATCTGGCGCTGCAGCCGGCCTGACCGGAGCTGCTGTCCGGCGGCACATTGATAAGTTGACCTCTTATCGCCACAAATCGCGCGCTTAATGAGAAATCATCATGGTGGCTGGGGTTCCCATGACTACTCGATTTGCACTTTGCCCGATCGGCTGCGCGCTTGCGATGGCGGTGGCGACGCCGGCTTTTGCCGATGCAGAGTGCCTGGCTAACGGCAAATCATTCCAGATCGGCCGGGTCGCCTGCCTGACGCTTGCCGGCCAAAGCTACCTCGCCCGTTGCGAGATGGTGCTCAACAACACATCCTGGACAAAGCAGCGGGATGGCTGCCCGGAGAACACGCTGGCCCCACATCTGCAGGGCACGCCGATCTCAACACCGGCGCCCAGCGGCATGCCGGCGGAACCGACCGACAATTGATCTCAAAACGGAAATTCTGCCGACCTATTGGTCGCCGCCACCCTTGGTGAGGATGTCGTCGGCCAGCGAGATCGCGGTGCGGCGGTCGGCTTCGCCGGCGGCCGCAAACGCTTCTTCCTGCATGCCGCGGATCCATGGCTGGTCGGCGGGTGAGGCCCGTTCGAGCGCCGCGGTCATCATCGCCAGCCCCCGCACGATCTTGCCGCTTTGGAAAAGCAGGTTGCCGAGCGTCGCCTGCGCGCCCGCATGGCCCTTTTCGGCCGCCAGCTGGAACCAGCGTCCGGCCTGCTTGACGCTGGCCTTGACGCCGCCCTCACCCTTGAGGAACATCTGGCCCATCTCGAACTGGGCGTTCGGGTTGCGGTAGTTGGCGGCGGCACGCATGTAATATTCCTGGGCCGCCACCTCGTTCTCCTCGACGGGGCTGCCGGGAATGCCCTTCCTCAGATAGTCGCCGAGCGCCACCAGCGCGTCCGAAACATAGCTTTCCTCGGGCGAACCGGGCTCGACATCCTGGTCGACGATCTCGCTGAAGAACTTGAACGCCGCGTAGTCGTCTCGCGCCACGCCATCGCCTTCGGCATACATGCGCGCAAGCTTCCAGGTGGCGCCGATCTGGCCGTTCTCGGCGGCATATTTATAGGCTTCCGCGGCCTGCTCCTTATGGCCGTTCTTGTAGGCGGAAAAGCCGAACTGGAACACCGCCCACGGGCTCGACTGCGGCTTCACGCCGGTCTTGTCGTCGAACACCTTGTCGTCGAAGGCCATGGCCTGGCCGACGGCGCCCAAGGTCGCGCCAAACGTGGCGAGCGCAACCAGTGCCGAAAGGACAGACGACCTCAACAACTCAGATGTCCGCATAGCAGTGTGTTTCTTTGGCACCGCCGGGATGGGTGACCGCGCCGTCGCGGGCAGGTCCGACCGTCTGTGCGTATTTCCAGATCGCGCCCGACTGATAGTCGGTCGTGCGCGCCTTCCATGCTTTTGCCCTCGCCGCCAGTTCGGCTTTGGACAATGCAACCTCGATCGTGCCGTTCACCGCATCGATCGAGATCAAGTCGCCATCCCTAAGCAGCCCGATCGGGCCGCCCACTGCCGCTTCCGGCCCGACATGGCCGATGCAAAAACCGCGCGTTGCGCCCGAAAAACGCCCGTCGGTGATGAGCGCCACCTTGCCGCCCATGCCCTGGCCGTAGAGAGCCGCCGTCGTCGACAGCATTTCGCGCATGCCCGGGCCGCCGCGCGGACCCTCGTAACGGATGACGAGAACCTCGCCTTCGCTATAGTTGCGATGCGTAACCGCTTCGAAACATTCCTCTTCCGAATCGAAGCAGCGTGCCGGACCCGAGAATTTGAGCTCCGCCATACCTGCGACCTTCACGATCGCGCCTTCGGGGGCAAGGTTACCCTTCAAGCCCACGACCCCGCCGGTCTGGGTAATCGGCCTGTTGGCGGGACGGACCACATCCTGGCTGTCATTCCAGGAAACATGTTCCATATTTTCGGCCAAAGTGCGGCCGGTCACCGTCAGGCAATCGCCATGAAGATAGCCATGGTCGAGCAGCGTCTTCATCAACAGCGGAATGCCGCCGGCCTCGAACATGTCCTTGGCGACGTATTTGCCGCCCGGCTTGAGGTCGGCGATATAGGGTGTTTTCTCGAATATCTTGGCCACGTCGAAAAGATCGAACTTTATCCCGGCCTCGTGCGCGATCGCCGGCAGATGCAGCGCCGCGTTGGTCGAGCCGCCGGTGGCCGAGACCACGGTCGCGGCATTTTCCAACGCTTCTATAGTAACGATGTCGCGCGGGCGGATGTTCCTTGCGATCAGCTCCATGATCTTTTCGCCGGAAGCGAAATTGAAGCGGTCTCGCATCTCGTAGGGTGCCGGCGCGCCGCAGGAATAGGGCAGCGCCAGGCCGATCGCCTCAGCGACGGTGGCCATGGTATTGGCGGTGAACTGGGCGCCGCAGGAGCCGGCCGACGGACAGGCGGCTTGCTCGATCTCGAGCAGCTCGGCGTCGCCGATCGTGCCGACCGAATGCTGGCCGACCGCCTCGAACACGTCCTGCACGGTGATCTGCCGGCCACGGTAGCTGCCGGGCAGTATCGAGCCGCCATAGATGAAGATCGACGGTACGTTGAGGCGCACCATGGCCATCATCATGCCGGGCAGCGACTTGTCGCAACCGGCCAATCCAACCAGCGCATCGTAGCAATGGCCGCGCATGGTGAGCTCGACCGAGTCGGCGATGACCTCGCGCGACACCAGCGACGACTTCATGCCCTGATGACCCATGGCGATGCCGTCGGTGACGGTGATGGTGCAGAATTCGCGTGGCGTGCCGTTGGCGGCCGCCACGCCCTTCTTGACCACTTGCGCCTGGCGCATCAGCGAGATGTTGCAGGGCGCGGCCTCGTTCCAGCAGCTGGCGACACCGACCAGAGGCTGCGCGATCTCGGCCGCCGACAGCCCCATTGCATAAAGGTAGGAGCGATGCGGCGCCCGCTCGGGACCAACGGTCACGTGGCGGCTCGGCAGCTTGGCCTTGGAGATCGCTCTGGCGTCCATACTCGTCCTTGCCGCGGGCGGTGCGGCCTGCCTCTTCGCCTAGCCTTTTGGCGCATGTCCCGAGACAGGTTCGAGGTGCGCCGGGTTTATGGCGGGAAATAGGCAATGTTCTCGGGCGGCCGGGCGACGCGAGGGTTGTTCAGAAACTGTTGCCAAAACGTCACAATTATCGGAGCGAACATCATGGGGGGCAATTTGTTGCATTGGCCGAATGCCGGATGACGCACCGAACAAAACGGCCGGGCAGCGCCCGGCCGTTTTGTCGTTTAAAATTCAATAGTTAGAACTTGATCTTGACGGAAGCCGAACCAGCGAGAAGCAGGTCGTTGCCGTAGGTGTAGGTAACGGCATTTGCCACGTCGCCGACACCGCTGAAAGTCGATGACCCGCTCGTCAGCACACCGATCGAGCCGCCGAGCCTGACCTCGACCTGGTCGTTCGGCGAATAGGAGACGCCGCTGGCGACGGCCCAGGTATCCGACTGATAGCCGGAGGTCGTCGAGGTGCCGCGATCCCAGGTCAGCGAAACCACGCCCGACAATTGATCGGTGAACTTGTGCCCGATACCGCCCGTGACCGTCCAGCCGTCGCGATAAAGCAGGTCGAATGAAACGGGCGAGGGCAAACCGGTTACCGGACTGTGCACGCCATTGATGGCAATGACGCCAAGCTTGCTCCACTCCTGCCAGCGGATGGAACCAAAGGCCAGCCAGCCAGGAGCTATGCCGCTCTGCAGCTTGAATTCCAGAGCCTGAGGTATCTCAGCCGACGCCGAGACTGGGTACACGCCGGTAGAGCCGGGAATCAGATCCGCTGGAAAGGCGCCCCTGAAGCCGGTCGTGTCGACGGTTCCCGACAGCCCGTCATATTTGTAGCTCGAAGAGTACATCAGGCTGGCGCGCAGAGCGATCTCGGGGATCTCATAGGCTGCGCCCGCACGCCAACCCCATGCCTCGTCGGATAGCTTGAAGACACCGAGGCCGGTATTGCCGAAGGCGAGCAGTGTCTGACGGGAAAGAAACGCGTCTACCTGCTGGTAGGAGACACCGCCGATGAATCGTATGGCGCCCTTGCCGACGTTCACCTTATAGGAGCAGGTGAGACCGAAATCGTCTGTGTCGACGGCGTATTTGACCGCTGTCGGCGAATAGGCGTTGTTCATGCCGAAATTCGCGTCCGCACCATACGGTCTCGTATAGGTGGCAAGACAGTCTACGGGCTCAAAGATGTTGGCCTTGATGCCGACATGCGGCACCGCATAATCGCCACCAACGTCCACCGCCGATGTCGACAAACCCGAGCCATCGAGACGCTGCACATTCTTGAGTTTGCGCTGTGGCGAAACATAGGTGACGCCTGCGTCGAACGAATATGGCGCCGCGTCGAACAGCTGGTCGATGTTGACGCCGCCCCGGTCAAAGCCCCCGGCTTGCACCGTCCCAGCCAAAGCCAGCGAAAAAGCCCCCGCGCCCAGCAGCACTTTGAGACGCGAATAACACATGAATCTCCTCCCCGAAATGTCCTTGCATCAAGCTAGAACCAATTCAGGTTAACGGCGCAACAACGAATTCGCCGTGCGTACATGTACAGCTTGGCTGAACGCATTTCCGACAAGGTGTCGGCCTTGTTGCCGAGGCGGGAAAATGGCCGCCACAATACAGATCGACGAGAAAACTCGGGAAAACCCTCTAAATCACTGCAGAACAGGGCATTTTGCGTGCCCAGTCAGCCATTGTTACATTATGGCAACAATGGGGCAAAAACATTCAGTTTGCCTCAAGATTTACGCTGCGGAATGCCCGTTTTCGTGGCAGGCGGCCTGTCTGGAAGGCAGATTCGTGACCGGCGAATCTATTGCGGCCAGCAGGCCCAATTTGTTTGATCAGCCGGCCCAATCTGTTCGATCAACTTGTTTGATCAGCCGGCCCAATCTGTTCGATCAACCGGCCCAATCTATTCGATCAACCGGCATCGCGCACCCGCGCCAATGCCACCGAAAGCTTCTCTTGCGCCTCGCGATATTCGGCGAGTTTTTCACGCTCGGCCTCCACCACCTCTTCCGGCGCGTTGGCGACGAATTTCTCGTTGGACAGCTTCTTGTAGAGCCGCGCTATTTCCTCGGTCACCTTCGCAAGCTCCTTGTGCAGGCGCGCTGCCTCGGCGGCAAGGTCGATCAGGCTGCCGAGCGGCAGGCAGATCGTCGCCTCGTTGACGACGATCTGGGCGGATCCCCTGGGTGGCGCCTCGGCGAGCGAGATGTCGCCGACCCGCGCCAGACGCTTGATGGCCGAGTCCTGACGCTCGAGCCTTTCGCGTGTCGTTTCGTTGGCGCCGATCACCACGAGCGGTGCGATAGCCGCCGGCGGCACGTTCATCTCCGAACGCACCGAGCGGATGCCGGAGACAAGGTCGACCAGCCAGTTGATATCGGCGGCGGCCGCCTCGTCCTCGAAGTCGGGCGACGGCCATGCCGCATGACAAAGCAGCGATTGCCGTTGCCTGCCCTCGCCGGCGGTTTCGGCCCACAGTTCCTCGGTCATGAACGGCATCATCGGATGCAGCAGCTTGTAGATCTCGTCGAGTACGAAGGCGACGCAGGCCCTGCTCTCGGCCTTGGCGGCCTCGTCGGTGCCCATGAACACCGGCTTCAGCAGTTCCAGGTACCAGTCGCAGAACTGGTTCCAGACGAAGCGGTAGGCGGCACCCGCCGCCTCGTTGAAGCGGTATGAGGTGATGCCGTCCGTTATGTCGCGCGCGGCTCGCGTCAGCTCCGTCAGGATCCAGCGGTTGACCGCCAGCTTGGCGTCCTGCAGCCAGAAATCGTCGTCGCGCGCCACTTCGTTCATCTCGGCGAAGCGCGTCGCGTTCCACAGCTTGGTGCCGAAATTGCGATAACCGGCAATGCGCGCCGGATCGAGCTTAACGTCGCGGCCTTGCGCTGCCATCACAGTCAAGGTGAAGCGCAGCGCATCGGCGCCGTATTCGTCGATGAGCTCGAGCGGATCGATGACGTTGCCTTTCGACTTCGACATCTTCTGCCCGTTCTTGTCACGAACCAGCGCGTGGACATAGACCGTATGGAACGGCTCCTGGTCCATGAAATGCAGGCCCATCATCATCATGCGGGCGACCCAGAAGAAGATGATATCGAAACCAGTCACCAGCACGTCGGTCGGGTAATAGGTCTTCAGCTCCGGCGTCTGGTCCGGCCAGCCAAGCGTCGAGAACGGCCACAGCGCCGACGAGAACCATGTGTCGAGCACGTCCTCGTCGCGGGTCAGGATCTCGCCAGGCTGGAAATTCTCGAGCTTGTCCTCGACCCAGGCCTTCCACGGCCCTTCCAGCGCCAGATAGTATTCGACGGCGGCACCGAGCGCCTCTTCCTCGGTCTTTTCGACAAAGACATGCCCGTCCGGCCCGTACCAGGCCGGGATCTGGTGGCCCCACCAGAGCTGGCGCGAAATGCACCAGGGCTGGATGTTTTCCATCCAGTCGAAATAGGTCTTTTCCCAGTTTTTGGGCACGAAATTGGTACGGCCCTCGCGCACCGAGGCGATCGCCGGCTTGGCCAGTTCCGCCGCATTGACATACCACTGGTCGGTCAGAAACGGCTCGATCGGCACGCCGCCGCGGTCGCCGTGCGGCACCGTGTGGCGATGCGGCTCGACCTTCTCGAGAAAGCCGCCCGCCTGCATCAGCTCGACGATCTTCCTGCGCGCATCGAAACGGTCGAGGCCGTCGAGGCTGTCCCAGACGGCCTGGCGCTCCGGCGTCACGTCCAGTCCGGCGAGAAAGTCCTCATTGTCCTTGAGGCTCACCGCCGCATTGACGGTGAGGATGTTGACCGCCGGCAGCCGGTGGCGCTTGCCGACCTCGAAATCATTGAAGTCATGCGCCGGCGTGATCTTGACCGCACCACTGCCTTTTTCGGGATCGGAATACTCGTCCGCCACCACCGGGATCCTGCGGCCGACGATCGGCAGGATGAGGTTCTTGCCGACAAGATGCCGGAAACGCTCGTCGTCGGGGTGGACGGCGACAGCCGTATCACCCAGCATCGTCTCCGGGCGGGTCGTCGCAACGGTAATGAAGGTCTTCGGATTTTCCGGATCGAAGGTCATGCCTTCGACCGGATAGCGGAAGTGCCAGAGGTTGCCGTTGACTTCCTGCTGCTCGACCTCGAGATCCGAGATGGCGGTCAACAGCTTCGGGTCCCAGTTCACAAGGCGCTTGTCCTTGTAGATCAGCCCTTCCTTGTAGAGCGTCACGAACACTTCGAGCACGGCCTTGGACAGGCCCTCGTCCATGGTGAAGCGCTCCCGGCTCCAGTCGGCCGAGGCCCCGAGCCGCTTCAGCTGGTTGAGGATGGCGCCGCCGGATTCGGCCTTCCATTCCCACACCTTGTCGATGAACTCATCTCGGGTCAGGTCGCGGCGGTGGATCTGCTTCTCCATCAGCTGGCGCTCGACCACCATCTGCGTGGCGATGCCGGCATGGTCCATTCCCGGCTGCCACAAGACGTTCTTGCCGCGCATGCGCTCGAAGCGGACCAGAATGTCCTGCAGCGTGTTATTGAGCGCGTGGCCCATATGCAGCGAGCCGGTGACGTTCGGCGGCGGGATGACGATGGTGAAGGCTTCAGCCCCCTCCTCGGCCCCGGCGCCGGCCCGAAACGCGTCGGCCTCTTCCCAGATCCTGGCAATCTTCGGCTCGACGGCTTTGGCGTCGTAGGTCTTTTCGAGCATGGGAAAACGGTCCGCGCTGTCCGGAATTTGTGGTCCGGTGTAAATCGGAAGGTTGTTGCCAAGTCAACCGCAAGGGCGGCATGGCCAATAGATAGCGCCGGGATGGTTCGGTGCAACTCGCGGGACTGAATGTTGCAAGGCAATCGCTTCAGGTTTGCGCTGACTGTGCGAATGCCGCTGCCGGGCATTTCTCCCCGTATAGTGACGGGGAGAAAAACGCCTGCACTGAAGCTTTCGCCAGTCACGAACGTTGCGGAAAAGGCGCCTAAATTGCGGTCAACCCCTTCTCCCCGTCACTATACGGGGAGAAGGTGCCGGCAGGCGGATGAGGGGCAGCGCCGACTTCGACAATTCGCCGGTCGAGCGCCGCCCATTGGCGGCTCTCCGAATTGCTACTGCGCGCCGCGCGCGACGCGCTCGATTTCCTCGCGCACCAGCCGCTCGACCAGCGTCGGCAGGTTGTTGTCCAGCCAGTCCTGCAGCATCGGCCGCAGCATCTCCTCGGCCATCTCGTCGAAGGTCTTCTTGCTGCGGCTGGCAAACGCGTCCGAAAGTTCACCGAAGGCGGCGGCAACCTGCCGGCCCGCATGCTCCGAAAGGATCGCCGGCCGAAGGGACGGCGCCTCGCTGACCGCCGGACGCGCCAATCCGATTTTCGAAGATTCCGGGCCGATTTTCGAAGGTTCCGGGCCGCTTTCCGAAGGCTCCGGCCCAATTTCCGAAGGCTCCGGCACAGGTTCAGCAGTCGCCTCGTTCTCGAAAACCTCGGCTTTCGGCTCGGCGTCCGGCGTCCGGCGTGGCTCGGCGCGCTCCGGCTTGGCCATCGCGTCGCCGACCGCCGCGATCTCGCGCCGCCAATCGGCGATGATGGTGTCGGTCGTCTCGGCAGCCTTGGCTGTCGCAGGCCGATCCGGCTTTGCGGGAGCGGTGTTCACCTCAGCCGGCGTAACCGCTGCCTTTTCCGGGCCGGCGCGCAGCGGCGTTTCCAGGGGCTCAATGACCGGCGCGGCCGTTGGCTGCACCTCGGCGCGCGTGGCCGGCTTGGCGATCTCCAGCCCGCCGCGCAGTTCGGAGCGGAACGCATCCCCCTCCGCTGCCCGTCCGGCTGCCGGCGCCGGTTGCAGATCCTGGCGCAGCTCGTCGGCGTCGCCCGGCTGCTTGCGGCCGGTATCGCTGTCCTCGATGATCCTTCTGATGGAAGCTAGTATTTCTTCCATGGAAGGTTCGCGCTGTACGCTGCTTGCCGTCGCCATCGTCACATCCGCCGCCCTTGTGACTCGTTCCCAGATTTCCTGTCCGGCAATGCCGGATTCGAATCATGGCAACAGCGTAACCGACGGAACGGCTTGCGAGAATCCCCAATCTGGCGACATCTCGGATTTCAACAGATTAGGGTCGGGAGTTGAAAGCCCGCGCGTCGTTCGAGCGCGGGCTGAAAACACGGCCTGGCGATCAGCGGCCGTCCGGCGTGCGCAGACCGATCCACTTGTCCTTGACGGCGTTGTAATGCTCTTCGGGCCTGTACTTCGTCACGTTGAGCGCAAGGCGGTCTGCCGACAAATGGCCAACCGCCGAGAGGATGGCATAGCTCGCCACCACCACGTCGCGTTCGGCGCTGACAAGATTGATCTTGGCGGTGATGAGGGTCGCCTGCGCGTTGAGCACGTCGAGCGTGGTGCGCTGGCCGACATTGCGCTCTTCGATGACGCCGTTCAGGGCAAGCTGCGCGGCGGCGACCACCTGCCGGTTGGCCGTGACGCTTTGCTGCGCGGCGGTGTATTGCGACCATGCCGAGGTCACCGCCTGGCGCACGGTGTCGCGGCTGACATCGACCTCGATACGGGCCTGGCTAAGTGATTCCTTTGATTGGCGAACCAATGCCGAGGTCCGGCCGCCGGAATAGATCGGTATCGTCAATGTCGCACCGATGTTCGCCGAATTGGTTACGCCATCCTGTGTCGAGGAGAGCGAGCCGGGCGCGGTGCCGCGATAGGCGCTCGAAACACCCGCCGACGCCGAGAGTTGCGGCAGCAGCGCGCCTTCGGCAGACTTCACCGAAAACGCCGCCGCGTCGACCAGATGCGCGGTGGCGAGGATGGCCGGATGCTCGGCCGATGCGATCGCGATCGCTGCATCGAGGCTCGACGGCAACAGCTTCGACACCGGCGAAGCCGGCCTGAGCCTGCCCGGCTCGTCGCCGACGATCTGGCGATAGGTCGCGGCGCTTGCCAGCGCCGTGGCGCGGGCGGCGCTCAACTGCGCCACCGCGGAGGCACGCTGGGCGTCGGCTTGCGCGACGTCGGTGCGCGTACCTTCGCCGACCTCGAAGCGCGAACGCGCCGCACGCGCCTGCTCGGTCAGGAATTGCAGGTTCTGTTCGGTCAGCACGGCGACCTGACGGTCGCGGATAACATCCATATAGGCGCTTGCCGCGTTGAAAAGAGTGTTTTCTTCGGCGTTGCGCAGGCTTTCGAACGAAGCGCGGACCCGCGATTCGGCGGCCGCCACATTGTTCCTGGTCTGAAAACCGTCAAACAGCGTCTGGTCGATCTCGACGCCGAAGTTGCCGGTGGTCAACGAGATGTTTCGGTGCAACAGGTTGCTGTGGCTGGCGGTATAATCAATACTTCCGGAACCGGTGATGGTCGGGCGCCAGCCGGATTTGGCGATGGCAACGCCCTCGTCGGTGACGCGAACGCCGGCGCGTGAAGAATTGAGAGAGGAATTGTTCTGATAGGCCTTTGAAAGTGCCCCGAGAATGGTTTCGGCCGAGGCGGCCATTGGAGAAAGCGCGGTCGCCGAAACGAGGACAGCGGTAAAAAGCAACTTGCGTACAGACGGCACGTTATATTCCCTCATTCGTTTTGCACGGGAACTGCGCCACGCTGGCTTCTCCTTCTGATCAGCCGGCGCCGCGTTTTTTATCGTTCCCCCGCTGAAAGCCCCCAAGAAACACCCGGTTATGCAGATCAGCAACGATTGTTCAAACGCAAGCGATCATGACAGCGCCTTCGCTGCAAGGCAAAATCACTCAGAATTCGAAGGCGGGAATGCGTTCGAATCCCGGTAGTGGCTTAATTGCCGCATTAAATGCGCGTCTTCCCGTTACAACCCCTCCAGTCTTAAAAAAAAGCCGGGCTACGCCCGAATTGCCCTGCCCCTCCACGGCGACGAGTCGGCCGCCTTCGGCAAGCTGGTCGAACAGCGCCGCCGGCACCTCGCCGACGCTGCCGCCGATCAGGATGACGTCGTAAGGCGCCTTATCTGCGTGGCCTTGCGGCAGCGGCCCGTGGACCACGGTGGCATTGCCGCAACCGAGTGCCGCAAGCGTCGAAGTGGCGGTCTCGGCCAGCGCCGCATCGCTTTCCAGCGCCACCACGGACCTTGCCAGCCGCGACAGGATCGCCGCCGCATAGCCGGTGCCGCAGCCGACATCGAGTGCCGAATCGCTTGGGCCGATATCGGCCAGCTGCATCAGCTTGGCCAATGGCGACGGTTCCATCAGATAGCGCGGACCGTCGGCCGTATCGGCGATGCGGATGTCCTCGTCGATATAGGCAAGGTCACGCTGGCCGGCGCCGACAAAGGCCTCGCGCGGCACGACAAGCATCGCCTCGAGCAGCGGTGCGCTGGTCACGTCGGTGGTGCGGATCTGGCCGTCGACCATCTTCACCCGGCGTTCGGCAAAATCAGCGCTCATGTTCCAACCATCCGCTTGCCGCGCAAAGGCCGCGGCTGTTTCGACCGGAACTGAAGCCCCCTGACGCTGACGCGCGGGAGCTCGGGCATTGGAGGCCTCGCCCGGAATCGAACCGGGGTGCAAGGATTTGCAGTCCTCTGCGTAACCACTCCGCCACGAGGCCTCATTGCTCCCGGCGTTCCACCCGGCTCCAATAGGTTGCGGCGAAAATGCCGTCAAGCGGCCACCATGCATTCCCAACGGTTCCTCGACATTCCATGCCCTGCCTTATCAACGCAATGCCCATCTTAGCAATAACATATTAGCTTATCGTTAAGCATGATTCTGGGCGACGGGAACCCGAAACCGGCGGCCACGTTGGGCAAAGAGGAGGCTCCGCCATGCGTCGAGCAGCTACGAAGGACGGCACGTCGCGCGGATTGTCGCAGTCTGCAGAGCTTGTGCGCTATGCCATCGACCGCCTCAGCATAGAAGGCGCAAACAGCCTGCCGCCGCGCGACCGGGCGCGGCTGGCATCGGCTACCGCCGTTCTCAAGGAGCTTTGCGAACGCCTGGAGAGCTGCTTCGGCCAGCCTAGGTGAGGCCTGGACGGACCACGCCGCTCTCCGACATTTTGCCGGATACCGGCCGGTCAGCAGGGCAGTCTCAATCCGGCCGGCGCCGTCGCTCCCACCAGACGACGAAGCGGCGCCGGTGACGGCGCACCAACGCGAATTCGTAGGAGAGCACCAGCAATCCGATCGGCACCATCCAGAAACCCAGGATCGGCAGGAAGCCGAGAATGCCGCCGATGATCAGCACGACGCCGATCGCAATCCGGAGGCCGCGCGAGCGCGGCATGGTGAACTGGCGGCCGAAGACCGAGATTTTCCGGGCCGGTGGCTGTTCGTCGCTCATTGCCGTCATGTGAAATGTCGATCCGTTTGCATCAGTAGCACCGTCAGCCGGAGAAAGCCGCAACGGCCTTTTCTGTTCCGTGACATGCGAGAGACAGCTCATATGAGGGCGCTCGCCGGCCATTGCCAGCAAGCCCTGCGCCAAAAAGCACCGAAAAAATGCGAAATGCTTCTTTGCAAAGCCGAAACGGGTTTGCTATAGGCTGCCCCACTCACGCAAGAGCCTCTGTTCCCCGGTAGCTCAGTGGTAGAGCAACCGGCTGTTAACCGGTTGGTCGCTGGTTCGAATCCGGCCCGGGGAGCCAACATCTACGCTGCGGTGCGATGCGGCCGCGGACCTATTCAATTTCCCTGTAGGATCATGCGCTTCGCTCCAGCCGGCGCGATGGGGAAGAAAGTTGTGGCCAACCTTCGCGCAAGCATCGACGCGATGTTCTGGTTATAACTAACGCTTCGAGTTGGATACCGGACCTCGACCTATGCCTTTCCTGCTGCGCCTATCGAGATTCAGGAATGAGCCGCTATCGACCACGCCCCTGAGTACAATATGACGAAGGGAACATCACGATCCCGACGGATCCCGATGCCGCAACGCGTCGACAATGATCTTGAACGCAGGAAGGTTTTGGCGGCGGCTCGGATAATAGAGAAAATAGCCATCGAAGAAGGGTGACCAGTTGTCGAGGACCTTCACCAGCAATCCTGAGACGACGTGCCGCTCCACGATGTTCTCGGGAACATAGGCGATGCCATAGCCACTCACTGCAGCGTCGATCATGGCGTAGGAGTTGTTGAAGGTAAGTTGACCGTCCACACGGACACGCAGCGCCTGTCCATCCTTCTCGAACTCCCATGCGTACAGACCACCGGCGGTTTCGTGACGCATGTTGATGCAGACGTGCCGGACCAGATCCTGCGGATGCACAGGCACGCTGTGCGCCGCGAAGTATCGCGGCGAAGCCACGGCGACTAAGCGCCAGTCCGGGCCGATGCGGACCGCGATCATGTCTTTCTCGACGCTCTCTCCAAGCCGGACACCGGCATCAAAACCTTCCTCGACAATGTTGCGGAAGGTGCTGTCCAGGATCAGTTCGACGCCGATGTCGGGATAGCCGCTGAGGACCGGCTTAAGCTTCGGCCAGACGACGCTTTCGAGCGCGTGGTCGGACAGGGTCAACCTGATCGAGCCTGACGGCTTTTCGCGGAGCGCCATCAGCGCTGTGATCTCGTCTTCGATTTCACCAATGCGCGGGGTGATCGTCTGTAGCAGCCTTTCGCCCGCAAAGGTCGTCGCGACATTACGCGTCGTGCGGGTCAGAAGGCGTATGCCCATGCGTGTTTCGAGCTGCTTGATCGTGTGACTGAGCGTCGATTGCGCGACGCCGAGCTTTGCCGCCGCCTTGGTGAAGCTGCGCTCTTCTGCGACAGCCTGAAACCACGTCAATTGGTTGAGATCGGTTCTGGCCATGAAGTTTCTCTCTCCGTCGCTTGCAGCAGATTATTCGATATGGTCGATAGGTTCATGCCGATTTATAGGGGTAATCGCTTTATGGCAAAACCATTAGGTTTGCACTGCAACAATGCATTACCGCGATGTCGGTGATTTGGATGACATGGATGTCGCAAAATGCGGCCGAGGCCGCCGGCAGGCCTGATGGTCGCGGCGATCCAGGCTTCGATCCTTCTGGGCGCGGTAGTCGGAGGGGTGCTGCTGTATGGTCTGACGATCTCCGCGATCTTCATCGGCAGCTTGGTTCTGGCCGGCTTCGCAATCGCGCTGATCGGCAACGGTCGGCGTCTGCTCAAACTCGAAGAGGACTGGCCAAAGTGGCGAGTGGTTCAATTCCAACCCAAACTTACAGGAGATCGGAAATGCCTTTGAATACCCCTGATACGAAAATACCAGCGCGTGAAATCCACCGGCGGGAGCTTTTGAAGCTGACCGGCTCCGGCATCGCCGCCTTCAGTGGGGCGTCACTCTTCAACTTTCCCTTCGCAAAGGCTCAAGACATGTCAAACGGTGCAAACAATTTCTATACAAGCGGTCAGGTGACGCTGGAGAAAGTGACCTTCAAAAGCCAATACCATATGAATATTGCGGGAAATCTGCTCGTTCCCAAGAACCTCGACCGCAATGCACGTCATCCGGCCATCGTCGTCGGCCATCCAATGGGCGCGGTGAAAGAGCAAAGCGCGACCCTCTATGCCACCAAGATGGCCGAGCAGGGCTTCATCGCCATGGCGATCGACCTGCCATTCTGGGGCGAGAGCGGGGGCGAAGCCCGACAGATCGTTTCGCCGGATGTCTATGCCGAGGCGTTCAGCGCGGCGGTGGACTTCCTCGGGACACACGCGTTCGTGGACCGCAACCGCATTGGCGCGATTGGTGTCTGCGGCAGCGGCAGCTTCGTCATCAGCGCCGCCAAGATCGACCCGCGCATGCGCGCCATCGCCACGGTCAGCATGTATGACATGGGCGCGGCGAACCGAAACGCACTCAATCACTCGCTAAGCGTCGAGCAACGGAAGCAGATCATCGCGGCGGCCGCCGAACAGCGCTACTCCGAGTTCGAAGGCGGCCAAATCCAGTATACGGGCGGCACTGATCTCGAACTGACCGCGTCGACGCATCCCATCCAGCGCGAGTTCTACGATTTCTATCGGACACCCCGCGGAGAGTTTACCCCGGCGGGTGTCTCCGACCAGATAACGACTAAGCCGACGCTGACCAGCAACGTCAAATTCATGAACTTCTACCCGTTCAATGACATCGAGACGATCTCGCCGCGCCCAATGCTGTTCATCAGCGGCGATCAGGCGCATTCGAGGGAATTCAGCGAGGAAGCCTACAGACTGGCAGCCGAGCCCAAGGAACTGGTTTGGGTCCAGGGCGCCGGTCACGTCGATCTCTACGACCGTGTGGACCTGATTCCGTTCGACAGGCTTACCAGCTTCTTCAATCAGCACCTCTCCGCGTGACTGACGAGATGGAGCCTGTGTTTGCTGGGGCGGGCTCCATCTGCCTAGAAAACGGACGAATGACCCGTGCTGAAATCACTGCTGAGCGCTGGCGTTATTGCATTTGGAATGGTTGGACCCAGGATGGCTCAAGAACGTATTCGCATTTCATCAGACTGGGGCGAGGTCACGGCCGATCTTGCCGATAACGAAGCCGCAAAATCTCTTGCTCAGATGTTGCCGCTTACCATTGAGATGAGCGACCACCTTCGCCAGGAAGAAGACCGGTAAATCTACCGGCTCCATTTCCGGAACAGACACGGCAGCGCGACTTCTCGGTCGGCACGCTCGGGCTGTGGAGTTCCGATCATTTCGTGATCTACTATCGGAATGGTCGCGTCCCGTCGCCCAGCATCGTTGTGCTCGGGAAGGTCGCCGGCGATGTTTCGATCTTTGATCGTCCCGGTTCCGTCACGGTGAGAATTGAACGTGCTGGCTGAGGCGTGTGCAGCGCGGTGGCATCACGGGAACAGCGGCATAAGCCGGGTGCGGATTTCGACAGCGCCTGCCCCTGCGGTCACAGACGCCACGACCGGCATGGAGCACCTCCTTGCCACCGCGGCGATCCGCTCCCTGATTTCCCTCGTGATCGTACTGATCCCCAGGCCGCGTTCAACACTGCCGCGCGATACCGTCCCTAGCCGACCTTCACGAGCAATCCTCCTCGGCCCGCCGGCAACGAGTAGCGCCTCAGTGCGATCACGGTCACGTTTCGTTTCCTGTGCGCTTGCGGCGAATCCTGGCGTCGTCCGATCGCGAACTCGTAGTTCTCAGCTTCATCTTTCATTTGCCGGACGACATTGCCAGTCGCAAGGCCGCCCTGCCCTGGAAAGCCGCCTGCCCTAGATTGGACAGCGGCGCGGCAATGTTCCCAATGTAGGCCGCCCAAGCCAACCTGAATGACGGGAATTACGGAATTACGGTGACACTTTTTGCGGCGGCATTCAGGGCGTTTCCGCCGCAAATCTCAAATGCGCGTTTTTTAGCCTTCCCTGACCGGCAGCGCCTTTTCACCGGAATTGACCGCCCTATTTCGCCTCGACAGGTGGGTGGCTGCTTGCTGGACGAGTCCCTTGCGGCGAGTACGGCATGTGCTTCGAGGTACCCCCACATGAACTTCCACGATCGGCACCTATTGAGGTTGCGGGTGAACGGAGAGGATCACAGCCTTTCCGATCTCGATCCCCGCGTCACGCTGCTCGACCTGCTGCGCGAGCGGCTTCATCTGACCGGAACGAAAAAGGGATGCAATTTCGGCGAGTGCGGCGCCTGCACCGTGCATCTCGACGAACGGCGTGTGAATGCCTGCATGATACTTGCCGTGTCCTGCGAGGGACGCGAGGTCACGACGATCGAAGGGCTGGCAGACGGCGACGCGCTTCATCCCGTGCAGCAGGCGTTCATCGATCATGATGGTTTCCAGTGCGGATTCTGCACGCCCGGCCAGGTGATGTCGGCGGCGGCGCTGATCGAGGAGGGACATACCGGCTCCGATGCCGAGATCCGCGAATGGATGAGCGGCAATCTGTGCCGCTGCTCCGCCTATCCGCAAATCGCCGAGGCGGTGCGCGCGGCGGCCGGGAGGGTGAGCCAATGACCCCATTCGTCTACGCGCGCGCCGACAGCCTGGGCGACACGATCGCGGCCGGTGCCGCGCCGGACAGCGCCTTTCTCGCCGGCGGCACCGAATTGCTCAATTGGCTGCGCCTTGGAATTGCCGGGCCGGCGCGGATCATCGATATCTCCCGCCTCGATGGGCTGGATCAGATCGAGGCACTGCCCGGCGGCGGCTTGACGATCGGCGCGCTGACGCATCTCAACGATGTCGCGCAGCATCCGCTGGTGATGCGCGATTATCCCGTATTGAGCCAGGCGATCCTCAACGCGGCGTCGCCGCAACTGAGAAATCTCGCAACGATAGGCGGCAATCTGCTGCAGAAGACGCGCTGCGCCTATTTCCGTGCCGAAGAGCAGCTGCCATGCAACAAGCGTCAGCTCGGCTCCGGCTGCTCGGCATTGCATGGCATCAACGACAATCACGCAATCTTCGGCTGGACCGAGGATTGCGTCGCCACCCAGCCATCCGACCCGGCGGTGGCGCTGGCAGCACTTGATGCGGTCATCGTCACCGCGCACCGCAGCGGCGGCCGGCGCATTCCGGCAACGGAATTCCACCTGCTTCCCGACACGCGGCCCGAGGCGGACAATGTGTTGCAGCAAGGCGAACTGATTACGGCAATCGAGCTGCCGGCGCCGGCGCCGCGATCTGCCTACCTCAAGGTGCGCGAGCGCGAATCCTACGAATACGCCATCGTCTCCGCCGCCGCTGTACTGGAGATGGACGGCCAAACCATTCGTCGGGCTGCCCTGGCGCTGGGGTCCGTCGCGCTGCGGCCGTGGCGGCTGAGCGCCGCCGAGGAGCAGCTCGCCGGCGCCGAAATCGGCGATCGCGAGGCGTTGAGCACCGCTATCGAGCAATCCTTCGCCGAAGCGCGTCCCTTGTCGCAGAACGCCTACAAGATCGAACTGGCCAAGACCGCCGCTTTGCGGGCGATCGAAAGAGCAGCGAGGATGCCGTCATGATGATCAGCCAGCCTGTTGCCCGCCCTGACGGCGGCGCCAAGGTGACCGGCCGCGCCCGCTATGCGGCCGACTATTTCGCCCCCGACCTGCTCTATGCGGTACTCGTGACCGCGCCCGTTCCGGCCGGCCGCGTGACGTCGATCATGGTCGACGACGCGCTCGCCGAGAAGGGCGTCGTGCGTGTGCTCACGCATGAGGACATGCCCAAATTCGGCCGGTTCGCATCGCCGAGGGCCGAGCCCGATACGCAGATGCAGCAGGCCGAAGGCCCGCCGGCCGCGCAGAGCTTCATGCCCATGCAGGGCGACGAGATACGTCACGAGGGTCAGCCGCTTGCCATTGTGCTGGGCGAGACGCTGGAGGCGGCGGAGGCCGGCGCCCGCCGCGTCGCATTGCGCTACGAGTTCGCCGAGCCGGAATTGCCGGCACCGCCGGAGTGGACCGCCATCGACAAGGCTGCGGTCGTGCCGAGGGAGAGCGGCTTCCTGTTCCTGGAGCCGACGTTTACGAAGGGCGAGGTCGACCGCGGGCTTAGCGACGCCGCCGCCACGGTCGAAGCCGTCTATTTGCAGCCGTCGCGCCATCACAACGCCATGGAGCCCTCGGCGACGCTCGCTGAGTGGAATGACGGAGAGCTGACGCTGCACGATGCCACGCAGCACGTCTACGGTGTCCGCCAGGTGCTTGCCGCCCGCATGAATGTCCCGGCCGAGAAGGTCCGCGTGATTTCCCGCCATACCGGCGGCGGCTTCGGCGGCAAGGGCTGGATCTGGCCGCATCAGGTGCTGGCCGCCGCCGCCGCGCGCATCATGCAGCGCCCGGTCAGGCTGGCGCTAAGCCGCGCCAACGCCTATTCCTGTCTCGGCTATCAGCCGCGCATGGCGCAGAAGATCGTGCTGGCGGCGGACAGCTCGGGCAAGCTGACCGCCGTGCAACAGGACGTGATCAACCTGACCACCGTGAGCGACGATTTCGTCGAGTTCGCCACCGAAGCCTCGAAGGGTCTCTACGCCACGCCGGCGATGCGTCTCAGCCAGCGCGTCGAGCGCGCGAACGTCGCCATGCCGACGGCGCTGCGCGCGCCGGTCGAGGGTCCAGGCACCTGGGCCCTCGAAAGCGCGATGGACGAGCTCGCCCACCGCCTGGGCGTCGATCCGCTCGACCTGCGTCTGATCAACCATGCGGACACGGATCCGGCCACCGGCCAGCCCTGGTCATCGAAGAAGCTGCGCGAGGCCTATGAGGAAGGCGCCCGCCTGTTCGGCTGGCGCGAGCGCCCGCGCAAGCCGCAACGCGACGGCGATTGGCTGATCGGCTACGGCATGGCGACCTGTACCATGGGTTGTTTCCGCCACCCGACGCCTGCAGCCGAGGTCAGGCTGCACAGGGACGGCACGGTGCTCATCCGCACCGGCACGCAGGACATAGGGACCGGAACACTCACCATCTTTCCGCAGATCGCAGCCGACGTGCTGGGCCTGCCGATGGAGAAGATCGAGTTGGAAATGGGCGATACGCAGCTGCCGGAGGCGGGACCGACCTATGGCTCGTCATCGACCATGGGGGTGGGCGCGGCGGTGCTTGCCGCAGCCGAAGATGCGCGTTCGCAGCTTGCCCGTCTTGCCAATCTGCTGCCGGACGAGGTGGAGATGCAGGACGGCAAGATTCGCCGCAGGGGCGCTGCCGGCGGTCAGACGATCGCCGATGTGATGAGCCATACCGACATCGGCGAGATCGTCGGCTCCGGCTCGTTCGATCCGGCGCAGCATGGCAAAGGCCTCGCCATGCGCACTTTCGGCGCGATTTTCATGGAGGTCGGCGTCGATCCGGGGCTCGGCCTGCTCAGGCTCCGTCGCGCCGTCGGCAGCTACAGCGCCGGCCGCATCGTCAATCCCCGCACCGCACGCAGCCAGATGACGGGCGGCATCATCTGGGGCTGGGGCATGGCGGCCATGGAGCAGAGCAGGCACGAACCGGTGCTTGGGCGGTTCCTGTCGAAGAACCTTTCCGGGGTCGCCATTCCGGTCAACGCCGACATTCCCGGCGACATCATAATCCACTTCGTCGATGAGGTGGACGAGCATGCCAGCCCGATCGGCGGCAAAGGCATCGGCGAACTCGGCGCCACCGGCGTTGCCGCTGCTGTTGCCAACGCCGTCTTCGACGCCACAGGCAAGCGGATCCGGGAGTTGCCGATCACGCCGGAAAAACTGCTGTCGAAGGATCGGCCCGCGGAAGCGTCTGCTCGACCAGGTTGACGTAATAGCGCATCACCGTCGGCACGATCTCGTCGTTGAAAACGTAGCGGTCGCCATGCAGGCCTTTGCCCGGGCCAGCCTCGCCGGCGCCGATCCAGGCATAGCAGCCGCCGGCGTCGCGGATCATGAAAGCGAAATCCTCGCAGCCGAGACTGGGGCTGAACTCGGTCAAGACATTCTCCCGGCCGACGACGGGGGCGGCGGCCTCGACGGCGCGGGCCGTCGCATCCGCCGTATTGATCAGCGGCGGATAGCCCTTCCTGTAGTCGAGCCTGGCCTTGAGCGAATGCGCGGCGGCAATACCTTGTGCGATCTCGCCGATCAGCCTCTCGCAATGGTCGGAAAGGCCTTGCTCGAAGAAGCGGCAGGTGCCTTGCAGCCAGACCTTGCCCGGCACGATGTTGCCGACATTGCCGCCATGGATCTGCGTGATGCTGACGACAAGCGCGCTCTGCGGGTCGACCGAGCGGCTGACGATGCGCTGGACGGCTTGCACGAAGGCGCTGGCGGCCAGGATCGGGTCGTCGCCGAGCTGCGGCATCGCGGCATGCGCGCCAAGACCCTCGAAGGTCAGCTCGAAATTATCGACGGCCGCCATTTGCGGCCCGACGCGGGCGGCGATCGTCCCCAGCCTGAAGCCCGGCCAGTTGTGGACCGCATAGACCGCCTTGACCGGAAAGCGCTTGAACAGGCCGTCCTCGATCATGCGCATGCTGCCTCCCTCGTTTTCCTCGGCTGGCTGGAAGATGAAAGTGACGGCGCCGTCGAAGGCGCGCGACTCGCTAAGCAATTTGGCGGCGCCGAGCAGCATCGCGGCGTGGCCGTCATGGCCGCAGGCGTGCATCACGCCCTCTTGCCTCGAAGCATAGGACAGGCCGGTTTTCTCCAGCACCGGAAGCGCGTCGAGCTCGGCGCGAAGGCCGATAGCGCACGTTCCAGCGCCGCTGCGCAGGACACCGACGACGCCGGTGCCGCCGATCCCTTCATGCACCTCATCGACGCCGAAGGAGCGCAGCTTCTCTGCAACGAAACGCGCCGTTTCGTATTCATTGAATCCGAGCTCCGGATTGGCATGGATATGGTGCCGCCAGCCTATGACCTCTGGTGTCAGCGCGGCGATGGGGTCATTATGCAGCATGATGCCTCCTTTCACGCCGGCAAGGCGGCGCGGTTTGATCCTGCCAGCCATAGAAGGCCGGACGAGAAGCGTCTTGAACCGGATTGACCATGGCAAGGACAAACGAAGCGGCAGAGACCGGGAAATTCTGGCGCCATCCGTGCTTCCCCGACCTTGGTCTGTTTAAGGCGCGCTTCACCCGGCACCGTTACGACCTGCACACGCACCCGACCTATGTGGTCGCCCTGATCACCTCCGGCTGCGAACGCATTCGCATCGGCCGCCAAAGCGTTCTCGCTCCGGCAGGCACCATTGCCGTCGTCAATCCCGAGGAGTGGCATGACGGCGAACGCGGCGCGGACGAAGGCTGGGCTTACCGGACGTTTTATCCTTCGGTGCCGCTGATGACCGCGCTTGCCCGCGAACTCGGCCGGGACGGCGCTCCAATGTTTTCGCGCGCGACGATCGAAGACAGCAGTCTCGCCGCGGCATTGATGGCAGCACACCAGGGCTCGACATCCCCGGAAACAATGACGGCCGAGACGTCCCTGCTCGTGGCGCTGCGACGGCTGATCGTTCGGCATGGCGGCTCGAGCGGACAGGCCGAAGAGATCGAAAGCTCAGGATCGCAGCGGAGGTTTTCGCTCTGTCGCGACCTTATCGAAAGCGAACTTGGTTCGCAGCTCGACCTCAAGCGGCTTGCCGGCGTGGCAGGCGTGACCCGGTTCCAGGTCATCCGCGACTTCAACAAGGCGATCGGCCTGACGCCGGCGGCCTATATCCGGGACCGGCGATTGCGCCGGGCGAGCGCGCTGATCGAACAGGGATCTGGCCTCGCCGACGCCGCTATCGCAGCAGGTTTCGCGGACCAGAGCCATCTGTCCCGTACATTCCGGGCTATGCATGGCATGACGCCAGGCATGTTCAGAAGAGCGGGATAAGGCGCTCCCCAACAGACAAGCTTGCGCACCAATGCGTGCTGCGCGATGCTGACGCAGCCTGGGGGAATCATGCGAAAAATCTTGGCGCCGACGCTGCTGCTCGCGGCTGCACTGTTTGCAAACAACGCCCAGGCGCTGGATGCCGGCGGGACGCCGGTTGTCGTGACCCCGCTTGCCTCTCGCACCGAGACCGCGTCCGGCCAGCCGATCACGCTGCCGCAGAACAACGTCCAGGTCCTGGTCTCGGCCTATCAGATCGCGCCGGGCGCGACCTTGCCGGTCCACAAGCATCCGTTTCCGCGCTATGCCTATGTCGAGGCCGGCACGCTTCAGGTCACCAATGTCGAGACCGGCAAGAGCAACACCTATCAAACAGGTGATTTCATCATCGAGATGATCGGGCAATGGCATCAGGCGACCAATGTCGGCGCCGACCCGGTCAAGCTGCTGGTCATCGACCAGGTCGAAGAAGGCACCAAGAACACCGTGTTGCGCCAGTAGCTGCCAGGTCTGAGAACGGCGTCCGGGGCGGATCCAGCACAGCGCGTAACAGACGTCAGAACGCGAACCCCTCCGGCAAATTGTGATTCCAATAGCCTTCCTCGACCAGTTCACTTATGCGCCAGCCCTCGGACGTGCGTACGACGCGGTCTCGATACCAAAGCCCCTGGAAGAAGACCTGCCTTTTGCCTTCGCCGAGGTCTACCACCATCGGGCATGAACAATGCACGCGCGCGCTGGCCTCGTCCCCTCGGAGATCCAGAAGGATTGTCGAAATGGCGTGCTGCGAGATCAATATCTTGGAAAGGGCGCCTTTCATGTAAGCAACATGCTCATCCACACCGCTCCTGATTCCACCTGTTACAGTGTCGTCAAGCAAGGCATCGGGTGTGAATATTTTGCGATAGGCTTCCCAGTCGCGATCGTCCACCGCATAGCAATAGCGAACAAGCAGCTGTTCGATCTCAAGCCTATCGGAAACCTCCTGCAATGAAAGGGTCATGTCCTGTCTCCGCGGTTGGCGGCACTAATGCCGCATGCGCCAAGCCTGCCCCGACATTTCGATCAATATTCACGTTGCCGATGCTCCGAGCAACCTCGCCGCGCGATTGGGCCTGCGCAAACCCGAACACTCATTTGGCCTTCGCCTTTACCCGGTCGGCCGCAGCGGCCAGAACGGCGCGATCCCCCTCTTCGTACAAGCGGCGGATGGAGATTGCCTTGACGCGCCAGCCTTCCGGCGTCCGCACCAGCCGGTGGAGATACTGCCGCCGACCGTCCAGAACCTGGCACCGATCCAGTGGGCTGCGCGGACATGGCTGCGTGCAACCGCGTCATTGCCCGCGCCTTCGACAATGATGTTGGTGATGAGGTGCTGGGTGGCGTCGAAGCCCGGCAGCAGCCCTTGCCACTGCGCGATCAGCGCGTCGCTGCCGCTGGTCGCGGCTTCGCCGCCGAAGAGGCTGGTATAGTCGGTCGTGACGGACAGCACTTAGTTGGCGGCATGGTGCGACCCTAGCTGCCGCTTGCTGATAGCTCGGGCAAGTCCGGATCTGGTGCTCGGCATACGGCACGATGAATGGCCCGGTTTGGCCTTTGCGGACATCAACGCGAATACAAGAAAGCCGTCTTAGGTCTCCGACGTCATTTCTTTTGCCAATTCGCCGATCATCGAACGCAACCACATGTGGGCTGGGTCGTGGCGGTAGCGAATGTGCCAAGCCATCTGCACTGGAAAAGTGCCGAGGTCGACGGGCGCCGGTAGTATCTTCAGGCGCGGATCCCTCTCAAGGCTGCGGCAGATCAGTCTCGGCAGCGTTGCGCAGTAATCCGTGACGGCAAGCATCTCTGGTACGGCCAGGAAGTGCGTGACAGAAAGGGCAATCTCTCGCTTGAGGTTTTGTTGCTCCAATGCCTGGAAGAGGCCCGCCCGCAGCCGGCCCGGCGGGAGCACGTTCACGTGCTTGAGCCTTTCATACTGTTCTCGGGAAATATGGTCTCGAACGTCGGGATGATCCTTGCGCACCGCGCAGGCGAGCCCATCGTCCATAAGATGCTGGACGACAAGATTGCCCGGCGGATCGACGATCCGGCCAATCACCATGGCCGTGGTACCGGAAATGACGCCGGTCTCGGCGAGATCGTTGCCAAATGCTGTCATGCGGAGCTTGATACCAGGCGCCAGCTCACGCGTCCTCGCGACGAGGGCCGGCATCAACACAAGCTCCACGTAACTGTTGGGGGCAAGCGTGAACAGCCGTTCGGCCTTTGCTGGCTGAAACTCCTGCTGGTTCAAAATGAGATCGTCCAGTTGCGCCAGCGCTGCTTCGATCGTCGGAGCGATCTCCTCGGCCAATTGCGTCGGCTTTATGCCATACCTTTCCCGGATGAATAGCGGATCCCGGAGGGTGTCGCGCAGGCGGTTCAACGAATTGGACAGCGCCGGCTGGGTGATGCCCAGTCGCGCTGCTGCCCGTGTCACGCTCCGCTCTTCCATCAGGGCCAAGAAAACCGGGAGCAGGTTCAGATCGTATCTCATCGAGATATAATCTCGACATGAATATATAAAATAAATGAAATAAATTTCTGAAATACATGGGCAGGTGCCATTATCCGTGCATCGACAGGCCGACGCGGCCGATTGAGCTCCAAATCAACCAACTACGACGCCTCATCGGCGCGGCATCACCTGAGAAAAGGATCCGACAATGAAAGTCCTGATGGTACTCACCTCCCACGACACTCTCGGTAACACCGGCAAGAAGACCGGCTTCTGGCTCGAGGAACTGGCAGCCCCCTACTACGTCTTCAAGGACGCCGGCGCCGAGATCACCCTCGCCTCGCCGAAGGGCGGCCAGCCGCCTCTCGATCCGAAAAGCGACGAGCCTATGTTCCAGACCGACCTTACACGGCGCTTCAGTGCTGACGAGGTTGCCAGGGCGCAGCTCGCAGAAACCGTGCGCCTGGACAGTGTCGACCAGAAGGACTTCGACACGGTCTTCTACCCCGGCGGCCACGGCCCGCTGTGGGATTTGGCCGAAGATCCGAATTCGATCAAGCTGATCGGATCCTTCATCGCGGCCGGCAAGCCGATCGCCCTCGTTTGCCACGCACCGGGCGTTCTGCATCGCGTGACCAGTCCCGACGGCACGCCGTTTGTGCAGGGACGCTACGTCACCGGCTTCACCAATAGCGAGGAGGAGACCGTAGGTCTCACGAATGTCGTGCCGTTCTTGGTCGAGGACGAGCTGATCAGCCTCGGCGCGGTTTTCTCCAAGGTCAAGGACTGGGGCGTCCACACAGTCGTCGATGGCCAGCTTATCACGGGTCAGAACCCAGCATCATCGAGCGAGGCAGCTGAGGCGCTGCTAGGCGCTTTGAGCCAGAGGAAGAGCAAGACCGCCTGAGCGGTCTGGAACAACCGTGATCTGCCGACGGCTCGCGTCGGCGGATCAACTTCAGAACCCGCTACAGTCTCAAGCCTATCGGAAACCTCCTGCAATGAAAGGGTCATGTCCTGTCTCCGCGGTTGGCGGCACTAATGCCGCATGCGCCAAGCCTGCCCCGACATTTCGATCAATATTCACGTTGCCGATGCTCCGAGCAACCTCGCCGCGCGACTGGGCCTGCGCAAACCCGAACACTCATTTGGCCTCCGCCTTTACCCGGCCGGCAGCGGCGGCCAGAACGGCGCGATCCCCCTCTTCGTACAAGCGGCGGATGGAGATTGCCTTGACGCGCCAACCTTCCGGCGTCCGCACCAGCCGGTGGAGGTAGCTGCCACCGACCGTCCAGAACCGCCCGCCGATCCAGTGGGTTGCGCGGACATGGCTGCGTGCGACCGCGTCATTGCCCGCGCCCTCGACGGTGATGTTGGTTATGAGGTGCTGGGTGGCGTCGAAGCCCGGCAGCAGCCCTTGCCACTGCGCGATCAACGCGTCGCGGCCGCTAGTCGTGACCTTGCCGCCGAAGAGGCTGGTGTAGTCGGTCGTGACACGGGCTGCGAGATAGGATCTGACCCGGTTCCATTCACGCAGATCGGCATAGAGGCCGATCCCGGCAATCGCCTCGGCGATTGCGATCCTGTCTTTGACCGTCAGCGCATCTCCCGGAGCGCTCGAGGCGGGCGCCGAGACGGCGGAAATCATCGCAGCGGAAACCGCCGAGGCCAGGACATGCCGGCGCGTGACGAGGCTCATTGTCCCGCCTCCCCCGCACTGCCCAGCGTCGCGCGGAAGTGCGCGGCGACGGCATCGCTTGCGGCCTCCACCGGCGCGGCACGATCGTAGAAATCGAATTGGGTGACGTTGTCGAGCCACAGCTCCCGCCTGGAACTGTTCAGCCGCGTGTAGAATTTGTGCGCCCCCTGCGGAATGGCAGCCGCCTCGCTGTGCACCATCAAAAAAGGCTGGCGCAGGCGCGGAGCAGCCTGGATGGCGTCGAACGTCAGCCAGCCGCGCCAGAACGCCGGATCGGCCTCGTTGCGCCAGGCCGGGATCATGCCGCGATCGGGTTCGGTGTAGTAAGGCACCTTGAACATGATCGCGCGCTCGTCGGTCAGGCTCGCGGCCGGAAGGAATGCCTGTCTGCCGGTGCGGCGATATTCCGCCTCTGCCGCATCGCTCGTGGCTTCAAGCCTGGCGACGCCATGCCTGCCGCCATAGGCCTGCTCGACCACTTCGGCATCCTGTAACCAGGGCGCAACGAGGGCGACCGATTTGATCGCCGCGTTTTCGGCGGCGGCGGTGACCATATAGCCGGAGCTGGCGCAAATGCCGAGCCCGCCGATGCGGTCCTGATCGGCTTCGGGCCGGCTCGAGAGATAGGCGACCGCCGCTTCGATGTCGGCGATCTTGGCCCTAGGATCCTCGTACTGGCGGCGTAGGCCGCCGCTTTCGCCCCAACCGCGAAAATCGAAGGTCAAGGCGACGAAGCCACGATCGGCCATCTCGCGGGCGTAGCGGGCCGGCATCTGTTCCTTCACCGTCATCCAGGCGCCGGTCACGACCAGCGCCGGCCGAGGTTTTGCCGCGTCCATATCCTCCGGCAGATAGAGCTCGCCGACAAGCTGCTCACCATGCGAGGAGAATGTGACGTGCTCGACGCGCGGTGCGGCGACGGCATTGGTGACGGCGAGCGCGGCGGTGGTTGCTACGGCAAGTGTCAGGGTTTTAAACATCGCAAGTCTCCTTTGGCTTGGAGTGAGAAGCGCTGCGCGTTGCGAGAAAGACCGCCGTCTCAGCGCTCGCCAGCCAGTCGGCCGGGCAGCGGCTTCAGCGGGTAATGCGCCCAGTAGAAAGCGTCCGACTGGTACATGTCGGTCAAAAAATTCTGTGCCTCGGCGATCTTGCCGTCCTTGATGCGGAACATCAGCGCGTAGAACTGGTCGATCTCGGGACCTGAGCCGACATTCGACCAGCCGCGATGGACGTCGACAACGAGGTCGCCTTGCGCCTGGAAGAAGATCGGCTCGGCCTTGAACTTGCCATCGGCCAGGCCGCGGAAGAAGGCGACCACCTCGTCCGGCCCGCGCTTGTCGCCGGCGAGCGGATGATGGCCGGGAATGCGCCACACGATGTTGGGCGCGAGGAAGGGCCGCACGGCCTCGGGATTACCGGTCGCGTAAGCTGCGTAATAGCCTTTGATGAGCTGGATATTGCGGTCTTCCAGTGGTCCGCTGTGCGCCGGGGCGGCAGACACCGCCAGAAGAGTGCCGGCGGCGAGTAAAGCAAGCCTGGTCATCGGTCCTGTCTCCTTGCCTGTTCGAGCCGTTCCCAACACCGAGGCCCGTTCGTCAGACCCAACATGACGCCTTTCGTTCGCCGGAAAAACCGGTAGAATTCGACAGGGCTATTTGGAAAATCCTTACAATGCGCCTCGACCAGTTCAGCGGCATCGTCGCCTTCGTCAAAGTCGCCGAGGCCAAAAGCTTCACCCGCGCCGCCGCCGAGCTCGGCGTCGCTCCGGCCTCGTTAAGCGAGGCGATCAAGGGGCTCGAGGAGCGCCTGGGGGTGCGGCTGCTCAACCGGACGACCCGCAGCGTTGGCTTGACCGAAGCTGGCGCTGAATACCTCGACCACGTGCGCCCGGCAGCCGAAGATATCTGGGCGGCTGGCGCGGCACTGCGCGAAGCTCGCGACCGTCCCGCCGGCACGCTGCGCCTCAGCCTGCCGTGGATCGCCGCGCCGCTGCTGATAGAGCCACTGATGCGGCCGTTCATGGATGCTTATCCCGAAGTGCGGCTTAGTCTGATTTTCGACGACAGCTTCGTCGACATCGCCGCCGAGGGCTTCGATGCCGGCCTGCGCATCGGCGAGCTTCTCGAGAAAGACATGATCGGCGCGCGTCTGGGCGGGCCACTGCAGATGGTCGTGGTGGGTAGCCCCGATTATCTGGCGCGCAAAGGCACACCGAAGCGGCCGGCCGACCTCGCCGCCCATCGCTGCATCGCATTCGCCCTCACCCGCACGCGCGCGATTTCGCCCTGGGAGTTCACCGTGGATGGACGCGAAGTCGCATTCACGCCGGACGCATGTCTGGTCGTGAACACACTTCCGCTGTGCATTACCGCCGCCGCGCAAGGGCTGGGCCTCGCCTTCGCCGTCGAGGGCCTCGCCGCGCCGCTTCTCGCCTCAGGCGCGCTGGTCAAGGTGCTGGAGCCTTTCTGTCCCGCTTACGAGCCGCTCCACCTCTATTATCCGAGCCGCCGCCTGGTACCGCCGAAGCTGCGGGCCTTCATCGACTTCGTCCGCGCGAATTCGTACAAGCTGCGGATCTGAAGTGGCTTTTCGAGAACCCGGCCCCGTTCAGCCCCAGGCGCCGACCATCTGCCTGGTGGTTGCGTTGAGCCGGTTGAATGCGTTGATCAGGGCAATCTGGACGACCAGGGCGGCAAGCGCCTTTTCGTCATAGTGCCGGGCGGCCTCGTCCCAGACTGCATCCGGCACCGGATCCGGCCGATCGGCCAACCGGGTTGCCGCCTCGGTCAGTGCCAGCGCGGCGCGTTCGGCGTCGGTGAAGTAGGGTGTCTCCCGCCATGCGGACACGGCAAAGATGCGCTCGTCCTTCTCGCCGGCCTTCTTCAATTCGCGCGCATGCATATCGACGCAGAGGCTGCATCCGTTGATCTGGCTGGCGCGTAAATGGACGAGCTTGCGCGTCACATATGACAGGTCGGCCGTCTCCGTCGACTTGTCCAGCGCGAGCAGTGCCTGCAAGGCGCCGGGAATGAGCATCACCGGGTTTTTCAACCGTGCTTGCATGGTGGTCTCCTTAGGCGTGTTTCTGCCGGCCGCACATTTAGCTTTCGGTCGGCTGTGCTGTTAATCAATCAATAACTCGCTAGCTATGAATCGACATATAGCTGAACGGTTATGGATATGTCAAGCGGCAAAATTGGAGCACCGCCGGCCGCCCTGTCGCGTGTTGAGCCAACAGTTCCGGCTTTCATCGCACCATGCCCGATGCTACCGCTGGGCAGCTGAAATCATCGACGGATCGCCTATGATCGAGACCGAACGCCCTCGCCTGCCGCTGATCGAGATCTGCGTCGAAGGCATAGACGGCCTGCTGGCCGCGCAAGCCGCAGGCGCCGACCGTGTCGAGCTCTGTGCCAGCCTGATCGAGGGCGGCATCACACCGAGCTTCGGCACGGTGCACACGGCGCTCGAGCTGGCGACGATCCCCTTCCACGTCATCGTGCGGCCGCGCGGCGGCGATTTTCTCTATGGCGAAGCCGAATATCGTTCGATGCTCGCCGATGTCGGCGCGCTTGCCGAGCTCGGCGTCGCCGGTGTCGTCGTTGGTTGCCTCACTGCCGACGGCACCATCGACGAACAGCGCATGAGCGAATTGGTTAAGGCGGCGGGAAACTTGAACGTCACCTGCCACCGCGCCTTCGACATGACCCGCAATCCGACAGAGGCGCTGGAAGCGCTGATCCGCTGCAAGGTCGGCCGCGTGCTGACCAGCGGCCAGCGCGACACGGCGCTCGAGGGCGCTGACCTGCTCGCCGATCTTGTCAGGCAGGCCGGCGACCGCATCATCATCCTCGGCTGCGGCGGGCTTGATCCCGAGAACATCGGCAAGGTGCGGAGGAAAACCGGGTTGAGCGAAATGCACTTCGCCGCGCTCAAGGACGTGCCGAGTGCCATGCGTTACCGCAACCCGAAAGTCGGCATGGGCGGCACCGACCTCGACCGCGAATACCGCAACACCGTGACCGACGAGGCGCTGGTGGCGGCGACCATCGCAGCCGCCCGGCTGTGATCCTGGAAGATCGAACAACATGATCGAAGTGCGTTTGCCGATCGAACGGGTTTCGCCGCGTGATGAGTCCGCAATCCTCGCGCTCAACAACGAGCATGCCGCCGAATTGTCGTGGCTCGAACCCGAGCGCCTGTCCTTCCTGCTCGCCGAAGCGTTTTACACGCGCCGCATCGGTACGCTCGAAGCCTTCATCATGACCTTCGACCAGGACGCCAGCTACGACAGCCCGAACTTCCTGTGGTTTCGCCAGCGTTACCCGCGGTTCGTCTATGTCGATCGCGTCGTGGTCGCCGCCGCAGCGCGCGGGCGCGGCCATGCCCGCCGGCTGTACGAGGATCTGTTCGAGCAGGCGTCACGCGCGGGCCAGGCGATCGTCACCTGCGAAGTCAATGCCGAGCCACCCAATCCGGCTTCGGACGCCTTCCATGCCGCACTCGGCTTTGCGGAAGTGGGCGACGCGGTAATCCACGGCGGCAGGAAAGCCGTGCGGTATTATGCAAGACGGATCGCCGGCTGAACGGCGGGCGCCGTACGCCCTACCAATTGCGGTTCAGCCAGGAGCGGGCCGGCTTTTCGATGATGTAGTAGCTGCACAGCGCGCAAGCGAACGCCGCCGCAAGCATCAACCACGGCGAACTGCCTTTTATGTCGACGAATTGATAAAAGGGCTGCTGCCAAAGATAGAGCGAATACGACCACAGCCCCAGCATCGTCATCGGCAGGGACGATAGAAACCCGGTCAGATACCGGCTGCCGAAGTCGAGCGAATTGACGGCGAGTGCCAGCAGCGGCACCGCGACCAGATAGTGGATCGGGGTTGGCACGGCAGCCATGAAAAGGAGCACAGCCAGTACTGAGGCCGCCAGGGCGACATGCGGCCCCTTGAACAGCGCCGGCAGCCTGTCGTCGGCCTTGAGCAGGCATATCACCGCCGACAGCAGGATCGAGGCGATGTGCACGTCGGTGCGCCAATAGGTGCCCTCGTAGCCTATTGCGAGCACCCAGTAGGAGATGGCGCCGTTTGCCATGGCCAGCACCGACAATGCACCGAGCAACATGATGACCCGGGACCGCCCCGAGACGACGACGCTGATCAGCGCCAGGATGATATAGGCGTGCTCTTCGACGCAGAGCGACCAGATATGGTCGAGCGCGCCGGCGCGGGTGACGAGAATTCCGGCATAGTTGTAGGTGAACGTCAGCGCCGTCAGCGCCGCCTTCCACTTGAAGGCGATGAATGTGCCGGACAGGGCAACCATCGCGGCGACGACAAAAATCAGCAGTGCCGGGTAGATGCGGGAGAACCGGCGCTTGAAGAATTTCTTCAGCGGATAGTATTCGACAAACAGGATCTCGGCCATCAGCCGGCCGCTGAGCACGAAGAAGAATTCGACGCCCAGGACGCCGAGATTGATGCCGGGAACGGGGAAGAAATGGCCGATCAGCACCAGCGCGATCGACAGGCCGCGCCAGCCGTCGAGATAGGCAAGCCTGGTTCTTGCCGAGCTATCGGCGACAGGCCTGGACACGACAAGACGCGTCGCGGAGATGTCCGTCATGCCGGTCCCTTCATTGAACCTGCGAAAGGCGGGCTGGAGGCCGCATTCCTCCAGCTATATTGCAGCGCACCAGAGCTTTGTGCAAGTGCGAGATAACGACACGCCCGAAGTACGGGGGCGGACCGAAAGGGGGCTGTCACGTCCGTTCCCCGAAACGGTCGACAGTCTCAGGCGTTGGCGGCAGGCGCTGCGCGCCATGGCCAGCCTAACGGCAAATGGTACATCTCCATCTTGGCCGGCAGAGCAAAATGTACCGGTGATTTCCGCGGCACCGTGCGGCAGGCCTGCTCTTCCGCCATCCAATGCCTTGCCCGTTTGCCCAAATCGGCCGAATGTGCCGGCGACATATCCACTGAACTGAGACAGTGCATGACAGACTTCGTCCTTCCCCTGCCCGCAACCCCGTCGGTGGCCGTGGCCGGCTCGCCGGAGCGTTTTGCCGTGCGCCGGATCTTCTGCGTCGGCCGCAACTACGCCGCTCATGCCCGCGAGCTCGGCAATGACGAGCGCGACCCGCCCTTCTTCTTCACCAAGCCAGGCGACGCAGTGGTCGATGCGGCGGTCGGTTCGGGCACGATTATCCCCTACCCGCCGCTGACCCAAAACCTGCATCACGAAATCGAGCTGGTCGTCGCGATCGGCGGAGCCGGCTTCCGCATCCGGCGCGAGCGCGCGCTGGACCATGTCTGGGGCTACGGCGTCGGCGTCGACCTGACTCGCCGCGACCTTCAGGACGAGGCAAAAAAGGCGGCAAGGCCGTGGGACTGGTCGAAAGCCTTCGACCGTTCAGCGCCCTGCGGCCCGCTGGTTCCGGCGCAAAAATCCGGTCATCCCGACAAGGGCCGCATCTGGCTCGCGGTCGACGGCGAGATCAGGCAGGACGGCGACCTCGCCGAACTGATCTGGCCGGTTCCCGACATCGTCTCGATTTGCAGCGAGGCGCTAGAGCTTAAGCCCGGCGACCTGATCTTCACCGGAACACCGGCTGGCGTCGGCGCCGTCGGGCCGGGCGAAAAGATCACCGGTGGCGTCGACGGCATCGGCGAAATCGAACTGACCATCGGCCAACCGATCCGATGAGCGACATCGTCCTCCATAACTACTACCGCTCCTCGACCTCTTACCGGGTGCGGATCGCGCTGGAGATGAAGGGCCTGTCCTACGACTACGTGCCGCATCATTTGCGCCACGGCGAGCATCTCGAACCCGCCTACCTCGCGGTCAATCCGCAAGGGCTGGTGCCGGCACTGGTCCTGGACGACGGCAGGCTACTGACGCAATCGCTGGCGATCATCGAATATCTCGACGAGACCACGCCTGAGCCACCGCTGCTGCCCACGGATGCGCCTGGCCGCGCCCGCGTCAGGATGCTGGCGCAGATGATCGCCTGCGACATCCATCCGGTGAACAATCTGCGCGTGCTGACCTCGCTGCGCACACTGTTCGGCGCCGGCGACCAGGATGTCGTCAACTGGTTCCGGCACTGGGTCAACGAAGGCTTCCAGCCGCTTGAAAAGATTCTGGCTTCCTCGCCCGAGACCAAGACATTCTGCCATGGCGACACGCCGGGGCTGGCCGACATCTGCCTGGTCGCACAGGTCACCAGCAATGCCCGCTTCGGCGTCGACATGACGCCCTACCCGACAATCTCGCGCATCAATGCCGCCTGCACGGCGCTGCCGGCGTTCCAGAAGGCCGCGCCTGAGAACCAGATCGATGCCGAATAGACCGCAAATCGCAGAAGTCATGAGGAACAGCCGATGAAAGCCGTCGTCTTCGAAAAATTCGGCGAGGCGCCGACGATCCAGACCGTGCCGGATCCGACGCCGGCGCCGGAAGGCGTCGTCATCAAGGTTGAGGCCACCGGCCTCTGCCGCAGCGACTGGCATGGCTGGATGGGGCACGACGACGGTATCCGCCTGCCGCATGTGCCTGGCCACGAGCTTGCCGGCGTCGTGGCCGCGGTGGGCAACCAGGTGACCCGCTGGAAGGGCGGCGAGCGCGTCACTGTGCCGTTTGCCGTCGGCTGCGGCCGCTGCTTCGAATGCACGTCGGGCAACCACCAGGTCTGCGAACATCAGTTCCAGCCCGGCTTCAGCGCCTGGGGTTCGTTCGCCGAATATGTCGCCATCGACCATGCCGACACCAATCTCGTACGCTTGCCCGACGAGATGGAATTCGCCACCGCCGCTAGCCTCGGCTGCCGCTTCGTCACCTCGTTCCGCGCCATCGTCGATCAGGGCCGGGTGACGCCCGGCGAATGGGTTGCCGTGCATGGCTGCGGCGGCGTCGGCCTGTCGGCGATCATGATCGCCAGCGCCATGGGCGCCAATGTCGTCGCCATCGACCTCACGGACGAGAAGCTGGACTTTGCCAAAAAGATCGGCGCGGTGGCGACGATCAACGCGGCAAAGACGCCGAACGTGGTCAAGGCGGTCAAGCAGATCACCAATGGCGGCGCGCATATGTCGATGGACGCGCTCGGCCACCCCACAACCTCTTTCAACTCGATCGCGAACCTGCGCCGTCGCGGCCGCCACGTGCAGGTCGGCCTGATGCTCGGCGACCATGCCAGGCCGCAGATACCGATGGACAAGGTGATCGCATTCGAGCTCGAAATCCGCGGCAGCCACGGCATGCAGGCGTTTCGCTACCAGGCGATGATGGAGATGATCCGTACCGGCAAGCTGAAACCCGAACTGCTGGTCGGCAAGAAGATCAGCCTCGAAGAGGCGCCGGCCGCATTGATGGCGATGGGCGGCTTCGAAGGCATAGGCATCGGCGTGGTGACCAGATTCTAGATCACGCCCTGAGCCTGGATCAGCGAAACGACGCGCAGACCTCCCGCACGCAGGCTCGCAGCCAGCGTTGTGCTGGATCGGCATCGAGTCGCGGATGCCACAGCATCGAAATGGTGACCTCCTCGATATCGACCGGCAACGGGAAGCTGTACATGCCCGTGCGCGCGCCCAGCGTGTGCCGTTCGGGGACGCTGGCGATCAGATCGGAGGCGCGCGCCATGGCGAGCGTGGCCGAGAAGCTGGAAACCATGCACACGATCGTCCGCTGGAGACCGAGCAGTTTCAAGGCCTCGTCGATCGGGCCCTTTTCGCGGCCACGCCGCGAAACGCTGATGTGGCGGCCGGCCGCATAGCGTTCCGGCGTCATTGGGCCCTCGCCCAGGCTGTGACCCGTTCGCACCGCACCGATGAAGCGGTCGCGAAACAGCGCCTGAATGCGCATTTCAGGGTTCGTTTCACTGGCAACCCCGATTTCGAGGTCAACCGCCGCGTCACGCAACGACATGTCGTTCTTGTCGGATTTCGGCGCAAAACGCAGCCGCACGCCAGGTGCATCCGCTTCGACACGGGTCAGAAGACGCGGGGCGAACTCCTCGACGAAACTTTCGTTGGCGCGCAGTGTGAAGACCTTGTCGAGAGCAGGGAGGTCGAGGAGCTTGGCCGGGCGCAGCAGCGCTTCCGCATCCTGAACGACGCGGCCTACCTGTTGCTGCAACTCGAGCGCGCGCGGCGTCGCAACCAGGCCACGGCCGGCCCGGACCAACAATGGGTCGCCTGTCGCCTGGCGCAACCGCGCCAACGTCCGGCTCATCGCCGAGGGACTGAGGCGCAGCCGCCCGGCCGCGCGCGCCACACTGCCCTCGCTCAGCAGCACATCGAGGGCGACAAGCAGATTGAGATCGGGTGACGACATGGAAGGACCGTAGCACAGCTCGGCCGCGATGTGGCGTTTCATGCACGAATAAGATGCAAATACTGCGCCTTCCGCCACATCATGCGAGGGAATAGCGTCCGACAGCTCCGATTGGGGGCTGCCGGCAAAGGAGTTCACCTTGGCATCGACCGCTGAAAAGACCTGGGACGAAGTTGCCCCGGTGAGCGCACGCTCGATCCGATGGGCATTGGCAAGCCTGTCGCTTTCAACGCTGCTGTCGTCGCTCGCCACCAGCATCGCCAGCGTCGGGCTGCCATCGCTGATGCAGGCGTTCGACGCATCGTTCCAGCTCGTGCAATGGGTCGTCCTGGCCTATCTGCTCGCCATCACCACCTTGATCGTCAGCGTCGGGCGGCTCGCCGACATATTCGGCCGCCGACCGCTGTTGCTCGGCGGCATTGCCCTGTTCACCTTCGCATCGGTGCTTTGCGGGCTCGCGCCGACGCTCTGGCTGCTGATCGCCGCACGGGCGGCACAGGGGCTCGGCGCGGCCGTCATGATGGCTCTGACGCTGGCCTTTGTTGCCGACGCGGTTCCCCGGGATAAAACCGGCAGCGCCATGGGCCTGCTCGGCGCCATGTCGGCGATCGGCACCACGCTTGGCCCCTCGCTTGGCGGACTGTTGATTGCCGGCCTCGGCTGGCGCGCGATCTTCCTCATCAATCTGCCGTTGGGGGTGCTGGCCTTTGCGCTTGCCTGGCGCTTCCTGCCGGCCGGAAAAAAGACGCCAGGTCGGCGCGGTTTCGACGGGATCGGCACGGCTTTGCTCGCGCTGACGCTAGCCGCCTATGCGCTTGCCATGACCCTTGGGCGTGGCAGTTTTGGTTCTCTCAATGTCGGCTTGCTGATTGCCGCCACCGTGGCTGGCCTGCTGTTTGTCATTGCGCAGACAAGGGTCCAGAACCCTTTGATCCAGCCTGCGAGGTTCCGCGACCACGCGTTGAACGCAAGCCTCGCCATGAACCTGATCGTCGCCACGGTGATGATGGCGACGCTGGTGGTCGCACCATTCTATCTGTCGCGCGCGCTTGGGCTAGACGCGGCCATGGTCGGGCTGGTTCTGTCGACCGGCCCTCTGGTTACCGCATTGGCGGCGCTGCCGGCCGGACGCCTGGTCGATCGTTTCGGGGCGAGCCGGATGATGATCGTCGGCCTGTTCGATCTCGCTATTGGCACCTTTGGTCTGTCGCGGGCGGAATTCGGTATTGCCGGCTATGTCGTACCAATCATCATCGTCTGCACCGGCTACAGCCTGTTTCAGACCTCCAACAATTCGGCCGTGATGACGGGCGTCGCATCCGACCAGCGTGGCGTCGTCTCCGGCCTGCTCAATCTGTCGCGCAATCTCGGCCTGATCACCGGTGCGTCGGTGATGGGCGCGGTGTTCGCCTTCGCATCGGCTGGGGAAGGCACTGGCTTGGCAGTGTTGGCACCTGCGGCAGCGGCACGAGGGATGCAGGTCACTTTCCAGCTGGCGACGGGCCTGGTGCTGATGGCGCTGATCCTTGCGGTATTTTCAGCCCGCGCCACGGCCGGGCGAACTGATATCGTTGCCAAGCATCCTTGAGGGTTTCCACCCCGTTCGCATGCAACTCCGGCAGCTGGCGCACCTATCTCGCATATCTCTTGGCACCGACGACGCAAAGTACGACGGCGGCGGTGACGGCGATCATGGCGGGACTGACCTGCTCATGCAGCAGCGCTGCCGCCAGCCCGAGGCCGAAGAAGGGCTGCAGCAGTTGCAACTGCCCGACGGCGGCGATGCCGCCTTGCGCCAGGCCGCGATACCAGAACACGAAACCGATCAGCATGCTGAACAGCGAAACATAGGCCAAACCGATCCAGGCGCCCCTGCCGGCACTTTCGAGCGACGGCGGCAAAGTGATGAACGTCAGCGCCAGCATGAGGGGCAGCGACAGCACCAGCGCCCACGAAATCACCTGCCAACCGCCGAGTTTGCGCGACAGCGCCGCTCCTTCGGCATAGCCCAATCCACACACGATGATGGCGGCCAGCATCAAGATGTCGCCGAGCGGCGAGACCGACAGGCCTTGGGTGACTGCGAAACCGGCGACAAGGGCGCTGCCGAGGCACGAGAACAGCCAGAACGCCGGCCTCGGGCGATCACCGCCTCGAACCACACCGAAGATCGCGGTCGCCAACGGCAACAGGCCGACGAAGATGATGGAGTGAGCCGACGTGATGTGCTTGAGCGCCAGCGCCGTCAGCAGGGGAAAGCCGACCACGACGCCAAGCGCCACGATCGCCAGCGGGAACAGATCTCGCCGCTCCGGACGCTTCTGACGAAAAATGAGCAGCAGCGCCAGGCCGAGGATGCCCGCCGAAGCCGCACGGGCGACCGTTACGAACACCGGATCGAAATCCATCACCGCCACGCGCGTCGCCGGAAGCGAACCGCTGAAGATCAGCACGCCTATGAACCCGTTAACCCAGCCACTCGCCGCCCAACTACTCGCCGCCCAACGACTCGCCGCCTTGTTCATTGATGCCCCGCTGATTTCGCCCTCTATCGGGCCGGGCGTATGGCTCCGCCAGAGACAATCAGGTACAGTTTGACAAAACCGTTATGGTAGGGCGAGCAGTACGGATGGATGAGCAGACGACAACAGATGAGGGCAGCCGGACGCTTGTCGAAAGCGTCATGGCGACGATCAGGCACAGGATCGCCGCGCGCAGCCTCACACCGGGAATGCGGCTGCCTTCGATCCGGGCGTTCGCCAAGGCCATGCAGGTTTCCAAATCCACCGTGGTCGAAGCCTATGAGCGTCTTGCGGCGGAAGGCATGATCCGCTCGCGGCCGGGCTCGGGCTTCTATGCCGCCGGACCGCTGGCTCCGCTGTCGCTGGCCGAGATCGGCCCCAGGCTTGACCGTGCTGTCGACCCGCTCTGGGTCTCGCGCCAATCGCTGGAAGCCGGCGACGGCGTCCTGAAACCGGGTTGCGGCTGGTTGCCGGCGTCATGGATGCCCGAGGCCGGATTGCGTCGCGCGCTGCGGACGATGGCCCGCGCCGACGACGCAGCGCTGACCGATTACGGCACGCCGCTCGGCTTGCCGGCGCTACGCCATCTGCTGGCGCGGCGCATGGCCGAGCACGGTATCGAAGCCTCCCCGGACCAGATCATGCTGGCGGAATCGGGCACTCAGGCGATCGACCTGCTGTGCCGGTTCCTGCTCGAACCGGGTGACACGGTGTTGGTCGACGATCCCTGCTACTTCAACTTCCATGCCCTGTTGCGCGCCCATCGGGCCAAGGTGATCAGCGTCCCCTACACGCGCTCGGGTCCGGACATCGAGCTGTTCGCGCAGGCACTGAACGAGCATCGGCCGCGCCTCTACATCACCAATTCGGCGCTCCACAATCCGACCGGCGCCATATTGTCCCCGGTCGTTGCCCATCGGGTGCTGAAGCTCGCCGACCAGTCAGGGCTGACCATCATCGAGGACGATATCTTCGCCGATTTCGAACACACGCCCGCGCCCCGGCTGGCTGCCTTCGACGGCCTCAGCCGGGTCATCCACATCGGAAGCTTTTCCAAGACGCTGTCGGCATCGGTGCGCTGCGGCTTCATCGCCGCTCCTCGCGACTGGATGGAAGGATTGACCGATCTCAAGATCGCCACGTCGTTCGGCAGCGGTCGGCTTGCATCCGAACTGGTACTGACGCTGCTGAAGGATGGCCTCTATCGCAAGCACGTGGACCTGCTGCGCGCGCGGCTTTCGCGCGCAATGGAGGAAACCAGCACCCGCCTGAGGGCGATCGGCATCGTGCCATGGATAGATCAGCCGGCCGGCATGTTTCTGTGGTGCAGGCTGCCGGAGGGGATAGATGCCGCGGATGTCGCCCGCCATGCCCTGTCGGCCAACGTCGTGCTCGCGCCCGGCAATGCGTTCAGCCTGTCCCGGTCGGCCAGCCGTTACATGCGCTTCAACGTCGCCCAATCGGGAGACGACCGGGTTTTCAGGGCGCTTGAACAGGCGATGTCGCGTTGATTGCGCTGCCGCAAAACTGAGGCTGAACTCTCAGGCCCCTGCCCGCTTGCGGCGTGCATAAAGCATGACGAGCGTCTCGGCGGTCAGCGCCGGCCTCTGCTCGCCTTCGATCTCGACCGTATTGGCGGCCTTCATCAGATATTGCCCCGGACCTTTGTCTTCCATCGACAACAGCGTGGTGCGCAGCCTGATTCGCGAGCCGACCCTGACCGGCGCCACGAAGCGCACTTTGTCGAAACCGTAGTTGAACGCGGCCTGCGTGTTTTCGGGTACGATCCCCATCTCGAGCGCCAGCGCGCCGATGATGGACAGAGTCAGATAGCCATGCGCGATCGTGGTGCGGAACGGGCTTTGCCGCTTCGCCCGCTCGGGATCGACATGGATCCATTGATGATCGCCCGTGCATTCGGCAAACTGGTCGATGCGGTGCTGATCGACCAGCGTCCAGTCCGAAACGCCCAACTCCTGCCCGGCCATCGCCCTGAGTTGCTCGAAGGTCGGCGGCGTCCTCGGCCGTATCTGCGTCATTCCTGCTTTCCCGATCGCTTGCCTGTTCCGGACCACGACGGGCCGCCCCTGTCAATTCGCCAGTGCGATTCCAGCCCATAATCTTCGGCCGCGAACCGCCGGTCTTCGCCGCCGGCAAGCGTGCTGCCGGGGAACAGCTTACCTCTTGTCGTGGCCGGCGCGGATCTCCTCCATCGCCTCCTTGATGCGGCTGCGCAGGATTTCGATCGATTCGGTGCCGGACGCCCTCGCCAGTTCGGTCATCTCGCCGGCATTCTTCAGCGCGGTCTCGAAGGATTTCCTGGCGAACGCCGCCTGCTTCTGCATCATTTCCTGCGGATTGCCGGGCGCTCTGTAGCTTTGTGCCATGTCGGTGATTTCGCGCAGTGTGTCCTGCAGCATCTCGCGTTGCCTTGACAACAGCGCCGACGCTCCGGCGGCACTCGCCCGTGCCGACTTCTCCAGCGCTTCCAAGTTCCTGGCGTGGTGGGCGAGGATCGCCTCGACATCGACATTCGGCAGCTTCAGGTCGCGGCCGAACTTGCCGAATATGTCGATGAAGGACTCGGACTCCGGTCGTTTTGCCATGCTGGTTCTCTCCCCCTGTTGCCGCCAACGCCGCCACTGCACGGAAGATAGTGCAGCGAAGCTCAGCGGTCCATTCGGACGAGTCAGCCGACAAGAAACAGCCGTTCGGCAGTGTAGAGCACGAGGCCGGCAAGGCCACCGATGATCATGCCGTTGAAGCGGATATATTGCAGGTCCTTGCCGATGTTCATTTCGATAAGCCTTGTCAGTTGCGCGAGGTCCCAGCGCTTGACCTGGTCGGCGATGAACTTCGACACGCCGCTCTTCTGGCTTTCGACGAAGGAGGCCAGCGCCACGATGAAGCCCTGGTTCATGTCGGCCCTGATCTGCGCGTCGTCGGCAAGATGGCGGCCGACCTCGACGAACATGGTGGCGAGATGGTCGCGGATCATCGAATTGGGCGCCTTGGCGTCCTGTTCGATGAACAGCCGCAGGCTGTCCCACATATCGCCGGCCAGCGCACTGAGCTCCGGCCGGGCAAGGAAATCGCGCTTCAGCTTTTCGGCGCGCCTGGCATATTGTTTGGATGTCCTCAACCGCTCGACGAAGGTTTCGACGAAAAGGTCGAATTCGGCTCGCATCGGGTGGTGCGGATCGGCGCGCACCTCATCGAGCAGCGAGCCGGCCGACGCAACGATCTTCTTCAACAGATAGGCGTCGGCGCGAAACAGGTTGAACAGCGACGGCAGTTCCTCGCGGATCTTCTCGCGCATCGTCGCCAGCGCCTGCTCGTCGCTCAGGAAGCGGCCGACCACCTTGGTGAACTCGTCGAATAATTTCTGGTGGCGACGATCATCAGTCAGCGCCGACAGCAGCTCGGCGGCGAGCGGCGCCAGCGGCACCTTTTCGATCTGCTCCAGCATACGGCTGGTGACGAAGCCGCGCAGTCCGGATTGCTCGACCGCCGCCAGCGTCTGCGGCACCAGCCGGCCGACGAAGCGCGACAAATCGGCGGCGCGGTTCGGGTCGGCCAGCCAGTCCGCGACCAGCGCGGAAAAGTCGACCTCGGCGAGCTTTTCGCGCACCGGTTCCGGCGCCAGGAAATTCACCTCGATGAAGCGGCCGAGATTGTCGGCGATGCGATTCTGGTTTTCCGGGATGATGGCCGTATGCGGGATCGGCAGGCCAAGCGGCCGCCGAAACAGCGCCACCACCGCATACCAGTCGGCCAGCCCGCCGATCGTCGCCGCCTCGGCGAAAGCGGCGACGAAGCCCAGCCATGCATGCCGGCTCTCGAGCGATTTCGCCACCGCGAAGATCAGCACGCAAAACGCGAGTGCTGCGGCGGCGACGAACTTGGTGCGCCTGAGCGCCGAAAGCTTGGCGTCGGCATCGGCGTCGAACCGGACGGACGCGACGGATGCAAATGCCGGGGCTGGTCGTGACATGATGGGCCGCTCCTGATCGTGTATGCGAACTTATCTAGTGCCGCCTGCCCTAGAAAGCGCGCCGCTGGTTCCGGTGCGCGCAATCGTGCACGCAAACTTGACGCCGGAATTCATCTATTATGCAGCGCCAGTCTGGAATTGTTCCAAACTATAGGCCATATTGACGCCAACCACTGTTATGTGAGGACACAATGCGGCTTACCCGTCAGACCAACTACGCCATGCGCATTCTGATGTATTGCGCCGCCAACACAGAGCGGTTGAGCCGCATCCCCGAGATCGCCGCCGCCTATTCGGTATCGGAACTTTTCCTGTTCAAGATCCTGCAGCCGCTGGTCGAAAACGGCCTGATCGAAACGGTGCGCGGCAGGAATGGCGGCGTCAGGCTCGGCCGCGCGGCCGAATCAATCAGCCTGTTCGATGTCGTGCGGGTAACGGAGGAAAGCTTTGCCATGGCCGAGTGCTTCGAGAACGACGCCGCCGAATGTCCGCTGGTTGACAGCTGCGCGCTGAATTCGGCATTGCGCGAAGCGCTCAACGCCTTCTTCGCCGTGCTGTCGCGCTACACGATCGCTGACCTAGTGGCGGCGCGCCCGAATGTGCGCCACCTGCTCGGCATCGACATGCTGGTGCAAAGGGCGCCGGCCGCCTGATTCTGGTCGCATCTCAGTTGGTGAGGTCTGTTGAGAGTCAGGTCAGGCCGAGCCGGAGTCGAAGACGGGCGCGAAGCGACCAAAATGGCGGGTTCCGAGAACCGGAACGGAGCGTACGTTTGGGTACGTGAGTACCGGCCTGCGCCGGCCATAGCGTTAACTGCCGCACCTCTCATGAATGCTTCGGCCGGCGAAGGCCGGAAGCGCAGGAAACCGCCATTTGCAGGCCGGCATCACCTGGATATCAACAGACCGACTGCGGCAATACGAACGGCATGTTTGCGGCCGGCAACACGCCGACCTTCAGCCGGCAATCGAAGACCTTTTCGATCAGCTCGTCGCTGAGCACCTGTTGCGGCGAACCTGTCGCGGCGAGCCTGCCGCGATGCATGACGAAAATCCGGTCGGCATACATCGCCGTCAAATTGAGGTCGTGCAGGATGGCGACCACGCCGCCTCCCCGTCTGGCGAAATCGCGCGCGATGTCCATGATGATCAGCTGGTGCTTGATATCGAGGCTGGACACCGGCTCATCGAGGAACAAATAGCGCGGCTTGCCATCGAGCACCGGCGCCCAGACCTGGCAGAGTACGCGGGCAAGCTGCACGCGCTGCTGCTCGCCGCCGGACAGCTCCTGGTAGAAGCGGCCGGCAAAACCGTCGAGGTCGACGCGAGCCAGCGCCCGTTCGGGCAGGCGCTGGTCCTCGCCGGGCAACGCGCCGGAGCGCCCGCCGACCAGGCCTAGCCTGACGATCTCACGCACGGTGAACGGAAACGACAGCGTCGTCGCCTGCGGCAGCACCGCACGGACCGTCGCCGCATCGACCGGCTTCATCGCCGATAGATTGCGGCCGTTGACGGTGACCTCTCCCGAATAGCCAAGATCGCCGGACAGTGCTCTGAGGAAGGTCGTCTTGCCCGAACCGTTGGGGCCGACGATGGCCGCGATTTCGCCGGGCCGCGCCTCGAAATCGACATTGGCGACAATGCGCTTGCCGCCAATCGCCACCGAGACATCGCGCGCTTCGATCATAGGCAAAGTCTCACAAGTCGATGACGCCGCGCTTGCGCAGCAGGATCCACAGGAAGAACGGCGCACCGGCGACCGCGGTGACGATGCCGATCGGCAATTCGGCCGGGGCAACGATGGTGCGGGCGACGGCGTCGGCCAACAGCAGCAGCGCGGCACCAAGCAGTGCCGATGCCGGCAGCAAATAGCGGTTGTCGGGGCCGATCAGCAGGCGCAGCAAATGCGGCACGACGATGCCGACGAAGCCGATGCCGCCGCTGACGGCGACCGACGCGCCGACCGCTGCCGAGACGCCGACAATCGCGGAGTATTTCAGCCGCTGCACCGGAATGCCGAGATGGCCGGCCGTGGCCTCGCCGAGCGCCAGCGCGTTGAGGCCGCGCGCCAGGAACGGCATTGCCGCCAGCGCCAGCACGATGACCGGCCCGACCGAGCCGATCTTCTGCCACGTTGCGCCGCCCAGCGAGCCGAGCTGCCAGAAGGTCAGGTCGCGCAATTGCCGGTCGTCGGCCATGAAGATCAGGATGCCGGTCAGCGCCATGGCAAGCGCGGCCAGCGCGATGCCGGCGAGCAGCATGGTGGCGACGGAGGTCTGGCCTTGCCGTGTCGCGACCCGATAGAGCAGCAATGTCGTAGCCAGCCCGCCGCAGAACGCAGCCAGCGGCAAAGCCATCGTGCCGAGCGCCGAAGTCAGCGGCGCCAGCATGGTCGAGCCAAGCACGATGACGGCGACCGCACCGAGGCTCGATCCGGCCGAAACGCCGATCAGGCCGGGGTCGGCCAGCGGATTGCGGAACAACCCCTGCATGACGGCACCGGAGACTGCAAGCGATGCGCCGATCAGCACGCCCAGAACAACGCGCGGCAGACGGATGTCATGGATGATCAGGCGGTCGCGGGCGCTCAATGCCGCGTCGCCGGGCAACGCGCCGAACAGCCAATCATGCATGACGCCGATGGCCGAGGCATCGGATGCGCCGGAGGTCAGCGACAACAGCACGGCGATAGCCAGCCCGACGCAGAGCAGCACGATGACGAGGCGGGCGCGCCGCGAACGATCACCCTCGGCTGCCGTCGCCATAATGCCCGCCGCACCGGCGATCGAATGATCGGCCATCGCGCTCAATCCGTGACCTGGCCGCCATAGAGCGAGACGGCGAGGTCGTGGATGGCGTCGGCCGTGCGCGGGCCGAAGCCGAGCAGGTAGCCGCCGTCCATGCGGATCAGCCTGCGGGCGGCACCCGCCGGCGTCGAAGCCACGGCAGGGTTCGAAAACAATTCGTCATCCGCGGTGCCCGGTCCGGCATTGTTCATCATCAGGATCACGTCGGGCCTGGCGGTGATGACTGCCTCGTCCGACAATTGCTTGTAGCCGGCAAAGCCGTCGATGGCGTTGATGCCGCCCGAAAGCTTGATGATGCCGTCGGCGGCGGTGTCGCTGCCGGCGGCAAGCAGCTTGCCGCCCTGCATCGACAGCACGAACAGGACGCGCTTGCGATCCTTGATCGAGGCGGTCTGCTTTTCGGCTGCCTTCAGCTTGGCGTCTATCTGGGCCGCCAGCGCATCGGCCTTGGCCTCGGTGCCAAGCGCCTTGCCGACGATGTGGATCTTTTCGAGAATGCCTTGATTATCATAGCGCTCGGTCACCTCGATGAACGGGATGCTTGATTTCTTCAAGACGTCGACGGCTTCCTTCGGTCCGCTGCCGCCCAGGGCCAATATGCCCGACGGCTTGACCGACAGCACACCCTCCGGCGACAGCTGGCGCATGTAGCCGACATCCGGCAGTTCCACCGCCGCTTGCGGATAGCGGCTGGTCGAATCGCGTGCGACAAGACGATCCTGTTCACCGAGCGCGTAGACGATCTCGGTGATCGAGCCACCAATAGCCACGATCCTCGAGCGATCGGCGAAAGTCGCGATGCCCTCAGCGGTTTGAGCCGTTATCAGCGCGGCGAAGGCCAGGAAAACGGCGGCCGCAGGACCAAGCGCCGACCTGGAGACCGATGCCAGCCTGGAGACAAGAACCATCGTCGTTTTCCTCAGGCTGCGGTCGGGCTTGGGATACGCGGCAGGTTTTCGGCCAGAAAGCGCCAGTCGTCGCGCTCGCTTTCGCCTTCATGCCGCTTACCGAAGAACTGGATGATCATCTTGCCGTCGGCGCCATAGACTTCGAGCGACGTGACATGGCCGTCCCTGGTCGGCTTGCGCACGGCCCAGACCTCATCGATGTGGTCGGTCCGCAGGTGCAGATGGAAGGTCTCGTCGAGCACGTTGAGCCATGGTCCCATCGGCTTGATCGAGGCGACGGGGCCGGAATGGATCTGGATGCAGCCGCGATTGCCGACAAAGCACATGATCGGCATGGCGCCGGCAGCGGCGTGGTTGAACATGGCGTTCACTGCATCCTTGTCGACCAGCCAGGCGTAGTCCTGGCCGACCATGCGCACCGCCTGTCGGCGGCTGATCTTCAGTGTCTTCAGCATGCCGAAGAACTGGTGCACGTCGGTCAGCCGGCTCCAGCGGTCGCGCAGATCGTCGATGCTCGCCGAATTGTCCGCAGTCTCGGTCTCGTCAGCCGTGCCCGCTGAAATCGCCACCGTCGGCTCCTGGTTCGGCGATTCCAGCCCGGCCACCAGTTTCTGATAGGCGTAGAGGTTGGAGGCTGGCCTGAGATGCACCTTGTGTACCGCCTCGCCTGCGGTGTCGAAGAACTGCAGGCTGCGGCGGATGTCGGCGCCGTCGCGCTTTTCCACGGCAAAGCCGTGTGCCCAGACTTTTGGGAAAATGCGCAGGTCGATATTGTCACCGAGCACCATGGCATTGTGATTGCCGGTGACGACCTTGTCGTAGACGCCGATCTTCTCGTGCACCGCGCTTTCGTTGCGGGTCAGCGCCATCACCTCACCGACAGCTTCGAGGCCAGTCAAAAGGTCGTTGACACGCGGCTCGACGCGCACGACGCCGTCGCCGCAATGCGCGGCGACCAGTTCGGCCTCCGAAATACCGAGCTGGGCGGCGAGGTCGCGCTCGCGCATTTTCGGATTGTCTGCCCGTGCCCGCCGGATCTCGTGCGGGGCGGGTTTTACGCGCTGGTCCATTTCTGCCACCTACTTGTTGAGGATGAGCTTGCCCTGCCGGGTGATCTTCAGCCGGTACAGCGCACCATGATGCTCGATGCCGATCTCGTGCTCGCCCTGGAACAGCGTGTTGCTGGACAGCGTTCTCACGGCCGATTGGACCCGGTCGAAACGGACGGAATTTTCGTCGGAACGGCGGACGCGATAGCGAAAGTCGCTGGGATTGTGCGTGTTCATGGGTTCGATCCCTTTCCTGTGCCTGGCATCTGGCTCGGGGCCTGCGTGAAATGCCGATTCAATTCTTGACTCGAATGATCATGTTATCTAGCTGTGCAATACCGGAGTAAATGAGTCAACATTTGAGACGCCGGACGCGATGAAAAATGCCAGCGAGCCCCAAGCCAGCCAGCATCGAACATGGATTCTTGGAGTTGCAGCATGGGGTTGGCGAATTGGGGACGGCTGGCGGGCAGCGGCCTGACACATTGTTCTATGACAAGCAAAATGGCCGCGTTGCTGGCCGGCGCGGCGGCGATCCCGCTGCTCGCCACACCGGCCGGCGCCCAGCAGGCCGCCCAAGCGGCAGCCGACCAGCAGCAGACTGACCCGTCTCAACAGCCCGAAAAGGTAAAGCCGGCCCCGGCGGGTACCACACTGCTCGACAAGATCCTGATCCTCAGCCGTACCGGCGAGACGGCGATCGAGTCGCTTGCTTCAGCCAGCCATGTCGACGAGGAACAGCTCGAGCGCCGCATGGCGACGACGCCCAACGAAATGCTGTTCGGTGTGCCGGGTGTCGCCGTCCAGGCCGACACAAGGCGTGTCAGTTCCAGCATCAACATCCGCGGCCTGCAGGACTTCGGCCGCGTCTCCGTCATCGTCGACGGCGCCCGCCAGAATTTCCAGCGCTCGGATCATGGCACGCAATCGACCTTCTACATCGATCCCGAATTGATCAAATCCGTCGATGTGATCCGCGGTCCGGTCGCCAACACCTATGGCTCCGGGGCGATCGGCGGCGTCGTATTTTTCGACACCAAGGATGCGCAGGATTTCCTCAAGCCCGACGAGACCTGGGCGGCATCCGCGACCGGGCGCTACCAAACCAACGGCGAAGGCTGGACCACCAGCGCCACCGGCGCCTATCGGATCAACGAGAACTGGGACGTGCTCGGCAATATCGTCTACCGCGACTATGACGACTACAAGCATGGCGGCGGCGACACTGTGGCGGGCACTGGCTTCGACGTCTTGAGCGGCCTCCTCAAGACGACCATCCGCCCCAGCGAAAACAGCGAGCTGAAGCTGGGCTGGATCGGCTCGAACGACGGATGGACCGAGACCAGCGGAAGCGTGCCGGTGAACGACGCCGACCTGAAGGCGAATACGTTCACGGCCCGCTACAACATCACCGACGAAGACAAGAGCTGGCTCGACCTCCACATCAACGCATCCTACAACAAGACCAAGCTCGATCTGACGACCCTTGTGGCGCAAAACCGGTTTGATCCGGTCACCGGTCTGCCCGTGGTTTTGCCGGCGGGTTCGAAATCGACGTTCGACATCGGCACCTCCGGCATCGACATTTGGAACACGTCGAGATTCGAGACCGTCGGCATTGCGCATGAGCTGACCTATGGCGGTGACTGGGTTGGCGACGATGTCGAGACAGGCGGCACGGCGGGCGGCGACAGCTTCTATACGCCCTCGGGCAACAGGAACGTCTCCGGCGCTTACGTTCAGGACAAGCTCACCTGGGACCGGCTCGAGATCATCGCCGGGCTGCGCTACGACAGCTACAAGCTTGACAGCGATGTCGGCGAAACCTCTGGCGACCGGCTGTCGCCACGCATCACAGTGGGCATTTCGCCCTTCGAGAGCGCCAGCCTTTCCGGGCTGCAATTCTACGGCACCTACGCTGAAGGCTATCGTTCTCCGTCGCTGTCGGAGACCCTGATCAGCGGCAACCATCCAGCCGGCGTCAGCTTCCCGTTCCTCCCCAATCCCAATCTCAAGCCCGAAACCGGCAAGACCGTGGAGTTTGGCGTCAATTACAGCACCAACGGCGTCATTGAGGCTGATGACGCGCTGCGGCTGAAGGCGGCCTATTTCAACAACAACGTCGACGATTACATAGACGGCGTGACGCTCTCGCCGTTCGACCCGACCAGCGGCTGCCCGTTCGGCCCGGGCATCCCGATCTGCTTCCAGTATCAGAACTTCGCCAAGGCCAATATCCACGGTTTCGAGATGGAGGGCGTCTATGATGCCGCCTGGGGCTTTGCCGGGCTTTCGGCGTCGTTCACCGACGGCCATACGATTTCCTATGAAGGCGAACGGGCGGACCTTGTCACCGTCCCTTCCTCCCAGGTCACCGGGCAACTCGGCTTTCGCTTCCTCGAGGACAGGCTGACCGTCGGCGGCGAGGTGCAATACAACGGCAAGCCGCAAGGCAACGCCGTCGCCAAGGACTACACGCTGGTCAATGCCTTCGCCAGCTACCAGGCAACCGACAATTTCAAGGTCGATTTCCGCGCCGACAATCTGTTCGACGTCAAATACGCCAACCCGCTGAACGCATCGACCACCAGTGTTGTCTACGAGCCAGGCGTCACCCTGAAGCTGGCGGCGACCATGAGGTTTGGAGGCTGAGACAATGAAAGGTATGACGGCATCCCTTCGTCTGTTCGCCGCGGTGCTGGCAATATTGCTTGCGGCGGCTCCAGCGTGGACACAACAGCAAGCACCGGCGCTGATCCTCGAGCTCAACGGCGCGCAGCCCTCCGACAAGGGCTGCCGCCTGACCTTCGTGGTCACCAACAATCTCGGCGCCGACCTTTCCAAGGCGGCATTCGAGATCGCATTGTTCAACGAGGCCGGCGTCGTCGAGCGGCTGACCGTGCTCGACTTCAAGGAGCTGCCGGCAGGCAAGACCAAGGTGACGCGTTTCGATCTTGCCGGCACGGATTGCGGCAAGGTCAGCCGCGTGTTGATCAACAGCGCCACGGAATGCGCCGGCGCCGAGCCGAATGCCTGCATGCGCGGGCTGAAGACGCAGACCAGGACCGGCATCGCCTTCGGGGTCTGAATTTTGGGACCGGAACCCGCATTCGCACGAAACGCCGTGGCGTGGCCACTAGCCGGTTTCCTGCCGCCGGAGCCGGACGATCCGGACTTCGCCATCCCGCGCGAGGCGCTGCGTGTTTCGCTGCGCGACAGGCCGGAAGACAGTTACATCGCCGATGCCGACGGCGACTTGCCGACGGTGCCTGCGGAGCCATTGCGGCAGGCACGACAGACGCGGCGCCGCCGCAACTGGACGGTGGCGATCGCCTGCTCTTGCGCATTCCACGTAGCCGTGGCGCTGGCCTTTCTCACGCTGCCGGACGACCGGCCAAGCATCGAAGGTGCCGACCAGCAAGGCGAAATGCTGCTCGGCGCCGACCCGCAGCAGGCGGCCGGCGATGTCGGAGACGATCCGGAAGTGGCCAACGTGACGATGGTGACCATGCTGGACGCCAAGCCGGTCGAAACGGTCGAGGCGCAGGCGGCCGCGGCAGAGGAGACGCTCCAGCCGGTCACTGACGCGGCCGAAGCATCGGGAACAGAAGTGGTCGAGCCGGTCAGCGAGGCCGCCACGGAAATCGCTGCCGTTGCCGACCGGGCCGAGCCTGCGCAACCTGTCCAGCCCGCGCGCCAGGACCCGTCGCCCGACGTTCTTGCAACCGACAGGCTGGTGCCTGCCGACGACAATGCCGTGCCGCCGCCAGTCAGCGCGGTCGAAACGGCCGAACCTGCCGAGACGAGTGCGCCGGCACCAACCGACCCGGCGCCGGCGGAAACAGTTCAGACGACCGAGACAGTCGGCGCGGCGGAAGAACCGAAGCCGGACAGGCCGGAGCCCAGGCAGCCGAAGAAGGCAACCGCAAAGAACAAGCCGGCCAGGAAGGCCGAACCAAACGAGCCTGAAAAGCCGGCCCTGCGCAAGAAGGCGGGCAAGGCTGCGGCCAAAGCCGACACCAAGAAGAAAAAAGCCGGCTCCGGCGGCCGTGACGAAACGGATGTCGCGCGCGGCATGGCCGACGGGAGGAAGGACGGCAAGATCCTGACCGCCAGCAGAGGCGGCAAATCAGGCATCGGCAATGCAGCCGTCACGAACTATCCCGGCAAGATCAGGTCAAAACTGGTGCGGGCCTTCAATTCGACACGCACACGCGCCACCGGCACAGCAACCGTTGCCTTTACCGTCGGCTCGAATGGCAGCGTCCGGTCAGCCAGGCTGACGGGCAGTTCGGGTGTTGCCGCGCTGGACAAAGCCGCACTCGACGCAGTCCGCCGGGCTTCTCCGTTTCCTCCCATTCCGGAAGGAGCCGGTCGCTCGGCTTGGCAGTTCGAAGTGCCGCTCGCTATCAGGTAATGATCGTCCTCATGCGGATACCAAAGTCGGCGCCACCCCTGCCCCGCGATGCGCGAACCCTGGCGAAACCTACGCAGCGGCCAGCAGGCTGGCATTGCCGCCCGCCGCCGTGGTGTCGACGCAGACGGCGCGCTCGTGGGCGTAGGCGGCCGGATAATAGACTTCGCTGATCAGCGGCACGATCGGGCCGGCGCGCTCGGCGATGACCTTGCGCACGATGCGCGCGGCCTCGGGCGTGCCGGAAAAGGCCACGACATCGACCCGCAGCGAGCGCGCTTCGACCGGGTCCGGCCGGCCGTCGATGGCCGCCAGCGGCAGGCCCTTGCCGGTCAGCGCCGACAGCGCTGCCGGCGCGCCGGGTGCGACGGCGAGCACGGCATTGCCGGCGGCCAGCGCCTGGATCGTCTGCGCAAGCAGCGTATCCGCGTCGGGACCCAGACACAGCACGCGCCCGCGCGGCGACAGCGACAGCGTGTTGGCCTCGCCGGTCGGCCCGGGCAGGTCGACCTGGCCGAAATCGATGGCGGCGGCAGTGCCGATAGCCGCGGCACCCTTGCCGCGCAGATGTTTCCTCAGGATGGCGACGCGATCCGGCCGCGTCGACCAGCCGCCAAAGGCCGGGTCCGGCAGATTGTCGGCGAGCTCGGTCGCAGTCACCTTGCGGCCTTCGGCAAGATGGGTGCCGGCCTCCGGTCCCTTGCGGAAGCGCCGGAGATAATGTGGCCCGCCGGCCTTCGGCCCGGTGCCGGAAAGGCTCTCGCCGCCGAACGGCTGCGCGCCGACGACGGCGCCGATCTGGTTGCGGTTGACGTAGATGTTGCCGGCATGGATGCCATCGACGAAATGCTGGGCGCGGCCTTCGATGCGGGTGTGCAGGCCGAAGGTCAGGCCATAGCCCTTGCGGTTGATCGCCGCGATCACCGCATCAATCTCGTCGGCATCGAAGGTGGCGACATGCAGCACCGGCCCGAACACCTCGCGCTCCAACTCCTCGATGCCCTTGACCCGAAAGACGTGCGGCGCAACGAAGCGGCCGTCCTTCGGCGCTTCGAGCTTGGCGATCAGCCGGCCCTGCAGGCCCATTTTGGTGCAATAGTCACGGATCGACGCTTGCGCCTCGTCATCGATGACCGGACCGACATCGGTCGATATCCGCCACGGGTCGCCGAGGCTGAGCGCTTCCATCGCGCCTTTCAGCATCTCAAGCATCTTCTTCTCGACGTCCTTCTGCACATAGAGAATGCGCAATGCCGAGCAGCGCTGGCCGGCGCTCTGGAAGGCGGAGGCCAGGATGTCGCGCACCGCCTGTTCGGGCAGCGCAGTGGAATCGACAATCATGGCGTTCAGGCCGCCGGTCTCGGCGATCAGCATGGCGTCGGGCGCGGCGGTGTCGGCGAGCTGCTTTTCGATCAGCTTGGCGACCTCGGTCGAGCCGGTGAAGCAGACGCCGGCAATGCGCGGGTCAGCGGTCAGCGGGCCGCCGACCGAGGGGCCGTCGCCGGGCAGAAGCTGGATGACATCCTCCGGCACGCCGGCCTCGCGCAGCAACTGGACAGCGCGGAAAGCGATCAGCGGCGTCTGTTCGGCCGGCTTGGCGATCACCGAATTACCGGTGACGAGTGCCGCCGCGATCTGCCCGGTGAAGATGGCGAGCGGAAAATTCCACGGCGAGATGCAGGCGATGGCGCCGCGCGCCTCGGTGCCCGCCTCGGCATTGGCGGCCTCAGCCGCATAGTAGCGCAGGAAATCGACCGCCTCGCGCACTTCGGCGACGCCGTCGGCGAGCGATTTGCCGGCCTCGCGGGCGGCGAGTGCAAAGAACTCGACGGCGTTTGCTTCGTAGAGATCGGCCGCCCGGTTGAGGATGGCAGCGCGCTCGGCGACCGGCCGTCTTGCCCATGCCGGTTGTGCCTCGACGGCGATGCGCACGGCGGTCTCGACCTGCTTGGCGCCGGCCTCGCTGACCGTGCCGACCACTTCCGAAGGTTTTGCCGGATTGACGACCGGACGCTGCTTGCCGTAGCCGGCCGCGCGGCTGACCGGCTTGGCGTGCCAGCGCTCCGGCCCGGCGAACTCGGCCCTCGCCTTGTCGATCGCAGCCAGCGTCAGCGTGTCGGTGATATCGAAGCCCTTGGAGTTGCGCCGGCCGGGACCGAAGATCGCCGACGGCGGCACGATCGCTGGATTGGCGGCGGGACCTTGTTTCTCCACCGTTTCGAGCGGGTCGCGGGCAATGTCCTCGGGCTCGACTTCCTCGTCGGTGAGCTGGTGGACAAAGGAGGAATTGGCGCCGTTTTCGAGCAGCCGGCGGACCAGATAGGCGAGCAGGTCGGAATGAGCACCGACCGGCGCATAGATGCGGCAGCGCGTGCCTTCGGCCCGCCGCACCGTCTCATGCAGCGCCTCGCCCATGCCATGCAGCCGCTGGAACTCGAACGTATCGCGCTCCGTCGTCATCGACAGAATCGCGGCGACGGTGTGGGCGTTGTGGGTGGCGAATTGCGGATAGATGCGGTCGGTCATCGCCAACAGCTTCTTGGCGCAGGCCAGGTAGGAGACGTCGGTGTTGGCCTTGCGGGTAAAAACCGGATAGCCGTCGAGCCCGAGCGTCTGCGCCCGCTTGATCTCGGTGTCCCAATAGGCACCCTTGACCAGCCGCACCATGATGCTGCGGTCGTATTTCCTCGCCAGCTCGTAGAGCCAGTCGATGACGAAGGCCGCGCGCGGGCCATAGGCCTGCACGACGACGCCAAAACCGTTCCAGCCGGCAAGCTCCGGTTCGGCCAGCACCCGCTCGATGACGTCGAGCGACAAATCGAGGCGGTCGGCTTCCTCGGCGTCGATGTTGAGGCCCATGCGTGAATGGCGCGCCGCCAGCGCCAGCGACAACAGCCGCTCGGCCATGACGGGCAGCATCTTTTCCTTCTGCGTCACTTCATAACGCGGATGCAGCGCAGACAGTTTTACCGAGATGCCGTGGTTCTGGCGGATGTCGGGGCCGTTGGCGCCGGCATCGAGCGAAGAGATGGCATCGGCATATGCCTTGAGGTAGCGCAGCGCGTCGGCCTCGGTGCGGGCCGCCTCGCCCAGCATGTCGAAAGAATAGAGATGGCCCTTCTGCGTCATCGGTCGGCCGCGCCTGACCGCCTCGGCAATGGTGCGGCCGAGCACGAATTGCTCGCCCATTTCGCGCATGGCGGCGGCGACGGCCTTGCGGATGACCGGCTCGCCAAGCCGGCGCACCATGGCGCGCAGCGTGCCTTCGATGCCGCCCTCGCCCTCGTCGAGCACGCGGCCGGTCAGCATCAGCGCCCAGGTCGACGCATTGATGAAGATCGAGCTCGAGCCGCCCGCATGCGCCGACCAGTCGTGCGGCGCGATCTTGTCGGCGATAAGGTCGTCCATCGTCTCGGTGTCTGGCACCCGCAGCAGCGCCTCGGCCAGGCACATCAGCGCCACGCCCTCCTTGGTCGACAGGCCATAGGCGGACAGGAACACCTCCATCAGCCGCGGATCGGACGAGCCGCGCACCGCCCGCACCAGATCGGCGGCACGCGCCGAAATCGCCTTGCGGTCTTGCGCGGACAGCCCGGCCGCCTCGGCCAGCCGCTTCACCGCCTGGTCTTCGTCGGGCAAATAATTGGCACGGATCTGCTGGCGGATGGTGTCGAGCGCTGGCATGGCGGTCCTGTAGAGCGAGCATAAGTGAGCGGGCCGGCGGTTACCGGACCGAACGGCGCAAGCTAACATAAGTAGGGATTGCAGTCGGTCCAAAGAAGTCGACAAGACAGATCGATCGATCTATCATTAGGACTGATCACCTCCAATTTCGACCAGGAATCCAGTGACAGAAGACCAATTGGACCGGATCGACAGGAACATCCTGTCGGCTCTGGGCAGCAATGGCCGGCTTTCCATGTCGGAACTGGCGGCGAAAGTCGGCCTGTCGAAGACGCCGGTGCAGGCACGAGTCAAACGGCTGGAGAAGGACGGCTTCATCAGGGGCTACCAGGCGATCATCGACCGTGAGCGCATGGGCGAAGGCCATGTCGCCTTCGTCCAGGTGAAACTGTCCGACACCCGCTCGGCCGCGCTCGACGCCTTCAACCGCGCCGTGCAGGCGGTGCCGGAGATCGAGCAGTGCCACATGATGGCATCGAGCTTCGACTATCTGCTGAAGGTCCGCACCACCGACATCGCCGCCTACCGCCGCGTGCTTGGCGAGCGCATCTCCGCCCTGCCGCACGTTGCCCAGACCTCGACGTTTGTCGCGATGGAGACGGTGAAGGATCGGTAGGAGAGCGCTGTTGTTGTCCCGCCACCCTCAGTCCGCCAGTGTCTTCAGGAACGCCACCAACGCCGCGCGCTCGCGGTCCGAAAGCTGCAGCGGGTGGATCTCGGATGTGCCCTCGACGCTTGCCGGTGCCTTCGAATAATGCGCCACCACCTCGTCGAGCGAGGAAAACTGCCCGGCGTGCATGTAGGGCGGCCGGGTGGCGGCACCCCGCAACGACGGCGTCTTGTAGGCGTGGACGAGTTCCGGCCCGGTCTTGGCCATGAAGCGCAACTCGCGGCAGGCGCTGGCATCGCCGTCGCGAAAGGCACCGAAACAGTTGAACGGATCGGCCTCGACCTGCGCCACCGCGTCGACGCGGCCGCGATCCGGCGGCAGGCCCGCGACCGGCGGCACGCCGGTGTTGTGGAAGCTGCCGTCGGTAAAACGCGGGCCGTTATGGCAGGTCACGCAATTGGCCTTGCCGATGAACAGCTTCAGGCCGAGGATTTCCTCCGGCGAAAAGGCGGCGTCGCCTTTCGGCTCGGCGCCCGCAGCCAGGTCGATGGCGAAGCGGTCGAAGCGTGTCTGCGGCGGCGCGATCGAGCGCTCGAAGGCGGCGATCGCCTTGCCGATGTTGGCAAAGACGCGGTTGACCTCCTCGGCTTGACTGGCGGGCATGGCGTTCCAGGCCGCCTTCTCGGCATCGGTGCCGAGCGGGCCGGCATTGGCCGGCACGCCCGAAAGGTCCGGCAGCGGCCCGAAGATGCGCTCGTAGCGCTCGCCGAAGCGGGCCTTGATGTAATGCGCGAAGGCGGCGCGGTTGCCGGCCTGCTCCAGCGGATTTTCGAGCGGTGTCAGCGCTTGCGCCCACAGGCTGTCGCGCCGCCCGTCCCAGAAGAACCAGGGATCATGCGCGACGCCGGCCAACGGCATGGTACGACGGTTGGTGCGGCCGACGGCGACCGCTTGCGGCAAGTCGTCCTGGAATTGGCGGTCGATCTTGTGGCAGGTCGAGCACGATACCGTGCCGTCGCCGCTCATCCCGGTGTCGAAGAACAGCGTCGAGCCGAGTGCCGCGGCGGCCGGCACATCGGCGAAGCGATTGGTGGTGTCGGGCTTCAGCGGCGGCAGCCTGGACAGCGCCAATGAGGCGATGGTCTGCTTCTCGGCGTCGGAAAACTCCGGTCTGCCGCAGCCGGCGAGCACCGCCACCATCACCAACGCGAGAAGACTGGAAAACCGGCTCATCTATGGCTCACAGCACCACATTGAAGACGACAGTGTCCGAACCGGCCGCAGCGGAAATGGCAAAATGCAATTGCCACCACCCGCTCATCGTGAATTTGACGCCGTCGATGCGATAGCGCCCCGCGCCGAGGTAATCGGTCGCCTGCGGGCTGGTCGGCAGACCGTGCTTGTGCTGCGGCATGCCGCCGGAAATCGTTATCGCAGCACCTTCCACCGGCGCACCCTCGACGGTTTTGAGCGTGAGCAGCCAGGATTCCAGTTCGCCCTGCCGGATGACGCCTTTCTCGGGCTCGAAAGTCGCCGCGAACAGCTTGTTCGCCGTCGTCTTGGAACGGCCGACGTCCGAACTTGGTTGGGGTGCAGGCGGCGCCGTCAGATAGACGATTGCCAGCACGCCGGCGAGCAAGGCAGCCAGGCCGAGGCCTCCAAGAAGATAACGCCATAACGATGCCAAACCCATTCCTGTTCTGCGGATAACGTTTCGCTGGGCAGATCGCGTCCCACGCCCCTGTGGGAAATCGAGCCCAGTGCAAGAATCCGCCGTCGCCAAGCATGGCGCTGCCGGCTGCAAAAAGCTACAGCACCGCAATTGCAGGATGGAGGAGTGCTTCATGGCAGGAAACGGCATCGCCTCGATCGGCGAGTGCATGCTCGAGCTTTCGGGCCAGGCCGGGCCGAACTGGCGCATGGGCTTTGCCGGCGACACGTTCAACACGTTATGGGCGCTGCATGCCTTGAGCGGCGAGCGGCCGGCGACCTATGTGTCGGCCTTCGGCGACGACCCGTTCTCGCGCGACCAGATCAAGTTCCTGGCCGAGAGCGGCATCGGCATCGGCGCCAGCCCGGTGATAGCGGGCGCCCGCCCCGGCCTCTATGCGATCACGCTGACCGGCGCCGAACGTTCTTTCACCTATTGGCGGGCCGATGCGGCCGCAAGGCAGTTGGCTTCGGACCCAGCCGCCTTGCAGAAAAGCCTTGAAAACCAGGCGCTTGTCTATTTTTCCGGTATAACTTTGGCAATTCTCGACGAGGCTCCACGCAAGGTACTGCTGACGGCCGTGGCCACGGCGCGCGCCGCCGGCTCGCTGATTGCCTTCGATCCCAATTACCGGCCGCGGCTGTGGCGCCGGCGCGAGGACGCGCAGGCCGCGATCCTCGAGGCACTCGCCGTCGCCGACATCGCGCTCCCGACCTTTCCCGACGAGCAGATGCTGTTTGGTGATACGACACCGCAGAAAACAGCCGAACGGCTGCGAAAGCTGGCCGGCGAAGTCGTCGTCAAGAACGGTGAGGAACCGGCGCTGATCGCGCAAAACGGAACCTTGCAATCGGTTCCGGCGGTGCACGTCGCCACCCCGGTCGACACCACCGGCGCCGGCGACTCCTTCAACGGCGCCTACCTCGCCGCCCGCCTTGCCGGCCATGCCCCGGCAGAAGCCGTGCTGCGCGCTCATCGCGTCGCCGCCGCCGTCGTGCAGGTGCGCGGCGCCCTGGCGCCGTTCGAGACGCTCAAGGGTGCGTTCGAGGCACCCGCTATCTGACCTTGATGACGACCTTGCCCTTGGCGCGTCCTGTTTCGACATAGGCCAGGGCGTCATTGGTCGCTTCGAATGGAAAGACCCGATCCACAACCGGGCGGATCGCGCCGGTTTCGATGAGAGCGGTGATTTTGCTCAGCTGATCGCCCTGCGCCCACATGAACAGGAACGAAAACTGCACGCCGCGGCGCTTGGCTTTGGCCCGAATTCCGCGACTCAGGAAGCGCAGCACCAGCCTCAGCATCAAGTTCAGTCCCTTTTCCCTGGCAAATTCGGCATCCGGTGGACCGGAGATGGAGATGAGCTTGCCACCCGGTTTCAGCACCCTCAGGGATTTTTCCAGTGTCTTGGCGTCCTGGCTGTTCAAAACGACATCGTAGCCCGACAGAACTTTCTCGAAGTCGTCTTTCCTGTAGTCGACGACGACATCGGCGCCGAGACTTTTGACCAGATCGGCACTTGCCGCGCTCGCGGTTGTCGCAACGGTCGCGCCGAGGTGCTTGGCCAACTGAATAGCAAATGTCCCGACGCCGCCGGAACCAGCCTGAATGAAGACCTTCTGTCCCTTCTTCAGGTTTGCCCGTTCGATGAGCGTCTGCCAGGCGGTGAGACCGACCAGGGGAATCGACGCCGCCTCTTCCATACTGAGATTCTCGGGCTTCAAGGCTACGTCGGCCTCATTCACGGCAATGAATTCGGCGAATGTCCCAATCCGGCCGTCGCGCGGCCGCGCATAGACCTCGTCGCCGGCCTTGAACTTGCTGACTTGCGATCCTACGCGGATAACCTTCCCAGCCACGTCGTGGCCCAGGATGAAGGGCCGGCGGTAGGGCAGGATGAGCTTGAATTCTCCGGTTTTGACCTTGGAATCGAGCAGGTTCACCCCTGCGGCATGGACCTCGACCAAGACATCGCTGTCCTGGAGCTCCGGCTCCGGCATTTCGGCCAGCCGCAGGGCGCCCTTTTTATTATACTTATCGACAACGAATGCCTTCATGGCAGTTACTTTCCAAGAATGTCTGTTGCTGTTCGGGACGAAACAAGCCGAACGTTTTCAGCTGCATGGCCGCCCTGCGGCAAGGCCTCAGCCTCGAGGAAGGACAGCGCCTTCGGGACAAAAGCGGCGTGGTTCTGAAATACCCCGCCATGCCCGGCATCCGGATAGATGACCAGATGCGCCCCCGGGATACGCCCGGCGAGATCGTAGGTATTGCTGCTCGGCACCATCCTGTCCTGGTCGCCATTCGCAACCAAAGTGGGAATGCGGATGGTGCTCAGGTCTTGTGGCGCCTGGAGTCCGTAGGCCTTGATCGCCTTGAGTTGCGCGCCGAACGCGCTCAGCGATATCGCCTTGTCCCGGTTATTCCGGCGCTCTTTCAGCCGTTGCAGAAATGCGTTTGCGGCGCGGCGCCCATTCGGCGTTCTTGTGAAGAAGAGATAGTACTTCGGATCCCGAAAAGTCAGCGCGCCCTTGATCATGTCCACGATCGTCAGCGGCGTCACCTTGTCGATGCCTTGCCCACCGGCCGGCCCCGTGCCAGCCAGGATGAGTTTGCGCACAAGCTTGGGCTCGGTCAGCACAATCTCTTGCGCCACGAAGCCGCCGAGTGAAAAGCCGAAGAGATCGACTTCTTCGAACCCCAGCGCCCGGACAAAGGCGACCGCATCCCGCGCCATGCCGGAAATGGTCGACGGAGTTTTGCCACCCGAAGCACCGATTCCGCGATTGTCGAAGGCAATTACCCGCCGGGTCGCAGCGAGGCCATCGACGATGCGCGGATCAAAATTGTCCAGCTGAGCAGCCAGATGGTTGAGCAGGATCACTGGCACGCCCGTCCTGGGCCCGAGTTCCCTGTAAGCAAAGGCTGTGCCGCCGACGTCGATCGAGAGCGTTGGCACGTCCTGGAACAATGCCGGTGAACGCGGCAACCGATTGGATCTATGTGTCATGCTTGGCGCCTCCGTTTCGTAGGGCCTGGCCAAATGTGTTGTGGTTGCTAGTCGCATGTGCGTGAAATCCTCTGGCTCGCCGTTGTTCAGACCGGCAGTCGGAACTGCTTGCGCAGGCTCTTGTCGAAAATCCCCGCGGGGGCAAAGCGGCGCAGCAGGCTGACCTGGCGCGCTGCCTTGCCAGCGGTATAGCGCCGTCGCGGACGGGCATCGGTCGCTGCCTTCACAACCACATCCGCCACCACTTCCGGCCGATCGGCCTTGGGCATCACATCGCCCAGCAGCGCCTTGAGCCCGGCTCGAGCCCGATCGTATTCCTTCAACAGCGAATCCGGCTCGATGCCGTTCTGGTCGAAGACGGTGCGGACGAATGCCGGCTCGATGACGGAAACGCGGACGTTGAAGGCGCGCACCTCGTGGTCGAGCGATTCCGAATAGCCTTCGAGCGCGTGCTTGACCGCCGAGTAATGAGCTGAGTATGGCGCGGGTACCAGTCCCAGAATCGAGCCGATATTGATGATGCGCCCTTCGCCGCGCCGCCGCATCGACGGCAACACCGCATTGGTCATCCGCATGACGCCGAACAGATTGACGTCGAACAGGGCTTGTACCTGGGCGACCGAGGATTCCTCGGCGCCTCCTAGCAGACCGACACCGGCATTGTTGACCAGGAGGTCGATCCGGCCGGTCTGCGCGAGCACGGTGGCAACGAGCGCATTGACGGCCGCATCATCGGTCACGTCGCATGCCAGCATGGTCACTCCGCCCGGACCATTACTGGTCTTGCGGCGACTTGTCCCGAAGACAGTGAAACCCGCCCGCGCCAAGGCCTCGGCGCTGGCGCGGCCGATGCCGGAGGAGGCTCCGGTCACGATTGCGGTCTTTTCAGAATTCCCATTCATTTTTGATGTTCCAGGTTCGAGAGGTCTAGCTTATTTCCACGAGTTGAATTATGATCGTAATATCAGATTATGAGCATAATGCAATAGCAGGACAGGAAAGAAAGACCATGCGCTACGAAAAGGGCCGAAAAGACGCGTCACGCAGCCGGATCATGGAGGTCGCCGCCGAACGTTTTCGATCTGACGGCATCGCGGCGTCCGGGCTGGCAACCATCATGAGCGACGCCGGGCTGACGAACGGCGCCTTCTATCCGCACTTCCAGTCGAAGGCGGAGCTCGTCCGTGAAAGCGTGGCGGCGGCCTTGGACGCGCAGTCGCATGAAGTGCAGGAAGCATTGGCCGCCGGCGGTCCGGAAATGGCCATAGAGACGTATCTATCGGCCGAGCACCGGGACAATCCTGGAAAGGGTTGCGCTTCGGCCGCGTTGTTGCCGGAAATCGCGCGGCAGCCGCCTGAAACGCGAGCCCTCTATGCCGAGCGCGCTCAATCCCTCGTGCGCCAGATAGCTGAAGCTCTGCCGCAGACGAACGATCCCGAGGGCGCTGCGTTGGGCATGTTTGCAACGCTCATCGGCGCGCTTCAACTCGCGCGCGCCGTGGAAGGAACGGAATTATCGGATCGTATCCTAGCGGCGGGAGCAGCTGCCGCAAAGGCGCTGATCCGGCCGGTTCAAGACGAGGTGGCCTCCTGATGGCAGCCCGGATTATTCGGCCGGCTCGAATCTGCCTTGCACCAAGACTGTCTCCACCGGCCCAAGCGGATTGATGATCCGGCTAACCAGGACTTCGATAAGTTTGCGTCCAACACCCGCCATATCCACGGAATGAACTCCGATCTTTGCCGGCAGGAAGCGTGCCAGCCGCGTGCTGTCACGGGTGACGATGTGGACGTCGCGGCCTGGTGTGAGACCCCGCTTGCCGAGAGCGTGCAACGCTCCCAGAAGGCCCAGTTCGTTGGCGCACGCCAAGCCCGTTGGCGGATCTGATGACGCCAGCAAGCGATCGAACCAGCCTGCGCTCGATTCCATGGTGAACATGCCATGACCGATCAACGATGGGTCGATCGGAATGCCAGCCTCGGCCATTGCCCTTCCATACCCGGAAAGACGCGTGGCACTCGCCTGGTCCTCCGGAACGAGAAGTTGCAGCGCAATACGTCGACAGCCCTTATCCATGAGCCGCCGGGTCGCCTCATAGGCAATCTGTTCATTGTCGACATCGACGTAAGGATACGCGATATCCAAGTCGGTTCTTCCAAACGCGACGAACGGCATGCGTTTATCCAGCAGCAGCTTGACGCGCGGATCAGCCGACACCAGGCGCGTGATGACCAGGCCGTCTGCGCTGTGCGCCTGAAGCTGCCGCTGCACACTCTCAACGGGATCGTCGTCGGGAGTGGTGGAATAGATGGACAGACTATAACCGGCTTGCCGCGCCGCCAGCGTCATGCCTTCGATTAAAGGAAGCTTTAATAGATCGGACAGATGGTCTCGTGTTTCCATCGGGAGTACTGCCGTCAGCGTCTGCGTTCGACCGGTTTTGAGCGCGCGACCATGATGATTTGGTAGATAGCCGACCCGCTTGGCCGCCTCCTTGACGCGGGCTATGGTCGAGGGCTGCACCTCCGGCCCATCCTTCAGAGCGCGGGATACCGTGGTCACCGACAGGGAAAGTTCAGCGGCGATCTGCTTTAGATTGGCCATTGTTCGCCCGACTTCATTTGCGAAAGCGCCGGCTGATTTGCTGACCGCCATAACGTTACCGAATTCGACATCCCGGTCAATCCAAACTCCCGCAGGAAGCAGCTTGACTCCGGCGCATTCAGATGCAATCGTAACGTTACGATTACAAAATAATGGCTCTTTCAAGCGATATTCCATAAAAGTTGGGGAGGAGAACCTATGTCCTGGCTACGCATTTCCTTAACAGCATTCGCAATCTCGGCTGCCCTGCCCGTGCATGCGCAGACGGTCACAATCACGACCGCGGGTGGCGACTATGGCAACGCCATGAAGGAGGCCATGTGGGCCCCTGCTGCAAAAGAGCTTGGCTATGATGTCCGCGAGGAGACCCTAAGCGACGGCTTGGCCGCCCTGAAAATGCAGGTCACCTCGGGTGCGGTCACGACCGACGTCATTCACCTGGGCTCACCGGAAGGCGCGCAGGCTGCCGCACAATCGCTGCTGGAGCCGCTCGACTACAAGATCATCGATCCGAAATCCGTGCCGGAGGGTGCGAAGTCCGACTACTGCTATCCGTTTGACTCCTATGGCACCGTCATGTCGTGGAACACCAAGACCTATGGCGAGAACCCGCCGAAGACGTGGGCGGAATTCTGGGATGTTGCCAAATTTTCTGGCCGTCGCGCGTTGCGCGCCAATGCGCAAGACTCGATCGAGATCGCGCTTCTCTCCGATGGCGTGGCACCGGCGGACGTCTATTCCGTGCTCAGCACCCCGGAAGGGCTAGAGCGCGCCATCAAGCGGCTTGAAGCGATCAAACCAGATGTCGCCGTGTGGTGGACCTCGGGCGCCCAGTCCGCGCAGTTGCTGAAAGACGGTGAGGCGGATTTGGTCATTACCTGGAACGGACGCGCCCAAACCGTGAAAGCCGATGGCGGCGCGGCTGACTACACGTTCAAGGGTTCGGTCATCGGCACGGACTGTCTTGGGGTGCCGAAGGGAGCGCCGAACAAGGAAGCCGCGATGAAGCTCATCGCAGCGATGACGCAGCCCGCGCGGGTTGCCAAGCTGACCGATTTCATTGCCTACGGCCCAGTCAATCCTGCGGCATATGAGGGTGGCCTTATTCCCGAGGACCGTCTGAAGACCCTTGCGACCGCACCTGAAAATGCTGGCACTTCGGTGTTTTCCAATTCAGAATGGTGGGTCAAGAATGGCGAGGCTGCCCAAAGAGCCTTCGATGAAATGATGGCTCGCTGACTCTCAGCTCTGACGCATGTCGCGCAAAAATGTGCAGCGCGCGACAATGACATGCATGAAAACAAGAACCTAAAGCGCGTCGCGTGAAGCCGGTCGAACGCGACGCGCTTCAAGGCTGGAGCACATGATGAAGTCGCTCGCGATCACCATCGAAAGCGTGCACAAGGCTTATGGGTCCTACGTCGCACTGGATGATGTTTCGCTCGACATTCAGGCTGGCGAATTCCTCACGCTGTTAGGACCATCGGGATCGGGCAAGACCACGTTACTCATGGCTCTGGCCGGTTTTGTCCGGCCGGATTCCGGTAAACTTTTCTTGAGCGATCGAGACATCACCCGCCTGCCGCCCAACAAACGAGACATCGGCATAGTATTCCAGAATTACGCCTTGTTTCCCCACATGAATGTCCTGGCGAATGTCGCGTATCCGCTGGTGCTGCGCCAGGTACCGAGAGCGGAGGCGCGTCAGCGGGCGCTTGATACCTTGGCCCGCGTGAAGCTGGATGGTCTGGCGGAGCGCAATATTGCCGCACTATCCGGCGGCCAACGTCAACGGGTGGCATTGGCGCGGGCTATCGTTTTCGAACCGCGCGTGATGTTGATGGACGAGCCGCTGTCGGCGCTCGACAAGAACCTGCGCGAGACCATGCAGTATGAGATCCGGCGTCTGCATGATCATCTACGGATCACCACGATCTATGTAACCCACGACCAGCGCGAAGCGCTGATTATGTCTGACCGGATTGCGGTGATGAATTCTGGCCGCATCCAGCAGATAGATACGCCGCAGCGGATTTATGATCGTCCATCGACCCGCTTCGTCGCGGAGTTCATGGGCGAGGCCAACATTGTGGCCCCGGGCTCGGCGCGCAGAATCGACGGCGCCGAAGCATCACGCGAAACCCTGATGATCCGCGCCGAAAGCTTCCATCTTGATGCGAAGCTCGTCGGGGGAGACGGAGTGGCTCTCGAAGGAATACTGCGCGCCAAAGCGTTCCGCGGCGAGAACTGGCTTTTGACGCTGGCGCTTGACGGCGGGCAAGAGGTTCTTGTCTGCATTCCGGCAGCGCTGGCCGGCGGCTGCGCCGAGCTTGCCGCCGGTCAGCGGATGACCGCATATGCACCAGCAGCGAAGGTTCACGCGATACCGGGAGCGATGGCGTGACCGTCGTCCGGGACCCGGCGCTCGCGGCGGATGCGCGGCGCGAGCGGCGGTTTTTTCTTTCACTTTCGCTCCCGGCGCTGTTCATCGTTGGACTGGCGGCGATACTGCCCATCCTTTGGATCATCCGGCAATCCTTCCTGACCACCGGGGGTGAGTACACCGTCGGCAACTACCAGAAGGTCCTTTCGAGCGGACTGACGTGGTCAGCGCTCGTCACGACCCTCGAACTGTCCTTGGGTACGCTGGCGGGCTGCATACTCCTCGGTACTCCTCTGGCGCTGGCGCTGGCCAGCGTCAGACCAAGGCTGGCCAACGTGCTCATGGCGTTCGTCATGCTGCCGCTGTGGACCTCTATTCTGGTGCGTACCTATGGTTGGCTCGTGCTCTTGCGGCGCGACGGCCTGATCAACGCGGCTTTGACCGGTTCAGGCCTGACGGCGGAGCCATTGCCGCTGGTCTACAACTTCACGGGAACGCTCATCGGCATGGTGCACTACATGCTGCCACTTTTTCTGCTGCCTGTTTATGCTGCGATGCGCGATATCGACCCAAATCTCATTCGCGCGGCTGCGAGCATGGGAGCCACTCTCAGGCAGGTCATCCGCACAGTCATTATGCCGCTTTCGGCGGGCGGCATCTTCTCGGGTTCGATCATCGTCCTCATCTACGCCATAGGTTTTTTCATCACGCCGGCGGTGCTTGGCGGCGGCAAGGTAAATCCGCTCTCTACCCGGATCGAGCGTACACTCTCGACCTTTCAGGACTGGGGGTCGGCAAGCGTCCTGGGCATTCTGCTCCTCGTTCTCATGGCGCTGATCGGCGTGATGTTGCTGGCGGCACGCCGTCTGGTTGCCCGGAACACCGTGGAAGCCTCCCATGCTTGAAGCCTATCCGCAAAACAGGCTCGCCCGCACTTTGCTCTGGAGCTTTGCCGCTCTTGTCATGGCATTTCTGATGCTGCCGACGCTCGTGGTGGTGCCGCTTTCCTTTTCGGCGTCGAATCTCCTCGAGTTTCCGCCGCACGCCTACTCATTGCGCTGGTACGAGAACTTCTTCGGCTCGGCAACGTGGATGGCCGCGCTCAGAACGAGTTTGATCCTTGGGACGTTGACGGCGTTGATCGCGGTGCCTTTCGCGCTGCTCGCCTGCATTTCAATGAATCGGCTTGGCGGAAAGACCGCTGCGGCCATCCAGAGTGTCCTGCTGACCCCCTCGATCACTCCAGGTATCCTGCTTGCGATCGGTCTCTTCTTTGTGTTGGCCGCACAACATCTGATCGGAACGCTATTCGGCGTGCTGGTCGGACATGTGGTGCTGGCCGTTCCGGTCGCCTGCATTGTGTTGCTACCCGCTCTCGCCCGCTTTGACTGGAACCAGGTTCAGGCGGCGCGCAGCCTCGGTGCAAACTGGGCCAGGTCCATTGGCGGAATCATCGTTCCGCAACTTCGGATCAGCTTGCTGTCGGCGACATTGATGGCGTTCCTGACTTCGCTCGACGAGTCCGTGATTTCGATCTTCATCGCAAGCGGTCGCAACAGCACGATGCCGAAGCTTATGTTCCTGTCGCTGCGCGATCAGATCGATCCGACCATTGCGGCGATCTCGACATTGTGGACCGTCATCGTCGTGGCCGTGGTCCTGATTGTGACCCTTCGCCAAAAATCCTGACCGAGACTGGAAACATGCCCACCAATTACCATGCAGCCGACGATCTGACGGATCATTCGACGGACATCCCTCAGGTAGGGTTGGCCATCATCACCGGGTCGGCAAACTGGGGGCTTGCCTTCCCGGAAGATGTCGAATTCGATGGTGTGCGCACCTTGCGGCGCGACATGAGTTTTGAAACACCTTTCGGTCGCACCGACAACTGGAAGCTGCTCGAATTCGATGCGTCGATCACAGCGGAAGGGAGAGCAAAACGCGCGCTGTGCATGTATTCGCACGGCAATCCCCGCGACCGTATCGACCATTCCTGCCATCGCCGCGCGTTCTGGGTATTGATGCGGGCGGGTGTACGGCAAGTTCTCGCCTGCTCGACTGTAGGCGCCGTCAACAAGGCGATCCAGCCGGGCGACATGGTGGTGACCGCCGATATCATTGAACTAACGCAGACCCCGTTTTCACTGCTTCCTGACCGTCAGAGCTTTGACTGTTCGGGCAAGCAAATCGTGTGTCCAAGATGTGCGGCGGTTCTGGTCGAAACGGCCCGCCGTCATTGGCCAGCCGAATGCCGCGTTTATGGCATCGAACAGCAGTTGGTGGCTGCCCATTGTTATGGGCCCCGGCTGACAACGCCTGCCGAAGCCTTGGCATATCGGGGCATGGGGGCGGATGTACTCAACCATTCCATCGCCCCTGAGGCGACCTTGTCGCGCGAGATCGGCGCGTGTTTCGTGCCTTGCGCGTTCGTGACGGCGGGCTTCAACGACTATATGGATCGCAATCGCCAGAAATTGCTGCAGGAGGACGTGCTGCCCAGTCTCTCCATGACAGCCTCGCGGGTCGCGCTGGAGACCGCCGCGCGACTTCCCGCTGATCCGGAATGCTCCTGTCACGGCTTGAAGTCGCCTCAGCCGAAAGAACGCTCCAGCCGGTTCTGAGACGACCTTGGTGCGCCGGATAGCTGAAGCTCTGCCACCGACCAACAATCCCGAGGGCGCTGCATTGGGCGTGTTTGCGACGTTCGAAACGCTGAGGGCGGCGTTTGAGGATTAGGGTCAAAACTCAATCAGACTGGCTGCCGCCAATGGCCCAGATGGACGGAACTTGCCGTTTAAATCAGTCGGCGGGAATGAGCACAGAGCGCCAGGAGCGGAAGCTTAGCAGGGGTCACGCCAGCGCCCAGTTAGCGCTACGAAGCAGACCTTCAGCCTGTGCCGGAAGCGAGGCCCGGCTTACCAAGTGGCATATCCAGGAAGCGCGTCCTCCTCCTCAGCTAGGCACCGTTTTCGGCTCTACGCTATGCCTGCGCGACGAGCCCCTTCCTTAATCGCAGCGAGGGCCAGAGGATTGGTGACGGGATAGGTTCGGATGAAGTTCTCGACGGTGAACCTTGGAAACTCGACGGCAATCCGCCTGGCGATCGACTGCGCCTGCGCCGACTCTTCGAGCAGCGCGTGGCACAGGGCACGGAACATCAGAGTGACGGGAATATCCGGCGGACTTTGGCACAGCGACGACAGACTGTCGGCATAGCGACCGGCGACGAACCGCGCCCGGGCGAGCTGCGCGTAGTACCAACTCGGAGCCTGCGGATTGAGGCGAAGCGCCCGTTCGGCGAGAGCACAGCCTTCTTCCGGATTTCCACACACGAGAGCTCGGCTTGAGGCAAGCATCGACAGCACATCGGCGTCATTGGGTGCCAGGGCCAGCGCCCGGTCGTATTCCTCTGCTGCCCCGCTGATATCGCCGTCAATGGCGCGGAGAGCGCCCATGTAAAGGCGCGTCATCGGATCGGTAGGGTCGAGCGCCAGAGCCTTTTCCACGCATTCTCGCCAGCGCTCGACCGAAGTGGCTGAATCTGGCGTGAAGGCATTGAAGGCATCGACCGCATGTGCCAATCCCAACGTCATCCAGGCCCGCGCGAAGCCGGGGTCGAGTTCCACGGCGCGGGACAGCATGCGTATGGCTTCTGCCCTCGCATCGGTCGTGAATCTGTCGTGCAGTTCCACCCCGAGCAGATAGCAGTCGTAAGCACCCAGGCTCGAGGGAGGCTTCCGCCGAGCCACCTCACGCCCGAGATTGGCAAGCTTGCCGAAAGTGCCTGCCAGGGCGTTGATAACGTTCTGTGTGATGCTGTCCTGCATGAGAAAAAAATCATCGGTCGACTCGTCGAACCGCGCCGACCAAAGGTTGGCTCCGGTCCGGGTGTCGACCAGCTGCACCGCGACGCGGACACGCTGTCCGATCGCCTGGAGGGTGCCTTCCAGCAGGTAATCGGCGTTCAGTTCCCGTCCGACCGAGCGTGTGTCGCTCGCCCGTCCCCGATAGGACTGCATGGTCTGGCGCGAAATGACCGCAAGGTCGGGATAGCGCGCTAGGTCGCCGATCATGTCGGCCGACAGGCCGTCTGCCAGCCGCGTCCAGCCGTCGTCGGCGCTCAGGTTTTCGAACGGCAAAACCGCAATTACCGGCGGCTTACTGTCGTCGCCGGAAGAAAGGCGTGGTTTGGCACCGACGATCTTGCCCGCAGTAGCAGGGTCGATCAAGACACGGTACACGCGAACCGGTTCGGCGATACTTTTCATTTTCTGCACGCCGAGTGAGGCAAAGCCGATCGGCACCTTTCCCCTCACATGGTCGCAGGCGGTGGCGGAAATCGCGATTCCTCCAGGTTCCGCCAGCCCTTGTAGCCGATCGGCGATGTTCACCGCGTCACCGTGGATGTCGTCACCCTCAACGATAACATCGCCCAGATTGATGCCGATGCGGAAATCAAGCCGCCGTTCTGGCTGCGTGAAATCGTTCACCTCCGCCTTCTGTCGCTGGATTTCGACCGCGCAGCGTAGGGCGTCGACCACACTGTGGAACTCGACCAACATCCCATCTCCCATGGTTTTCACCAGTCGACCATGGTGCGCAGCGATCCTTGGCTTGAATACTTCGTTCAGGTCGGTTCGGAAAAGCGCACGCGTACCCTCGTCGTCGATCTGGCTCAAGCGGCCATAGCCGACGACATCGGCAATCAGGACGGCTGCGAGATGACGTTCCATCCCCCCAATCCTTCGCGGATCGTTACCCGCTTTCCAAGCTTACAGCAGGTCGCAGGTTGATGCCATTGCCGCCGCCCCTGAAAGACAGCTTTTCAGGTCTGTGTACTTTGCTGCATGAGAGCCCGAATGTCGGATAAGGGTCAACTTGCGTCGTCAGGGCTCTCGGCGTCAAAGGTCCGAGAGGGTTCGAAGTCGGTCGTTCAGAGTGATTGCGTTTTGACTCCAGAGCGCCGCGCGTCATTGGACGCGCAAAGGACGCTATAACACTTTGAATTTTGCATGATCCTTTCCGAACCGGAGGTCAGCGCAGCAAAACCATGCCGGTTTCCGGGGGGTCATGCCCTAAGGCAGCCTGAACCGGTATTCCGTCACGTGATGGTAGATCTGCCCGGGCCACAGCGTGGCTTGCGGGAAATACGGCCGGTTCGGCGCATCCGGCCAGATTTGCGGCTCCAGGCAGAAGCCCGAAAACGCCTTGTACTGGCGTCCGCCCAATCCAGGCGAGGACGGCGCCAGATACTGGCCGGTATAGAGCTGGACGCCCGGCTCGGTGGTCCAGAGCTCCATCTCGACGCCGGAATTCGCGCCTTGCGCCCACGACGCCTGCTTCAGCGGCCCGCGCGTCGAGGCGAGGCAGAAATTCTGGTCATAGGGGAGCTGTTCGCCCTCGGTCTCCATGCGCAGCGGCCGCGCCTGGCGAAAGTCGAAGGGCGTGCCGTCGACCGGCTTTACCGTGCCTGTCGGAATGAGATCCGCGTCGACCGGCAGATAGGCGCCGGCATTCAGCATCAGCCGGTGATCGAGAATGTCGCCGGCGCCGCCGTCATCCAAGTTGAAATAGGAATGCTGGGTGAGGTTGCAGAGCGTCGGCTCCTCGCAGGTGGCGGTCAGTTCGACGCTGAGCGTGCCCGGGATCTTGAGCCGGTAGGTGCAGGTCACGTCGAGCGCGCCGGGAAAGCCCATCGTGCCGTCCGGGTCGTGCAGGGTCAGCGTGACAAAATCCCTGCCATGCAGCGAAACCGCCCAGGCCCGGCGCGAAAAACCTTGCGAACCGCCATGCAGCGTGTGCTTTTCGAGGAAATTGCGCTCAGTCTGATAGCGTTTGCCGGCAAGCGTGAAGCGGCCGTCGCGGATACGGTTGGCATAGCGCCCGACGACGGTGCCGAAGAAGGCGGTATCCGTCTCATAGTGCTCGAAACGATCATAGCCGAGCACCAGCGGCGCGTCGTGCCCGGCCAGACGCAGATCCTGGATGATCGCACCCAGCCCGATGATGTTGGCGGTGAGGCCGCCGCCACGGATGGTGAAGCGGCGGACGGCCTCGCCCGCCTGCGTCGTGCCGAAAACCTCGCCGTCCTTCATTGCCATGCTCGCAAGTTCATTGATCGATGCCAGCCTGGCCTTTCGAAGCGGCTCAGGGTCTTCTTCGGTATTACCGCATCAGGCTTCTAGAGACCAAGTCCGCCGATGCAGACATATTTGGTGTCGAGATAGTCCTCGATGCCCTGATGGCCGCCTTCCTTACCGAGGCCCGATTCCTTGACGCCGCCGAACGGCGCCTCAGGGGTGGTGATGAGCCCTTCATTGACGCCGACCATGCCGTATTTGAGCCCTTCCATGACCCGGAAGGCGCGGCCGAGATCGCCGGTGTAGAAGTAGCAGGCCAGCCCGAACTCGGTGTCGTTGGCGAGTGCCACGGCCTCTTCCTCGGTCTCGAACTTGAATACCGGCGCCACCGGGCCGAAGATTTCTTCCTTCATGAAGCGCATCTTCGGCGTCGCATTGGCGATCACCGTCGGCTGGAAGAACGAGCCGCCGAGCGCGTGGCGCTTGCCGCCGGCGACGACCTTGCCGCCCTTGGCGGTAGCGTCGGCAATCAGCTCCTCGACCTTCTCCACCGCCTTTTCGTCGATCAGCGGTCCCTGCTGGACGCCTTCCTCGAGGCCGGAACCGACCTTCAGCCCGTTGCTCGCAGCAGCCAGCTTTTCGACAAACCGGTCGTAGATGCCGGCCTGCACCAGGAAGCGGTTGGTGCAGACGCAGGTCTGGCCGGAATTGCGGTACTTGGCGGTGATGGCGCCGGCGACGGCCCGCTCGAGATCGGCGTCATCGAAGACGATGAACGGCGCGTTGCCGCCGAGCTCCATCGACACTTTCTTGACCGTCACCGACGACTTCTGGATCAGGATCTTGCCGACCTCCGTCGAGCCGGTGAAGGTGATCTTCTTGACCAGCGGGTTGGCGCAGATCTCGTCGCCGATCTCACCGGCGGCGCCGGTCAGGATATTGATTACGCCTTTAGGGAAGCCGACTTCCTCGGCAAGCGCGCCCCAGGCAAGGCCGGAATAAGGCGTCTGCGACGCCGGCTTGACCACGGCGGTACAGCCGGCGGCAAGCGCCGGGCCAAGCTTGCGGGCCAGCATCGAGGATGGGAAATTCCACGGTGTGATGGCGGCGATGACGCCGACCGGTTCCTTGGTCACCAGGATACGGCGGTCCGCCCAGGGCGACGGCACGACGTCGCCATAGGTGCGGCGGCCTTCTTCGGCGAACCACAATATGTAGGACGCGGCCGAGCCGATCTCGCCCTTCGATTCGAACAGCGACTTGCCCTGTTCGATGGTCAGCAGTTCGGCCAACACGTCCTGATTATCCATCATCGCGTCGTGCAGCTTGCGCAACAGCTTCGAGCGTTCGAGCGCGGTGGTCTTGCGCCATGTCTGGAAGGCCGCATCGGCGGCTTCGATGGCGCGGCGGGTCTCGGCCTTGCCCGACTTCGGCACCGTGCCTATCTTGAGGCCGGTGGCAGGATTGTTGACGTCGACCGTCTGGCCTGAATCGGCCTGCACCCATTCGCCATTGATGAGATTGGCCTGCCGCATGAAATGGCTGGTCTTCTGAAGCATGATCTCGCCTCCGTTCGGCACCTGGCGGGCCGGTCGCTGATTTCGTGAATGGACGTGCGCGATAGCATCGCTAGAGCCACTGCTCTTAGCCCAGGGCAAGCCCCGCAAGCAATCACAAGATGGCATATAGGGTTTGGGCCAGCCAAAGCGAGAGGCGATGCAGCCGGGTTCTTATCCAAAAACCGGGTTCTTATCCAAAAATATGGACGACCACTGTCAGCCAAAACGCAGTGGTCACGACCGCACAGGCGGTGGCGATGGTCATCTGGTTCGACGCCAGCGCCTGGCCGGTGTTGAACTGCACCGCGATGAGATAGGAATTGATGCCGGACGGCAACGCCGCAACCATGACCGCCACCTTGGCCGTCAATGGCGGCAGGCCGATCAGCCAGACCAGGCCGAGAACCAGCGCCGGCATCAGGAACAGTTTCAGCGCCGACAGCGCCAGCGCCGGCCTTACATTGCCAGAAATGCCGAAACGGCGCAGGCTGAGACCCATGGCGAACAGCGCCACCGGGGCGGCCGTGCCGGCCAGCGCGTCGCTCAGCCGCGTCGCAAGCACCGGCAGCGGCGCACCGGTGAAGCGCCACGCCAGCCCGGCCAGTATGCCGATGATCAGCGGATTGATGAATACCCGCCTGAGAAAGCTCCTGACGACGCGGAGCGGATGCACAGGCTCGCTGCCGCCGCGGCCGAACATCTCGAAAAGGATGATCGAGGCCATCATCATCACCGGCAGGTGAATGGAAACGAGCAGTGACAGCACTTCGAACCCGGCCGGCCCGAACACGCCGATGATGAAGGGCGCGCCGAGGAGGACAACGTTGGAGTAGGACGACGACACGCCGCCGACGACGCCAGCGCGGGCGTCCCGCCCGAAGATGCGCGTAATGACCAGATGGCCGGCAGCCCAGGTAAGCGCCACTGCTGCGAAATAGGCGCCCCACAGCGACCACGGCGCCACGCCGTGGAAATCAGCCTTTACCATGGTCTGGAACAGTAAAAGCGGCATTGCCACGTTGATGGCGAATTCGGATACGCCCTCGCCGCTCGCCGGCTTCAAATAGCCGGTGAACCCGGCAAGATAGCCGAGCCCGACAAGACTGAAAACGAAGAGGACGGTTTCGGTAAGCGGAGACATTTTTCCCGTGATAGGCGAGGCTCGGCGGCGGCGCAATCGCCCTTCCCTCGCGAATGTACCGGCCAACAATCCGGCCGCTCGGATCTTGCCCGAATTTGCTCATGGTTGGATGCCAGCGCTATACAGGGTTGTTGGGGGGAAACGCGGCGAATGGGCGCTGTCGGAAATCAGCACTTCTTCAAGCAGGCGTGGCTGACGGCTTTCGTCGGCGCCATGCTTTGCCTCGTGGTGACCTCGGCTCATGCCGCGGAGCCGGCGAGCCTCAAGGGCGTGGCGCTGATTGTCGGCCAGTCGAAATACCAGCACATAGCGGCGCTCCCCAACCCCGCCAACGACGCCCGCGACATCGCCAAGATGCTGACCGATCTCGGCTTCGAGGCGCGCAGCGTCACCGACCGCGACACGGCAAAGCTGAAGCGCGACCTCGAGCGTTTCGCCGAGGATGCAGAGGACGCCGACGTCGCCTTGATCTACTATTCCGGCCACGGCATCGAGGCCGGCGGCGAAAACTATCTGGTGCCGGTCGACGCCGATGTTTCTTCATTGAAGGACGCCGATCAGGCCCTGGTGCCGATCTCCACCGTCATGGACGAATTGAAGACGACCGTGCCGGTAACGATCATGCTGCTCGATGCCTGCCGCACCAACCCGTTTCCGGCGGATGCGGTGCTGCGCCGGGCGCCCACGGCCTCGGCCTCGCCGATTGGCGCCGGTGGCCTGGAGCCGGTGCGCGGTGCCAGGGCACTGGCAAACGCGACCGCGACGGAAAATCTGGGAACGGTGATCGGCTTTGCCGCCGAGCCGGGGCGGCCGGCACTCGATGGCATCGTCGGCGAAAACAGCCCCTACGCAGCGGCACTTCTGCGCCATCTCGCGGCGATGAAGGGCACCGAGTTCGGCTCGGTCATGCGCATGGTGACAGAGGAGGTCTATCTCGACACCAAGGCAAAGCAGCGGCCATGGGTCAATGAAAGCCTGCGCCGGCTGCTCTATTTCGGCGTTGCACCGCAGGAGCCGACCGGCGACGACGGCCTGATCACCGGCGAGCGGCGGCAATTGCTGCTGACGATCGCCGAGTTGCCTGACCCCAAGCGGGTACAGGTCGAACTGGCCTCGCTGCAGGACGGCGTGCCGCTCGACGCGCTTTATGGCGTGCTGAAGGCGCTCGGCACCGAAAACATGCCGGAGGACCCCACCGACCTGCAAAAGCTGCTCGACGCCCAGGCCGAGCGCCTGAAGAAGTTGATCACCGAACGCAACGCCCTGCGCACCGACGACCCCGAGATCAGCCGCCTCGTCGCCTCGGCCGACAAGGCGATCGGCCAGGGCGCCATCGTCACCGCGCGCAACTTCCTCGACCAGGCGGTGGGCCGGGTCGAGCAGGCCAGCGGCGTGGTCGATCGGGCAGAGGATCTGGTCAGGCAGAAGCGTCTTGCCGACGCGGCGATCTATGCCAGGCGCGCCGACGCTTCGGCGCTGGTCTTCGACTATCTGTCGGCCGCCAACGATTACGGCAAGGCCTTCTCGCTGGTCGAGAAATGGGACGACAGGCTGCGCTGGAACTACAAGAACCAGGAGGCGGAAGCGCTTAACGCGCATGGCAACGCCACCGGCGACAGGCAAGCGCTGCAGCACGCCATCGACGCCTACCGCGTCATCCTGAACTTCATCCCCAACGGCGAGCAGAACCGCGACTGGGCGATCACCCGCAACAACATGGCGGTGGTGCTGCAGACGATCGGCGAGCGCGAGCGCCAAATCGACCGGCTGGAAGAGGCAGCGAACATCTTTCGCGATTCGCTTGCCGTGTTCGAGCGCGAGAAGGATGATCTCAACTGGGCGGCCGCCCAGAATAACCTGGCCAATGTGCTGTTGAAGATCGGCGAACGCCAGAGCGACCCGAAACGCCTGAACGAGGCGGTGGTGGCGATGCGCGCCACGCTGGAGAAGCGGCCGCGCGACAAAGTCCCGCTGGATTGGGCCGCCTCGCAAAGCAACCTTGGCCTTGCGCTTTACGCGCTTTCGGAGCGCGAACCGGACGGCGAGCGCCTGACCGAGGCCGAGGCCGCCTACCGGCTGGCGCTTGAAGAATACACGCGCGAAAAGGCGCCCGTTCAGTGGGCGATGGTCCAGAACAACCTCGGCAATACGCTGGTGTCTCTGGGCACGCAACGCAACGACAAGGCAAAAATCGACGAGGCAGCCGACGCCTTCCGCGCCGCGCTCGAAATCCGCACACGCGATACCTTCCCGCTCTCGTGGGCGAGCAGCCGTCTCAATCTGGGTAACGCGCTGAGCAGTGCTGCCCGTTTCGATCTCGGCACCGGCCTGCTCGAAGAGGCGGCTGCCGCCTATGGCGACGCGCTGACCATATTTACACGCCAACGTTTTCCGACGGATTGGGCTTCGGCGGAGAACAATCTCGGCTCGATCTACCAGACGCTCGGCCAGCGCACGCGCGATCCTGCCAGGCTTGAGCAGTCGGCTGCTGCATACCGGGCGGCACGGCGCGTCTATACCAAAAAGGAGTTTCCGCTCGACTGGGCGATGACCCACTACAATCTCGGCAACACGCTGCAACTGCTCGGCGGCGTGACCGACAAGCCGGTGCATTACGAGGCGGCGATCGAGGCCTATCGCGATGCACTGCGCGAATACAAGCGCGAGACGACGCCGCGGCAATGGGCACTGGCGCAGGCCGGCCTCGGCTCGGCGCTGCAATGGCTGAGCATGAGCGAGGCCGACCCCGGCAAACTGGCGGCATCGATCGCCGCGCGCCGGGCGGCGCTGGAGGTGCTGACCTTCGAGACCTCGCCCGTCGACTGGGCAAACGCGCAGAACGGCATCGGCATGAGCCTGATCAATCTCGGCAATCTCGAACGCACCGGCAAATATCTGGACGAAGCCGAAGCCGCCTTCGAGGCAACGCTCAAGGTCTTCACCCGCGAAAGCCAGCCGATGCAATGGGCCTTCGAGCAGAACAATCTCGGCGACGTCCACTGGAACCGCGGCAGCTATGGCGGCGGCAATGCCGAATACCAAAAGGCGATCGAATTCTTCGAGAACGCCAAGCAGGGCTTTACCGAAGCCGGCTACACACTCCCCATACCGCTGACCGACCGCAAGATCGATCTGGTGAAGAAGCAGATAGCGAGGAAATAGGCTTTTCGGCCGCAGGTTGCACTCGGCTTGTCTTTCAGCCGGCTTTGCCGTCCCTATATGCCGGTCACCGGGGACCTGCCTGCCGGTCACCCGAAAAGGATGTCTGATGCTTCGATTTGTGCTGGCGCTGCTGTTGCTTGCCGTTTCCGCCACAGCCCATGCGACGGAAGCCGGCTGGGCGCTGCTGCGCGACGGCGGGCATGTGGTGCTGCTTCGCCATGCCATGGTCACAGGCACCACCGATGCGGCCAATTTCGACCTCGGCAAATGCGCCACCCAGGTCAATCTCTCGGAGCGCGGCAAGCAGCAGGCGCGCAAGATCGGCGCGCTGTTTGGCGCCCGCGCGGCACCGGTCGAGCGCGTGCTGTCCAGCCGCTATTGCCGCTGTCTCGAGACCGCCCGCATCGCTTTCGAAAGCGAGCCGGAGCCGTTCGCACCGCTTGACCTGCTGAAGACCGACGAAAAGGAGAAGGCGGCCCAGATCGCTGCGATCGTAGCCGAAATCCGCGGCTATTCCGGCTCCGACAATCTGGTCATGGTCACGCATCTCGAAAACATCAAGGAATTGACCGGCATCTCGCCGCGTGAAGGCGAAGCCGTGGTCGTCGCGCCGCAGGGCGACGGCCTGCGGGTACTCGGCCGCGTTACCTTCTGACCGGGCCGGAGCCGGTTGAAGTGAAAATCTAGCGCTTGGTACCTTAAGCCGAATACCGGTTCCGACCCGCGATGAGGTCTTGGTCGAGTCCAAGGTCGACATTGAGTCAGGAGGCAGGTTTTCGTCCTTACTTTGCCGGCCGGAGCCTCAGCGGCCGAAAAAAGGCCCGGATGTCCTCGACCAGGAGTTCGGGTTGCTCAATCGCCGCGAAATGTCCGCCTTTCGGCATGTCGGTCCAGCGCTCGACACGGAAGACTCGCTCGACCCAGGAGCGAGGTGGCATAGGAAGCTCTCGAGGGAAGACTGCAACGCCGAGGGGCGGTGTTATTCGCTCCCTTGGCCCGAAGATCAGGGGGCAGAGCCGGTTCTCTTTGTAAATCCGGAGCGAGGCCTCGATCGTGTTACCGAACCAGTAGAGCGAGATGTCGGTAAGCAGCGTGTCTAGAGGGATGGCGCGTTCGAGTTCGCCTTCGCAGTCGCTCCAACTGCGGAACTTCTCGGCAATCCATGCGGCTAGCCCGATTGGGGAATCTGTCAGTGCAAAGGCTAGCGTCTGGGGCTTGGTCCCCTGCAGAAAAGCGTAGGCCCCCTCCGTTGCGGCGAAATTCGCCGCACTGTCGAGGAATGCCTTCTCCTCCGGCGTGACAGGTGGGTCGTCGCGACCGAGGGTCGGGCGGAAACTGCCTGGAATGTAATTCAGGTGCAATCCGATAAGGTCGTCCGGGTAAAGCCGAGCGAGCCAGGTCGAGACGCCTGCGCCGATGTCGCCACCTTGTGCGGCGAAGCGATCATATCCCAGTTCGCGCATCAGCCCCCGCCACAGCTTCGCGACACGCTTTGAGCTAACGCCGGCCTGATGCGGCGGGGACGAGAAGCCGAAACCCGGAAGCGACGGTGCGACGACATCGAAGGCGTCCTCGGCATCCCCGCCGTATTTGGCAGGATCCGTGAGCAGCGGGATGACGTGCTCGAACTCGGCGAAGGAGCCGGGCCAGCCATGAGTGAGGATCAACGGCAAGGGTGCTGACCCCTTTCCTTTCTGATGAACGAAATGGATGTCGCACCCGTCTATCGTGACCCTAAACTGAGGCAACAGGTTCAGACGTTTTTCGTGATCGCGCCACCTGAAATCGTATTCCCAGTAACGTGAAAGCTTCCTGAGGAAATCAACGTCAGTACCGTCCTCCCATCCGTATGCGAAGATCGACGACGGCCATCTTGTCGCTTGGATACGACGCTGTAGGTACTCGATCTGTTCATCCGGGATGTTGATGTGGAAGGAATGAATGGCCACGGGTGTTGCTCCGATCAGCGGCGAAGAATTGTCCCATCATCAAGGCACAGAACGCAGGAAACCTCACTGAGCGACCGCTTTGTCCGCTACTTGCTCGTTCCCATCTACGAGACGAAGGTAACATTCCACCCTTAGTGGCAATTCGTTTAAGCTACTTGGCGTCAGATTTCACCGCTACCAGCCAAGCGTCGACACGGAGCTTCCATCCCTCGATCATGTCCGCGAACGCGTCCTCTGTAAGTTCGGACAGATAGGATGCTCCTGCCGGGCTCCAAGGCCGTGAACGCATAGGTAATCGACGCCTCCGTGCCTCCGTTAGTGGTCGGTCGGCAGGCCACCTCGACAAATCCGAAACGCGAATCCGCGTAACGCGAACATAGCGGATGCGATGCGCCAGCCGTCTACCCACAGGGTCTCTCCGATCGGCGTGAACAGCGGAAAGACGCCGTCGATCGGCCCCGAAAGCACGATGCTGTGGCTGCGCGCAAGATGGCTCGTCATCCGCCCTCCCCGCCGGTTTCCGCCAGACCGTGGCTGTCCGCTGCGGCAAGCTCCATTTCGTAGATGCGCTTCAATTGGCCGATTGTTTCCAGTGTCGCCGCGGAGAACGGCGTCCGGCCTTCGAAAGCATGCAGCACGATGCCCTCGATGAGGTCACCCAGGCTCACGTCGCGATGCTCAGCCAAGGCCTTGAGCACCTTCACCAATCGTTTTTCCAGGCGCACCCCGGTCTGCACGCGTTCTATGGTCATAGATCTTTTGTACCATGGTACATTGGTACACCCAATGATCAAAGATGGGACGGTTTCGGCATATCGCCGGGAGGGGTTGCCAGCGACCCCTATTGCTCTGGCAGAACAGCAATCCCATCTGCGCGCGGCGTATCAGGCCTTTTCCTGCCCGGAAAAACCGATTAGACAGCCCAAAACACATGCGGACAGATTCCGCCCGCAATCGAAGGAAAAGCCCTTGTCCACCACGTTCGACAAAGTCGCCAAGATCATCGCCGACACCAGCGAGATCGACATCGAGACGATCACGCCCGAAAGCCACACCATCGACGATCTCGGCATCGACAGCCTCGACTTCCTCGACATCGTCTTTGCCATCGACAAGGAATTCGGCATCAAGGTGCCGTTGGAAAAGTGGACGCAAGAGGTCAATGACGGCAAGGCCTCGACCGACGACTATTTCGTCATGAAGAACCTGTGCGCCAAGATCGACGCGCTCGTCGCCGCCAAGAACGCCATCTAAGCACAGCGCTTGACGCGCCCTCACCCACAACAGCCGCCCATGAACCCCCGCGACGTCGTCATATCAGGCATCGGCCTTGTCTCGTCACTGGGCGAGGGTCCGGATGCGCATTGGCAAAAGCTCGTCCAGCCGCGCCTTGAACCGGTTCTGGAGGCCTCGCGCTTCTCGCCCTATACGGTCCACCCGCTGCCGGAGATCGACTGGAACCTGCAGATCGCCAAGCGTGGCGACCAGCGGCAGATGGAGAACTGGCAGAGGCTCGGCACCTATGCGGCCGGCCTTGCGCTCGACGATGCCGGCATCAAGGGCAATGACGAACTCTGCGCGACCATGGACATGGTGGTGGCCGCCGGCGGCGGCGAGCGCGACGAGGCGGTCGACGCGGCCATTCTCGCGGCATCGGAAAGCCGCAATGACCGCGACGTGCTGCTCAACGAGAAGCTGACCACGGAATTGCGCCCGACGCTGTTTCTGGCACAGCTTTCCAACCTGCTCGCCGGCAACATCTCGATCGTCCACAAGGTGACGGGGTCGTCGCGCACCTTCATGGGCGAGGAAGGTGCCGGCGTTGCCGCTGTCGAGACCGCGGCCGCGCGCATCCGCTCCGGCCAGTCGACGCATATTCTGGTCGGCGGCGCTTTCCAGACCGAACATTCCGACATGCTGCTCGGCTATGAACTGGCCGGCTACCTGCATCGCGGTCCGTGGCGGCCGGTCTGGCAGAGGCAAGGGGCCGAAGGCGGCGGCGTGGTGACCGGATCCGGCGGCGCGTTTCTCGTCCTGGAGCAGCGCGAGCATGCGGAAAGCCGTGGCCGGAAGATCTATGCGGAACTCGGCCCGGTCCTGTCCGGTCGCGCCAGGCGCCGGCGGGACGAACTCGACGGCGAGATCGCCGTGCTGTTGAAGCAAGCCGCATTGCCGAATGGCGAGCTGCTCGCGATCTCCGGCGCTTCGGGCGCCCATGCCGCGACCGCCGCCGAGAAATCGGCGCTCGACGCCAATCCGGCGATCGCCGCACGCGGCTTTTCGACGCTGACCGGCCACATGAAGGAAGCGCAGTTCCCCTTTGCCGTGGCGCTGGCGGCGCTGGCTGTCGACCGCAAGGCCGCCTACCCTGTCTTCGACGCCACAGTCGAAAAGCCGTTTGCCGGCGTCCCGAAGACCGTCCTTGCAACGGCGATCGGCTATCACCAATTCGAGGGCATGGCGCTGATCAAAGCCGCCTAGAGCATCGGACCGAAAAGTGTGGCGCGGTTTTCGGGCGATCCGACGCTCCAAGAGAAACAGGTTTTTGGACAACAAATGGCCAATCTGAACGACCACATGGGCAGGCCCATCGTCGCCGTCACCGGCATCGGCGTGGTGACGTCGCTCGGTGTCGGCAAAGCCGACAATTGGGCGGCACTTACCTCAGGCAAGTCCGGCATCCATCCGATCACCCGCTTCCCGGTCGATCATCTCAACACCCGCATCTCCGGCATGGTCGATTTCCTGCCGTCGAGTTCCAAGGGCGCCAGTCTCCTCACCTATGAGCTTGCCGAAACCGCCGCCCAGGAAGCGATGTCGGAGGCGGGCCTCGATGCCGGCGATTTCGGCGGACCGCTGTTCCTCGCTTCGCCGCCGGTCGAGCTCGATTGGAGCGAGCGCTTTTCGCTCTACAATTCCGACACGCCCAATAATTCAGACAGGCACGACACCGGTGCAGAGAGGCTGCTGCGGGTAGCGCGCGGCCTCAGGGAACTCGACATCTTCGAGACCACCCAGTTCGGCTCGATTGCCGACCGGCTTGCCGACCGTTTCGGAACGCGCGGCCTGCCGATCACGCTGTCGACAGCCTGCGCTTCGGGCGCCACCGCGATCCAGCTCGGCGTCGAGGCGATCCGCCGCGGCGAATGCGACAGGGCGCTGTCGATCGGCGCCGACGGCTCGGCGACCGCCGAGGCGCTGATCCGCTTCTCGCTTCTGTCGGCGCTCTCCACCCATAACGACATCCCCGAAAAGGCCTCAAAACCCTTCTCCAAGGATCGCGACGGCTTCGTGCTGGCCGAAGGCTCGGGCGCCCTTGTGCTGGAATCGCTGGAGGCAGCACTTGCCCGCGGCGCCACCGTTCTCGGCATATTGCGCGGCTGCGGCGAAAAGGCCGACGACTTCCATCGCACCCGCTCCAAGCCGGACGGTTCGCCGGCGATCGCGGCGGTGCGCGCCGCTCTTGCCGATGCCGGCCTGAGCGAGGACGGGATCGATTATGTCAACGCCCATGGCACCTCGACGCCCGAAAACGACAAGATGGAGCATTTGTCGCTGTCGACGGTGTTCGGCGAGCGGATCTCGTCAATGCCGGTCTCGTCGAACAAGTCGATGATCGGCCATACCCTATCGGCTGCCGGTGCTGTCGAGGCCGCATTTTCGCTGATGACGATGCGCGAAAGCATCATTCCGCCGACCATCAACTACGACAATCCCGACCCGGCAATCGTGCTCGACGTGGTGCCGAACACCAAACGCAACGCCGAGGTCGGCACCGTCCTGTCGAACTCCTTCGGCTTTGGCGGCCAGAACACCTGCCTTGTCATGGCGCGGGAACCGGTCTAAGCGACCGTTCCGCTCTAGCACTGTTGTCGTGCGCATGGTCCTTTCCGAAACGGTTCTCGGTCATGCGCAACCTGGGATCTGGCATGCGCGCATTGCAACTTATCGAGGATCGCCGGCTTGAAACGGTGGACCTGCCGCCACCGCCGCCGCCTTTGCTCGGCGAGGTGACACTGCGCATCAAGGCCGTGGCGCTGAACCATATCGACGTCTGGGGCTGGCGCGGCATGGCCTTCGCCAAGCGCAAGCTGCCGCTGGTCGTCGGAGCCGAGGCCTCCGGCGAGGTCGAGGCGGTCGGCCCCGGCGTTTCCAGCCTCCTGCCCGGACAGTTGGTGTCGATCTATGGCGCCCGCACCTGCGGTCTTTGCCGCGCCTGCCGCGAAGGCCGTGACAATCTCTGCGAGCATGTCTCGGGCGTTCACGGCTTCCATCTCGACGGCTTTGCGCAGGAAAAGATCAACCTGCCGGCGCGCCTTCTGGTCCCCGCCCCGCCAGGCGTGAGCGAAATCGGCGCGGCGGTGGCGCCTGTCACCTTCGGCACGGTCGAGCACATGCTGTTCGACAATGCCCGGCTGCAACCCGGCGAGACGATACTGGTCCATGCCGGCGGCTCCGGCATCGGCTCCGCCGCTATTCAACTGGCCAAGAAGATGGGCTGCATGGTCATCACCACCGTCGGCTCGAACGACAAGATCGACAAGGCCAAGGCGCTCGGAGCCGACCACGTAATCAATTATCGCGACGACCGCTTCGAAGGCATCGTGCGCAAGCTGACCAAGAAGAAGGGCGTCGACGTGGTGTTCGAGCATGTCGGCGCCGACACCTTTGCCGCCTCGATGCTGTGCCTGAAGCGCGGCGGCCGGCTGGTCACCTGCGGCTCGACCTCCGGCGTGTCGACACAGATCAATTTGATGCAGTTGTTCCAGCAGCAGTTGAAGCTGCTCGGCTCGTTCGGCTGCCGCATGGAAAATATGGCCGACGCCATGAAGAAGATGGCCGCGGGCCTGGTCGCGCCGGTGATCGACACCGAGGTCGGCTTCGACGGCATCGATGCGGCGCTGAAGCGCATGGAAGGCCGCGACGTCTTCGGCAAGATCATCCTGCGCGTCGGCTGAAATGATCGGCAACGCCTTCAGGAAGATCCGCAGGGACGTGGGATTCCGCTATGGCAGGCGGCTTCGCCAGTTCAACTACTGGCTGGTCGCGCGCGTCGCGATGATCATCATCTCCGCGCTGCGCCTGCTGCCGCCCGACAGGGCGCTCAATTTCGCCGACCGCGCTGCCCGCCGCATCGGCCCCTGGGTAGCGCGCCATCAGGTTGCGGTCGACAATCTGCGCCAGGCCTATCCGGAAAAAAGCGATGCCGAGATCGAAGCGATCGCTTCCGATATGTGGGGCAACATGGCCCGCCTGGCCGCCGAATACATCTTTCTCGATGCTTTGTTCGACTACGATCCCGCTGCGACGAAGCCGGGCCGTGTCGAGGTCAAGGGCGTGGAGCATTTCGTGCGCATCGCTGGCGAGGACAAGCCGCATATCGTCTTCACCGGGCATCTCGGCAATTTCGAGCTGCTGCCGGTGGCTGCGGCGACATTCGGCATGAACATCACGGCGCTGTTTCGCCCGCCCAACAACCCTTACCTCGCCGAGTACATCCTCTCGACCCGCCGCTCGAGCATGGGATCGCTGCTGCCGTCTTCGACCGGTGCCTCGTTCGCACTTGCGGCCATCCTGGAGAAAGGCGGCAATATCGGCGTGCTGGTCGACCAAAAATTCACCGGCGGGCTCGAGACGACATTCTTCGGCCGCCCCTGCGAGAGCAACCGGGTCCTCGGCACCCTGGCGCGGCACTACGATTGCGATGTCTACCCGGCGCGCTGCGTACGCCTGCCGAACAACCGTTTCCGGCTCGAGATCGAGGACAAGCTCACCTTGCCGCGCACCGCCGGCGGCAGTGTCGACGTCCGCGCCACCACCCAGCTTCTCAACGACGTGGTCGAGCGCTGGGTGCGCGAAGACCCCGGCCAGTGGATGTGGTTCCACAAGCGCTGGGAGATCAGCGGCCGCAAAAAGCGTCGGCCAGCGACAATGCGCGACAAACCCGCCTGAGCGCACCATCTTTTTTGGGTGCAAGCCTTATTTTGTTCTTGCTTTGTGCCGGCAGCTATGCTACTAATTTCGGTATAGTGCTATTTGGCCCCAACGAACCCGCCGCTCCGGCGGGTTTTTTATTGCGGGCCGAGGAGCAGGCCCTAATTCGTCACGAGAATCCGCGTATTGCCGAAGCCGGCTTCGCGCACCATCGAATAGAACGCGGCGGCGTTGCTGGGGTGGAGGCGCACACAGCCATGCGATGCCGGGCGCCCCAATTGCCGGATCGCGCCGGTGCCGTGGATGGCATAGCCGCCGCGGAAGAACACCGAATAGGGCATCGGCGACATGTCGTATTTGCGCGAATACCACATCCGGGCCGTCCGCTGTGGCCGGTAACTGCCGCGCGGCGTGATGTAGCCCTTGCGGGCGGTGGAAACGCTCCACCGATAATACGAAAGCCCGTATCTTACCGTCATCGTCTGTGAGGAAATATCGATGTTCGCGACCAGGCTGGCCGCACGGCTCTCGAACGACGAACCGAACAGCATCGCTACTAATGCCGCTGCCATGAGAACAGTGTTTTTCATGCAATCAAACCCCTTTGATGCCCCTTGCCTGCCTGCCGTCACGCTGTTCTCCAGCGTTTTGATGGCAAGCCAGCGAGCTAACACCTACTCCCTGACGATTTCACCAATCCAAAGCAGCGAATTTGAACGATTTCCCGCAATAGTTGCCGTAACGACACGCAATCGCCTCGCAATTCGCCATCGGGCTTGCAAAACCGCCTCATCCGCTGCTCAATTCGCCGAATGAACGAACCGAACGAACGGCTCCTCAAGGCTATCGATGACCGAGCCGATGATCTGGTTGCCCTGACTGCGGATCTGATCCGCTTTCCGACCATCAATCCGCCCGGCGAAGCCTATCGGCCATGTGCCGAATATATCGGCGCGCGGCTGAAGAAGCGTGGTTTTGAGATCGAATTCATCCGTGCCGAGGGCACGCCCGGCGACACTGACCGTTACCCGCGCGTCAACGTCGTCGCCCGCTTCGATGGCCGGGCGCCGGGTGCTTGCGTGCACTTCAATTCGCATATCGACGTCGTCGAGCCCGGCGACGGCTGGAGCCTCGATCCGTTCGCCGGCATCGTCAGGGATGGCAAGGTCTATGGCCGCGGCGCATGCGACATGAAAGGCGGGCTTGCCGCCTCGATCATCGCCGCTGAAGCCTTCATGGAGGTGTTTCCCGATTTTCCCGGCGCCATCGAGATTTCAGGCACGGTCGACGAGGAGTCCGGCGGCTTTGGCGGCGTCGCGCATCTGGCCAAGCTCGGCTATTTCTCCAGACCGAAGGTCGACCACGTCATCATTCCCGAGCCGCTCAACAAGGATCGCATCTGCCTTGGCCATCGCGGCGTCTGGTGGGCGGAGATCGAGACCAAGGGCGAGATCGCGCACGGCTCGATGCCGTTCCTCGGCGACAATGCGGTGCGCCATATGGGCGCCGTGCTGCGGGCCTTCGAGGAGGAATTGTTTCCGGCGCTCGACCGCAAGATGACGCGCATGCCGGTCGTGCCCGAAGGCGCAAAACGCTCGACCATGAACATCAACTCGATCCATGGCGGCCAGACGGAAGATTTCCGGCCCGGCCTGCCCTCGCCCAACGTGCCCGATTCCTGCCGGCTGACAATCGACCGCCGCTTCCTGCTCGAAGAGGATCTCGCTACGGTCAAGAGCGAGGTGACCGATATCCTGGAACGGCTGAAGCGCGAGCGCAAAAAGTTCGATTACGAGATCCGCGATCTGATGGAGGTGCTGCCGCTGATGACCGAGCGCGACGCACCGGTGGTGAAGGCGGTCGCGCAAGGCATCATGGAGATATTCGACCGCGAGCCGGATTATGTGATTTCGCCCGGCACCTACGACCAGAAGCACATCGCCCGCATCGGCCACATCTATGACTGCATCGCCTATGGCCCGGGCATCCTCGATCTCGCCCACCGGCCCGATGAATGGGTCGGCATTGCCGACATGCTGGACTCGGCAAAGGTGATGGCAATCGGCCTCGGCGTGCTGCTGAAGGGCGCCGGCCCGCCATGATCCGGCCATGGGCGGAAAAACATTCCTCCCGGCGTCGGCACACGGTACGAAACGCAATTTACTCGGCGGCGAATTCACGCTTCTATCCGCCCGGGTTTGAGCACGTGTTTTAGACATGGGGAGTTGCACGATGAAATTGTGGAAAACCATTCTGGCCGCCGCGGCGCTGGCGTTGGCCGCCGGGACCTCGGCGATGGCCGCGCGCACCGACCTGGTCATCGGCATTACGCTCGAACCCCCGCATCTCGACCCGACCGCGGGTGCCGCCGCGGCAATCGACGAGGTACTCTATGCCAATGTCTTCGAGGGCCTGACCCGCATCGGCCCGAACGGCGAGGTGCTGCCCGATCTCGCGCAAAGCTGGAGCATTTCCGACGACGGCAAGGTCTACACTTTCAAGCTGCATACAGGCGTGAAATTCCATGACGGCACCGACTTCAACGCCGACGACGTGAAATTCTCGCTCGACCGTGCCCGCGCCGACAATTCCGTCAACGCGCAAAAGGCCCTGTTTGCCGCCATCGACAAGATCGAGGTCGTCGATCCCGCGACGGTGAAGGTCACGCTGAAGAACCCGCAAGGCTCGTTCCTCTACAATATGGGCTGGGGCGACGCGGTGATCGTGGCGCCTGAGACAGCCGACACCAACAAGGAAAAACCGATCGGCACCGGCCCGTTCAAGTTCCAGAACTGGGCCAAGGGCTCATCGATCACGCTGGTCAAGTCGGACAATTACTGGGGCGCCCCGGTGTTCCTCGACAAGGCCGAGTTCCGCATCATTCCGGATGCCGCCGCCGCCGTTCCGGCGCTGCTTTCCGGCGACGTTCAGGCCTTTCCGTTCTTCGACCCCGACAGCGTCGCCCAGGTCAAGGACGATCCGCGCTTCAAGGTGGTGATCGGCTCGACCGAGGGTGAAACCATCCTGTCGATCAACAACAAGAAGCCGCCCTTCGACAAGCTGCAGGTCAGGCAGGCGATTTCCTTTGCGCTCGATCGCAAGGCGATCATCGACGGCGCCTCGGCCGGCCTCGGCGTGCCGATCGGCTCGCACATGTCGCCCGCCAGCAAGGCCTATGTCGACTTGACCGGCCTCTATCCGCACAATGTGGAGAAGGCCAAGGAATTGCTGAAGGAAGCCGGCCTGGAGAATGGCTTCAAGGCGACGCTGAAGCTGCCGCCGCCCTCCTATGCGCGGCTTGGTGGCGAGATCATCGCCTCCGAGCTTCGCGAAATCGGCATCGATCTCGAGATTATCCCGGTCGAATGGGCGCAATGGCTGGACCAGGTCTTCACCAAGAAGGACTACGACCTGACCATCGTTTCCCATACCGAGCCTAACGACATCGATATCTATTCGCGTAAGGACTATTACTTCAACTATGACAATCCGGCCTTCGATAAGATCATCGACGAATTGAACCTTACCTCCGACGAGGCCAAGCGCACGACGCTGCTCGGCGAGGCGCAGAAGGTCCTGGCCGATGACGCCGTGGTCGGCTTCCTCTACGAATTGCCGAAGGTCGGCGTCTGGGACGCCAAACTGCAGGGCCTGTGGGAAAATGCCCCGATCCAGGCCAACGACCTGACCAAGGTGAAGTGGACGGATTGAGCGGGTCGCTGACAGAAGGGCGAAAGTTGCACTCCGTCCCACCCCCCTCTGCCCTGCCGGGCATCTCCCCCTCAAGGGGGGAGATTGAGCCCTCACCGCCGCTTTCGCTAACCACTAGCGTTGCAGGGACAGTGCCGGCGTGGAAACTGCCAATCTCCCCCCTTGAGGGGGAGATGTCCGGCAGGACAGAGGGGGGTGGGCGGGAACGCAAGCTTCGCCCAGTGCTTGCACCGGTCTCCTCATGACCGCCTACCTCCTCAAGCGCCTCGCCATCGCCGTCATCACGCTGGTTCTGGCCTCGATGGTGGTCTTTGCCGTGCTGGAGATCATTCCCGGCGACCCGGCGCGGCTGATGCTTGGCCTGAACGCCAGCGCCGACCAGATCGAATTGCTGCGCAACCAGATGGGTCTCAACGCTCCCGTCGTGCTGCGCTATCTGCATTGGGCCGGCGGCTTGCTGAGCCTCGATTTCGGCCGTTCCTATACTTATTCGGTGCCGGTCATCGATCTGGTCCGTGAGCGTCTCGTCGTCTCGCTGCCGCTGGCGCTGATGGCGCTGGCGCTGTCCACAGTCATTGCCATCCCGGTCGGGCTGTTTTCCGCCAGCCGGCGCGGCCGGGCCGGCGACACGGTTGCGATGGGCGCCGCCCAGCTTGGCGTCGCCGTGCCCAATTTCTGGTTTGCGCTGATGCTGATCTATCTGTTCGCCGTCTGGCTGCGGCTGGTGCCGGGCGGCGGTTTTCCCGGCTGGGGCGCCGGCGTCTGGCCGGCGCTGAAGTCGCTGCTCCTGCCGGCGGTCGCCCTCGCTCTGCCGCAGGCGGCGATCCTCGCCCGGGTCACCCGCTCGGCGCTGATTGAAGTGCTGAATGAGGATTACATCCGCACCGCCCGCGCCAAGGGCCTGCCCTATCGTCTTGTCTTGTGGCGGCATGCGCTGCGCAACGCCTTGATCCCGGTGGTCACCATTCTAGGCCTGCAATTCGCCTTCCTGCTTGCCGGCACCATCATCATCGAGAACGTCTTCTATTTGCCCGGCCTCGGCCGGCTGGTGTTCCAGGCAATCAACCAGCGTGACCTGATCGTGGTCGAGAGCGTCGTCATGCTGCTGGTTGCCGCCGTCATCATCGTCAATTTCGTTGTCGATCTCTCCTATGCGGTGGTCGATCCGCGCCTGAGAGGCAGGCAATGACGCTGCACATCGACATCCCCGACGAGAACCTTGCCGGCATCCTGGCCAAGGCGTTTCGAAACCGTTCGTTCCTCGCCGGCTTCGTCGTCACCGCACTGGTGGCTGCGGTCGCGATCCTCTCCTTCGAGTGGACGCCTTACGACGTCACCAGGCTGGTCATTTCCGACAAGACCCAGGCGCCGTCGCTGGCGCACTGGTTCGGCACCGACCATTTCGGTCGCGACATCCTGTCGATGATCATGGTTGGCGCCCGCAACTCGATTGCCGTGGCGCTGGTGGCGGTCGGCATCGGCATGGGCGTCGGCGTGCCGCTCGGCGCCTTTGCCGCGGCGCGTGGCGGCATCGCCGACGACGTGCTGATGCGGCTGAACGACCTGGTCTTCGCCTTTCCGGCGCTGCTTTCGGCAATCATGATCACCGCCATCTTCGGGCCCGGCGCGTTCAACGCCATCATTGCCATCGGCATCTTCAACATCCCGGTGTTCGCGCGCGTCGCCCGCGCCGGCGCCTTGGCGATCTGGCCGCGCGAATTCATCCTCGCCGCCCGCGCCGCCGGCAAGAGCACGACGCTGATCAGCATCGAACATGTGCTGCCCAACATCGCCACGCTGCTCCTGGTACAAGGCACCATCCAGTTCGCGCTCGGCATCCTGGCCGAAGCGGGCTTGTCCTATGTCGGGCTGGGCACGCAGCCGCCGATGCCGAGCTGGGGCCGCATGCTGTTCGATGCCCAGACCCGCATGGTGGTGGCGCCGTGGATGGCGATCTTTCCCGGCATGGCGATCGTCGTCACCGTGCTTGGCCTGAACCTGCTCGGCGACGGCATTGCCGACATACTCGACCCGAAATCGCGGCGGCAGAGATGAGCCTGCTCGAAATCGAGAAGCTGTCGCTGACCATCGGCGGCACCCGTATCCTCAGAGACGTCGAGCTTTCCGTCGCGCCGGGCGAAGTGATGGGGCTGGTCGGCGAATCCGGCTCCGGCAAGTCGATGACGGCGCTCACCGTTATGCAGCTACTGCCCTGGACGGCGCACGCCACCGGACGCGTCACCTTCGACGGCATCGATATCCTGGCGGCGAGCGAAGACCAGATGTGCGCGCTGCGCGGCGACGACATCGGCATGGTGTTCCAGGAGCCGATGACGGCGTTGAACCCGGTCAAGACCATCGGCGAGCAGGTTGCCGAGGGCATCCGCTGGCACACCGGAGCGAGCCGCGCGGATGCCGAGGAACGGGCACGCAAAATGCTCGACCGGGTCGGCTTGCCGGCGGCGCGGTTCCCGTTGTCGCGTTATCCGCACGAGCTTTCCGGCGGCCAGCGCCAGCGTGTCGTCATCGCCATCGCCTGTGCGCTGAAACCCAAGCTGCTGATCGCCGACGAGCCGACGACGGCGCTCGACGTGGTGCTGCAGGCGCAGATCCTCGACCTTTTGCGCGACCTGGTCGCGGAAAACCGCATGGGTCTTCTGCTCATCTCGCACGACCTCGCCGTGGTGACCGAGATGGCGGATCGCATCACCATCCTGCGCCATGGCGAGGTGATGGAGGCCGGCGACACGGCGCGCATTCTGTCCGGACAGCTTCATCCCTATACGCGCCAGCTGGCGCAGGCCTCGATGCATGTGCCCGCGCGGGCTAGGCACAGCGTCGGCCAAGGAAAACCTCTGGTTGAGGTAGACAGCGTGACGCGCGACTATCCGGCACGGCGCACATCGCTGCTCAAGCGAGGGGCTCCCATCCGCGCCGTCGACGATGTCTCCTTCTCGATGGCGCCCGGCCAGTCGGTGGCGCTCGTCGGGCGTTCCGGCTGCGGCAAGTCGACGCTTGCCCGCATGGTTCTGGCACTGGACAAGCCGACGGCCGGTACGATCCGCTTCCGCGGCGATACCCTCACCGGCAAGAGCGAGGCGGAGCTGAAGCCGGCACGGCGCGACATGCAGGTCGTGTTCCAGGACCCGTACGGCTCGTTCGACCCACGCCAGAAGGTCGAGAGATTGGTGGCCGAGCCGCTGCATGTGCTGGAGAAGAAGCCGGCGCCCGCCGCGCGGCGCGAGATGGTGGCGCATGCGCTGCACGAGGTCGGCCTCTCACCAGGCGACATGGACAAATACCCGCACGAGTTTTCGGGCGGCCAGCGCCAGCGCCTGTCGATCGCCCGCGCCATCATCACCCGGCCGAAGCTGGTCGTCGCCGACGAGCCGGTCTCGGCGCTCGACGTCTCGATCCGCGCGCAGATCCTCGATTTGTTCGCCGAGCTCAACCAAAAACTCGGCATCGCCTATCTGTTCATCACCCATGATCTGACCGTCGCCCGCGCCATCACCGACGAGGTGATGGTCATGCATGACGGCAAGATCGTTGAGCGCGGCAGGACGAGCGAAGTGCTCGACCACCCGCAATCCGAGGCGGCCAAGGCGTTGGTCGCTGCTGCTCCAGACCTGCACCGGGCGATCGCGAAACGACTGCAGGAACAGGGGTGAGCGGCAAGGGGCACGGGCCTTCCGTTCTCCCACTGTGGGGTCCGAAGGACGGGGCGAGACCGGTGGCTCGCCCCACGAGGAGGCTCCGGTGGTTGGCGACGTGGTGGAGACGACTGTTTGTGGCCAGCCTATGAAAGTAGAAAAAATATGGGGCCATTGGGCCGATCGCCGATCGCGCAACCCGGACCTGATCGTCCCTTTGCGCGCGAAGGAGATTTAGCGAACTTAGGTTTGGAAATTACGGTATTAATGTATGTTTTCTGCCTCGCCCGTTCGGCTTTGTCCTGCCGCGTATTCTCCGCATCGTCGCGCTTAAGCTAAGCAAAACGACTGGCAGCAACGGATAGCCCCCAAACACACGAGAGCTTGGCGCTCCAACAAAGCCGTAACTAATCACCACTCGCGCCTTCCGCATCACGCCGGCATCTGTAGTAAAGGGAACCTTAAAGTGAGACAACTACCCTACAAGGAAGGCACCCTATTTGCCATTCCGTTGAGATCAGGTGGCTACGGGCTTGACTTGGTAGCTCATATGGCCCCAATTGGAAAGATTATTCTAGCATATCTATTTGGACCAATGCGTCTGGAATTGCCAAAGGCGGATGAATTAAATGACCTTAGTCCAGATAATGCAGTCAGGTGCCTACGGTGTGGCGATCTCGGTTTAATAAATGGAACTTGGCCAATTATTGGCCAAATGAAGAGCTGGGCAGAAGACAAATGGCCTATGCCAACCTTCGTTCACAAAGAAAGCCTTTCCAACCGAATTCTTATTCGAAAATACTCAGAGTCTGACCCATCGAAGCTAGAGAGCCAAACTAGCGTAGCTTCGGCGGGCGATTTGGAGCAGGACGGTTTACACGGATATCAAGCCGTCGAATTGATTCTGATCGAGCAGCTGAAACCCCATTGATCAAGGAATGACGGTTACGATGTGAATTACGAATTACGGTGACTCCCACTAGCCGGCCTCTCGTCAATGCCGCGCGGACTTTTTTGGCGGCGTCAGCGGCTAATTTGCATCGGGCGGACTATTCATCCGGGGAGGAGCCCCACGACTGGTGAAGGAGGGATGTCACTGGGTTGTTTGGTGGATAACAATAAAGACTATAACTCGCTTATGAATGTAATCGGCCCGAATAAGCTGGGTAGTGCGAGTTTACAGGTAAATGATTTCCCAATTGGTTCGTGAGGAGTTGCCATCATGCATTTTAAAATAGCATTGAAACTTGCCGGATTTGTTGCAATTTTTGTTTTCGGAGGATCGGCCTGTACTGTGCCATCAACTCCTGAGATACTGAACTGTTCAAAGGGAATCTTTGCCGATAATTGGCCGTTCACTTGGCGAGCAGTTGAGGAGAAATGTATATCACGCGTAACCTCGCAAATTGCGAAGGAGTTCATGGACTGGAATACGAAGTATGAAGAATTTAATGAGGATACTGGTGCACTTTACCTTTTTATATGGACGAGATTGATTGATAAGAATCTTGCGACTCCATTGCAATTGGACGAGAGAACGAAAGATTTTGATCAAGTAACTCGATCGCTTACGGACTCTTATGTTGGCATTTACGACGATATTGAAAAATTGCAGGAAGAATTGAAAATGTCTTTGGCCCAAAAAGGAGGCGGGGATGCGAATTCGCTCTATGCGATAAGGCTTTTAGGTTTAGTTCCAATTGAGCACGCGCGGCCCACCATTTTGTTCCTGAAGAGTCTGGTTGATCTTGACACCAACACCATTAAGGTCACGGGACAATACGGGGAAGAGATTGTAGAAATGCAAGAGTTGTTGGATTATCGGGCCAGTGCACAAGGTCGTTAGTTGCCATTCACAGATCCTAATTATGACGCGGGTCATTACTTAGTGGCCGCTATTGTGCGGCAGGAACTGAGAGAATTTCGCAATTTCGGTGCACTTTTATCGCGTTCGCCCGGCTATCATTGCACGTAGATTGACCACATGGCCCGCCTTGCCCGCATAGCGGCGTCCGGCTTCTACAACATCGGCCAGCTCACCTCCACCAACCCTGGGGCAACGCAAGGCAACAAGTATGACGGCTTTGGCAAGCTCGCCCGCCGGGACGTCACGCTGGGCACGCTGACCCACACCACGACCAGCGTGCGCGATGCCTCCGGCCAGACGGGTTGTTGATAAATACGGAGCTCGATATACGGTGGACGTAACTGTTACAGGTCCGGCCGGCACCGTTGAGGTTCGCACCGGGTGGATTTTCAGCCCCCGGTTCAAACGTCCCGTCGCTGATGACACTATTCGTGAAGTAGAGTCCCGCTATGAAACCAAAGATCAACGACGTTGTGAGATTGATTTGTGATATGCTGGGAGAATCCCTTCAGGCCGGAGCTTTAGGAGTCGTTGTTGAAGAGCATTCTTATCCCGAGGAGGCATACGAGATTGAATTCAGTAGCGAAAATGGGAAGACCATCGCTCAATTAGCCTTACTTCCAAACCAGTTCGTACTGATTGCTGTGTAAGGAATTACAGCGCACTCTTTTCCATATCTCCTCTCCGAATTACGACATGATCCGGAATTACGCACTACGGGTCGCATTACGAATTACGGTGACACCCATTAGCCGGCGGCTCGTCAAGAGCACGAAGCCGTAGGGCACGGTTTTTGATGACTGAGTTCAAGATCATACCTTTCACTGGCGCCGGGGAAATAGAGTTTGGAATGTCCCCGAATCAGATTAGACGGCGTCTTGGGACAAATTTTCGAACATTCAAACGATCTATCAGGGATACGTTTCCTTGCGACTATTTCGAAAATATTGGGGTATTTTGTTACTATAGTAAATCAGGAAAATTGAACGCGGTCGAATTCACGAGTCCTGCCGCTCCTTCTCTGAATGGGGTTCGATTTCTAGGAACAGGATTTGAAACCGCAAAACGTGCACTTATTTCATTGGGCCAAGAAATCGAAGAAGAAATTGATGGGGCAATCGCTTTTGGCCTTGGGGTCAGTATTTATGCCCCGTTGGCAAAAGAAGATTCCATGGCGCCTGTCGAGACAGTGCTAATCTTTCAGAAAGGATACTACCAATAGGAGCAAGGCATACAAATTTTCCGATCCGTTGGAGGAATTGTGGAATTACGGTGACACTCATTAGCCGGCCGCGCGTCAAGAGTGCAGAGCATTTTTTTTGGCAGCGCGAACTGCCAATCCAATTCAGTGCCCAGCATTTGAACCGCACCCGTTCTCGGTTGACAGCTGCGTTCGCACCGCGCCAGATCAGGATCAAGCATCGACCGGCTCCTGGCAGGCGGCATCGCCGCCCCGGAAGAGGAGGATTCTTTCGGTAGTTGGAAATGCCCCGGAAGATCGGAGGTGCAGAGATTATGGATATGGACGGAACCCTTGAGAAGATATTCTCAGTAACAGCCATATGGACATCGGCCGCGACCATCCCTGTTTCGCTGATTTGGGGTGAATCCGCCTGGATGGCGGTTTTTATTGGCGCGATAGTTGCTGCCTCCTTTGCCTTTCCAAGAAGGTTAGCGGAGCTTCTCAATCGTTTCGAACACCCCATCGGTAATCTGGAGAGGAATTTCAAAAATGACTGGACCGGATGGAAGTATACAAAATCAAGCATAAAAATGATATATAATTTGAGTATTATCCAAAAGTATCACTATATATTACTTTTAATTACTGCCATTCATTTTATGATTTCGGGCGCCTTAAGTGAAAGCGGATTGGCTGTCGCGTATCTCGCAATTATGGCTGCATTCTCTTTGATTTCAGTTTCTTTTACACTGCATAAGAGAAACAGGTAGCGCTATGATAGTACTTTGAGCATCCGCTTGAGTGCCAATGAAGGATCTTCCCGGTTCCAAGATTGTTTCCCAAAAAGAAGCTAAAGTCGGTGATGTTGTTTAGTCGAGTGCAAAATTCGATGACGCCACCGGGGCGCCCTCTCTCCGGTCGCTTGATCCCGATTGATATTGATATCAGAAATAGGTGGCTGAAATGAAAATTAGTAAGCAGTGCCTACTTTCGGCCGCTGTGCTGAGTGCTGCGACTGCCGTATTGGTCTTGCTTATATTCTATCAGCAAATCACTGGCCCTTCGCCCAGATGGGAGGACGCGCTATCGCGTGAAAAGTTGACCGCACAATTTGGTGACATAAAAACTATTAGAAGAAGTCGGATTTGGGCCTATCTCGGTAAGCCCGATGAACCAAATATGGTCAAGCAATACGATCTTTGGTCTGACGACGATTTATTTGGAGAATATTTCGACGTAGTATACGACACCGAAGAATATAAGGAAAAACCGGATCATCAAGATCCGATTGCGATATATATGTTTTACCAATGCACAGTTATTTTATTTTACCACAAGTTTATACTGAATTCATCTCAGATTGACCTTGAATTGCTGTAACTCAACAATCCTGCCGATGCCTCAGCCTTGCGGCTTGACCAAATCGGCCGGGCTGATGTCGAGCAGGTCGAGCGTGCGGCGCAACAGCTGCATCTCGCTCCCGGCAAGTTGCGAATCGGCCTTGGCGATCTCGGCCATGTGGCGGGCGAGCAGCTTGCGCCGTTCGACGTCGAGGTCGCGGAATTGGGCGACGGCCTGCGAGCTGTTGGTCTCGTAGCCGAAATCGTTGAGATATTCGATGACGCTGTCGACGCTGGTTTCGGGTATGCCGAAGGCGTCGCGGCAGATACGCCTGAAGGCGGTCATTTCGCTTTCGCTGACCGAACCGTCGGCCAGGATCATACGGAACAGCATCAGCAATTCCGCCGACAGCACCGGATCGTCCGCGACCTTGCGCACGCCGGGGTCGCCGTCGAAGATCGAGCGTATCTGGTCCAGCAATCCCATCGCCATCAGCCCCTTCCGATTCGTCGGGAAGGTAGCGCGGAATCGGCTTGGCGCAAACGGGGTGCGATGGTGGAAAAGCCGCCTGCGTGCACTCATTGGTGTGTGACCGCGCGACTGATAGTATGCCGTTGTACGAATCATGTTGAGGAGGGACCGAACATGAATCTCAGTGCGCCTACCCAGCTTATTTTCATTATATCCCTTGTTATCGCCATTATCGGCGTTCTCGCCGCGCTTGGCGTCCTTGCGTTCATCCCTTTGGCTGCTGTGTGGATTGTCGTCATCGCTTACATCGTGCTGGCCGCCGGCTGCCTGATGCGCGGCGCCTAAACACGTCCAGACAATTCAGAATCTCAGGCAACTCGAAGCGCCCGGCCAAAAGCCGGGCGCTTTTGATTCCGACGAATGGTCTGTTAAAGTCGCGTGGCGGAAGGAAAGCGCATGCCCGACAGCGAAGACGGCAGCCGCCACGAAAGCCCAGGCCTCGATCGGTTCGAGATGGTGCGGCGCGCGCCGAGCCATCGGCTTCAGGGCGCCGTCACCGACATATGCGGCTTTCGCGAAACCATGCCAGGCCATTTCCGCGCCGTCGAATATGCCTCGCTGACCGTGCCGCTGGTCATCAGCTTTGCCGAACCCTTTGCCATCGGGCTCGGCCATGACCCGGGCGACAATGACCGCTTCGCCAGTTTTGCCGCCGGCCTTTATGCCGGGCCGGTAGTGATCGAATCCTTCGGCGGCGCCTGCTGTGTGCAGATCAATTTCAGCCCGCTCGGCGCTCGTCGCTTCTTCGGCCGCCCGATGATCGAACTGACCGACCGCATGGTCGGCCTGGATGACGTGCTCGGCGTAGAAGGCATCGCGCTGCGCGAAAGGCTCGGCAATGCACCGGATTGGAGCTCACGCTTTGCCATCGCCGAAGCCTTCGTTGGCGATCGGTTGGCAACCGCGGACCGCACCCAGGCCGAAATGGTCTGGGCCTATGAGACGATCGTCTCGACGCGTGGGCGGACCCGCATCTCGACGCTGGCCGAAAAGCTTGGCTGGAGCCGCAAGCATCTTACCGGAAAATTTTCGGACGCTATCGGCACCGGCCCAAAAACGCTCTCGCGCATCGTCCGCTTCAATCATGCGCTTGGCCTGTCGAGACAGGCGAACAGCGCTTGGGCCGACATCGCCGCCGACTGCGGCTATGCCGACCAGGCGCATCTGGTACGCGAGTTTCGCGACCTGGCAGGCGTCGCGCCGACGGCGCTTGCCGCGAGGTAACATTTCTTCAAGACGCGCAACCGGCCGTCGCGCAGACTGGGTTGATCGACCAACCCGCTGAAGGAGATCAGCCATGCCGAACACCCCCGAACCACCGCGGCTTTATCCGGCGCTGCGCTACAGGAATGCCGGCAAGATGATCGATTGGCTGTGCGAGGCCTTCGGCTTCAGCGTTCGCGCCCGCTATGGCGAAGGCGACGTGGTGCACCACGCCGAACTCGCTTTCGGCTCTTCGATCGTCATGCTCGGCACGGCGCGCGACGACGCCTATGGCAAGATGGTCGGCGCGCCGGGTTCGGGTGGCGGCAAGTCGATCTACGTTGCGGTCGCTGACGCAGACGCGGCATACGCGCGGGCAAAGACCGCCGGCGCCGAGATTCTGGAAGAACTCACCGACCGCGACTATGGCAGCCGCGAATTCATCTGCCGCGATCCGGAAGGCAACGTCTGGTCGTTCGGCACCTACTGGCCGAAGGCTGACGAGAAAGCATGATCCCGAAAAGTGGAGACCGGTTTTCGGACAAGATCATGCTCAGGCAAAGTATCTAACGCGCCAGCCCAAAAATCGTGTCGCAGTCGAGGTGGGTTTCCAGTTCGGCTGCGATCTCGTCCAGTGCCCGTTCGACCTCGGCGCGGTAGTCGATGCCGCCGCCCTTGACGCCGAGGCTTTCGAGGAATTTCGCCCGGAAGGCATCGGCGGAAAACAGCCCGTGCATATAGGTGCCCACCACCTTGCCGTCGGCCGAGATAGCGCCGTCATCGATACCGTTGATAACGGCGGACGGCCGCAGCGTGTCCGGACCTGTGGTGCGGCCGAGATGGATCTCGTAGCCCTCGAGCGGCAGGTCGAACGGCACCGAGCGCGCGCTGACGTTGCGCACCGTCTTTTCCGGCTCCATCACCGTTTCGACGTCGAGCAGCCCGAGGCCTTGCGTTTCTGTAACGCTGCCCTCGATGCCGTCGGGATCGCGCACGATATGACCAAGCATCTGGAAGCCGCCGCAAATGCCGACGATATGACCACCGCGTTTCCTATGCGCGGCAAGGTCGCGGTCCCAGCCGTTCTCGCGAAATTTCAGGAGATCGCCGATCGTCGACTTCGAGCCGGGAATGACCACCAGACCCGCATCTTCGGGCAAGCGCTCACCAGGCGGCACGAACACCACCTCAACCTGCGGTTCGGCCTTGAGCGGGTCGAGATCGTCGAAATTGGCGATGCGCGAGAGCACCGGCACGGCGATCTTCAGCGCTCGCTTCTCGCCGGACGCCAGTCGCTCGAGCACGACGGAATCTTCCGATGGCAGCCGCGCCGCCGCCTTCAGCCACGGCACGACGCCAAAACAGCGCCAGCCGGTGAATTTTTCGATCGCCTCGATGCCGTCTTCGAACAGCGAGACATCGCCGCGGAACTTGTTGATGAGGTAGCCGACGATCATGCGCCGGTCCTCCTCCGGCAGGATCAGATGGGTGCCGGCGACCGAGGCGATAACGCCGCCGCGATCGATATCGCCGACCAGGATCACCGGCACGCCGGCGCGCGTCGCAAAGCCCATATTGGCAATGTCGCGGCTCCTGAGATTGATCTCGGCCGGCGACCCGGCGCCCTCGACAATGACCAGATCGGCGCCCTCGCCGACCTTTGCCCAGGAGTCCAGCACCGCATCCATCAGCCGGCCCTTCAGCGCCTGGTAGTCGCGCGCCCGCGCCTCGCCGAACACCTTGCCCTGCACGACGACTTGAGCGCCGACATCGGTCTGCGGCTTGAGCAGCACCGGGTTCATGTGGACGGTCGGCGCTGCGCCGCAGGCGATCGCCTGCAGCCATTGGGCGCGGCCGATCTCGCCGCCGCCTGAATCGCCTGGAATATCGGCGACAGCGGCGTTGTTCGACATGTTCTGCGGCTTGAACGGCCGCACTTTCAAGCCGCGCTTCTTCGCCGCGCGGCACAGACCGGCGACGAGCACCGTCTTGCCGACATCCGAACCCGTGCCCTGCAGCATGATCGCCTTGGCCATATCAGTCCCTGCCCTGCGCAACGGTTGCGGTGATCGTCGACTTGGCCGCCAGTGGCCCGCCACGCCAGAGATAGAGCGCCAGCAGCGGCTCCTTGCCGGTGCGCATGGCGTGGTTGATGTCAGAGGCATGGTGGATCACTTCGCCCGCCGCTCGAAGGCGAAAACCGCCGTCGCCCATGCGCCATTCGGTGCCGCCGGTCAGCGGGATGTAGATCTCCTCCGCGACATGGTGGTGATCGGGGTAGACAATGTCGGGCCCAAGGATCAGCAGGCCGCCCGCGACCTCGTCATTGACGAAATGGCCGCGTGTGCCGAACACCTCCAGCCAGCCGTAATTGTCGATGAAAACCGTGCCGAAATCCGCCTCGCCATAGGTCTGGCCCCAGTGCAGATCGCCGCGACGCTCCGCAACCAGCCGCGCCAGCGACTTGGCCGCAGCGGGAGCGAGTTCGACGATCCGGCCGAGTTGGACGAGACAAGGCAGTGCATGCGGTTCGAGCGGCCGGCCCGGCATGTCCCAGTCGATTCGGGCCATGGCGTCGCGCACCAGCGCATCATCGAACGTCTGGAGATAGGCATGGAAGCATCCAAGCAGTTCGTCGAAAGTTGTCGTCACACTTTGCTCCAAAGCGCATTCGCACACAGCCGCTGCCCAGATGGTTGGACGGAGACGATCGGGTTGCGCGGCGGCATCATTGGTCTAGATTGGACGGCGCGCAAAGCCAAAAACGATCAGGCCAGCAGGCCGGAAACATCAGGGAGCACGTCATGGACGCCGCTGTCGATGCGAGCACCAGCCAGTTCGAACTCAACGAGGACCAGCGCGCCATCCAGGAGATGGCGCAAGCCTTCGCCGCCGACCGTGTGGCGCCGAACGCACTCGACTGGGATCGCAACAAGTATTTCCCCGCCGATGTGATCCGCGAGACAGGTCCGCTCGGCCTTGGCGGCATCTATGTCCCCGACGACGTCGGCGGCTCGGGGCTCGGCCGGCTCGACGCCGTGCTGATCTTCGAGGCGCTTTCGCGGGCCGATCCGGCGTTTTCCGCCTTCATCTCGATCCACAACATGGCGGCATCGATGATCGACCGCTTCGGCAGCGACGAGCAGCGCCGGCGTTTCCTGCCGAAGCTGACCTCGATGGAATGGCTGGCAAGCTACTGCCTGACCGAGCCGGGTTCGGGATCCGATGCCGCGGCGCTGAAGACGCGTGCGGTCAAAAGCGGCGGCGACTATGTGCTGAACGGCGCCAAGCAGTTTATCTCCGGTGCCGGCGACAGCGACCTCTATGTCGTCATGGCGCGCACCGGCGCCGACGGGCCGAAAGGCATTTCCGCCTTCGTCGTGCCGAACGATGCGCCGGGCCTTTCCTTCGGCGCCAACGAGCACAAGATGGGCTGGCACATGCAGTCGACGCGCCAGGTCGTCTTCGAGGACTGCAAGGTGCCGGCCGAAAATCTTTTGTCGGCTGAAGGCGCCGGTTTCGGCATCGCCATGGCCGGGTTGGACGGCGGCCGGTTGAACATCGCCGCCTGCTCGCTCGGCGGCGCGCAATCGGCACTCGACAAGGCACTCGCCTACACCGCCGAACGCAAGGCTTTCGGCTCGAGGATCAACCAGTTCCAGGCGCCGCAGTTCAAGCTTGCCGACATGGAGACCGAACTGCAGGCAGCGCGCGTCTTCCTCTACACCGCCGCCTCGAAGCTCGACCGCAACGCGCCGGAGGCCTCGAAATGGTCGGCGATGGCCAAGCGCTTCGTCACCGACGCCGGCTTCAACGTCGCCAACGACGCCCTGCAGCTGCACGGCGGCTATGGTTATCTGCACGACTACGGCATCGAGAAGCTGGTGCGCGACCTGCGTGTCCACCAGATACTCGAAGGCACCAACGAGATCATGCGCGTCATCATCGCTCGCGCCCTGATCGGACGGTAAGGCAGTAGGCAGTAGGCAGTAGGCAGTAGGCAGTAGGCAGTAGGCAGTAGGCAGAAAGATGACCGGCAAGATCAATTCGTACAAGGATCTTATCGTATGGCAGCAGGCGATGGATCTGGCCGTCACCACCTACTCCCTGACCAAGGCATGGCCAAAAGAGGAATTGTATGGGTTAACCAGCCAAATCCGCCGCTCAGCAACCTCTATTCCCGCAAACATCGCGGAAGGTTACGGCCGAGACAACAGACGCTCCTATCAGCAATTTCTCAGGATTGCCCAGGGATCGCTGAAGGAGTTCGAGACACACCTCCAGATCGCCGAACGCATTGGCCTTGCTACGTATGATCAAGCTTATCACGTGCTTTTAGCGACCGAGGGCATCGGGAAAATGCTTCGCCAACTTATTAGCAAACTTGCGCCCGAATAGGTCGCTTACTGCCTACTGCCTACCCAAACCACGGAGCGCCATTATGACCACCATCGCCTTCATCGGCCTCGGCAATATGGGCAATCCGATGGCCTCCAACCTGGTCAAGGCCGGGTACGCCGTGCACGGCTTCGACCTGGTGCCGGAGAATCTCGTCATCGCCAGGGAACACGGCGTCGTCATCATGGCCAACGCCGTTGCGGCGGTGAAAGACGCCGATGCGGTCATCACCATGCTGCCAGCCGGTAAGCATGTTCTGTCGGTTTACGCAGACATAGTATCCAGGGCAAAAAAAGGCGCGCTGTTCATCGATTCCTCTACCATCGATGTCGAGTCGGCTCGAAAGGCCCATGCCATCGCCGCCAAGCACGGGTTGCTGTCGATCGACGCGCCGGTCTCCGGCGGCACGGGCGGTGCGGCGGCCGGCACGCTGACCTTCATGGCCGGCGGTTCGAAGGATGCCTTCGCCAAGGCCGAACCAATCCTCAAGCCGATGGCCGGCCGCATCGTTCATTGCGGCGACGACGGCGCCGGACAGGCGGCGAAGATCTGTAACAACATGATTTTGGGCATTTCGATGATCGGCGTTGCCGAGGCCTTCGTGCTGGCAGAAAAGCTCGGCCTGTCGCACCAGGCGCTGTTCGACGTCGCCTCGACCTCGTCCGGCCAGTGCTGGTCGCTGACCACCTATTGCCCGGTGCCCGGCCCGGTGCCGACATCGCCCGCCAACAATGGCTATAAGCCTGGCTTCGCGGCGGCACTGATGCTGAAGGACCTGAAACTGTCGCAGGAGGCCGCACAGAGCGTCGGTGCAGCAACGCCGCTCGGCGCCGAGGCAGCCCAGCTTTATGCGCTGTTCAACGCACAAGGGAATGCCGGCGCGGATTTTTCCGGCATCATTAATTTCCTCCGTGGTGACCCGGCGTAAGCTCCAGGTTCACAGGTTTTCGATCTGCCCAAAGCGGAAAGCCGGCAAATTTAGGTTTGCTTAAGCTCTTGCTAACCCTGCAGTAACGATATGCGTTTAAAACGGATTGCGAGGCGGACATCCGCCCGGCGCTCCGGATCAGGTCTCGCGTACCGGAGCCCGTAAGTTTCGCCGTAAGTTTCGCAAGTGTATTGTTGGCGAAGCGCCATGCGTATCTGGCAAAGCCGCGTTCCGATGGAGCGCGGTTTTTGCGTTTCGCATTCTTCAAGGACAATGAGGCGATCGCCCTGGCGTGTCTCCAGATGATCGTCGGCGTCGTGGCTGCTGTCCTGAGCTACGTCGACCCACAGGTGGTCGCGCCCCAATCCCCCAGCGCGTCGGTGCCATGGCTCATCAGTCAGCTACGCTACTTGCGTGCGAGCACGACGTGGGCCTCTTGGGGGAACATCAGCTCCCCTTCAGTTGAATAGATTGCCAGCGAAAAATCTAGATCACCGGTGATCGCTGCGATGACTGCTTCCCGATGCCCGGCATCAATTCTGCTGACCAGCCCGGCCTGCGGAGTCGCTGCCAGCTGTAGTCGCACATATTCCCTAGACGAGGGAAATCGGATGTTTTGTGTCGTCGTGTGGATGGTCACCTGACGAAATCCCGCCTCGGCCACCAATCGGTAAAGCTCGTCCGCATCGGCGAGTGAATGCTCAGACCTTTTCGTTGCCGAAGCGCCTGGACCGAGGTGTCGATCCAAGGCATCCGCCAGCGCCTTCGCCGCAGGAGTGTGCTCAATAGCGCTGAAAACGTTTAAAGCCAGTCGGCCGTCAGGCACCAGAACCCGGAACATCTCACGGAGCGCACTAGATCGATCCGGAAAAAACTGCAGTCCGAGCTGGCAAAGAACCAGATCGAAGGCGGAGTCAGGGAACGGCATTTCGAGCGCGCTTCCCTCGTGCCAGTCGATACGCGCTCCAGCGCCTCTCGGGAGCGACCGAGCAACGGCGAGCATGCCCGTATTGATGTCGAGGCCGACGACCTGCCCACTTCCCATACGCTCGGCCGCCGAGCGTGCCACCACGCCGGTGCCGCAAGCTACGTCCAAAATCCGCTCACCAGATTGAGGCGCAGCACGATCCATCAGGTCCGCAGCCCATAGGGCTGTGATTGCCGGGACCAGGTAGCGCTCGTAGAGGTCCGCGGCGCTGCCTTCCAGCTGCCACTGCTCCTGCTGGGCCATAGTGTCCCTCCCGCACAACGATCTCGGGCAACGGGCCCGATCGGCGCTTCAGCAGCCATCATAAAGCGCGTGTCTGTCGACTAGCAACCGGGCAATGGAAACCGGCAGGGTGCTATTCTTCGCGTTCCGTATCACAACGGTCTTTGCACCATCCGCCCCAAGTAGAATCAAACTCGCATTCTACTGTGCACTCCACGCGCGGCATCTCGCCAATATTTACGAGGCCGATATCCACGAGTTTGTAGCGAGCGATCGCCTTTGGATATTTCCTGAAAACACTCTCAATTTCCGCCACGAAGCCCTTGTGCTCTTCTGGAACCGGCCTTTTGAAAGGTGTTTTGGCGTCCTGCGCAAGAGATACAGTGATGACCGATTGCATAACCAAGGCTAGGATCAAAGAAATGGTGCGCATCAACTGTCTCCAATACGCCTTACGTGGAGAGATGTTTTGATGGTGGATGGCCGCAACTCCGGGACGGGGGGAAGGCCGTATCGAGGGTAGTCTGCGTCAAACATGGCCCACCATCGCCCGTGTAATCGTTGCACGGGCAGTTGCTGTGCGCCTCTATATGCGCGTTGCAAGGGTTCCCGAACCCAAACCCATCATCAGTAAAGTTACTCCCGCCCGCGCCAGTAGCGCCGCGGCTTCTCTCCGCGCGCTGATGATCAAGAACGCGGCCTTTTCCAGGGCTTCCGATTGTTCGCGCGTGAGACCCTCCCGAGACAGATATTTAAACATGTGTCACTCCCTCAGATTTGGATTCGCCAAATGCCTCAATTGGGAAAGCAAGCATGCTTCAATTTGCACACCGCTCGACTTGTTCGCTCTTCAACGTGGCGCTATTCGTTGCGACGTGGCGCTAAGGACAGCTAGTCGCCCATTTTGGTCTCCTTGAACGAATGATCCCTTGCTGAAGTCGATCAGGCGACGTTGACAGGACCGGACTTACGGATGGCTTACGGAAGTCACGCTGATCGGCGGCAGGTGACAAGACGGGCGCCGTTCGCACGCCTGCCGCGCTCGGCATGGACGAGTTTTGCCAGCCGGGGAGTGAGGTAGGCTTGGCGCGCCAAAGGCCGCGTTTCCACCCGCAGCCGAATTCGAACTGACTTTGTCCACGTCCTCGACCATCTGCTCGGCGATCGACGCAGCGATCGCCGAGCGTCCGACTGCAGGTCGCCCGGCGATGGTTCTACCTTACCCCTTGCGCAAATCCGCTTGCGCCAGATCGAGCGCCGTGGCGATGCGGTCGCAGGCCATGTCGATCGTCTCGCGCGTCCAGATCAGCGGCGGCGACAGGATCATCGTGTCGCCGGTAGCGCGCAGCATCATGCCCTGGACAATCGCGTGGTCGCGAACCATCACCGCCGCGCTGCCGGCAGGCAGGAAGCGCTCCTTGGTCACCTTGTCCTTGACGATCTCGATCGCCCCCATCAGCCCGAACGAGCGCACCTCGCCGACCAGATCGTGCCCACCGAGACGTTCCTGCAGCGCCCTGGCGAAGTAAGGCCCGGTGTCGTTCCTCACGCGCTCGACCAGGCCTTCGCGCTCGATGATCTCGAGGTTCTTCAGCGCCACCGCGCAGGCCACCGGATGCCCGGCATAGGTGTAGCCGTGATAGAATTCGCCGCCCTTCTCGACCAGCGTCGCCGCGATGCGGTCGCCGACCAGCAGCGCCGACAGCGGCTGATAGCCAGAGGTCAGCGCCTTGGCCGTGGTGATGGTGTCGGGCTCGACATCGAAGGCTTGTGCGGCGAACCACTCGCCAGTGCGGCCATATCCGGTGATGACCTCGTCCAGCATCAGCAGGACATCGTATTTGCGGCAGATGCGCTGCACCTCCGGCCAATAGCTCATCGGCGGGATCTTCACCCCGCCTGCCCCCATCACCGGCTCGCCGATGAAGGCGGCCACCTTGTCGGCGCCGGCTTCGAGGATGGCGTCCTCGACCGCTTTTGCCGCGCGCAGGCCGAAATCATGGTCGCTTTCGCCGGGCAGTGCGAGCTCATAGGCATAGGGCATCATCACATGGACGATGTTGGGCACGGCGCCTCCGAGCTGCTTGTGCATCAAATCCATGCCGCCGAGCGAGGCGCCGGCGATGGTCGAGCCGTGGTAGCCCATCTTGCGTGAGATGATGCGGTTCTTCTCGGGCCTGCCTTCCAGCACCCAATAGTGACGGACCAGGCGCAGCGCCGTGTCGTTGGCCTCCGAACCGGACGAGCCGTAGAACACCTGGTTGATGTGCCTTGGCGCGATCTCCGCCAGCTTTCTCGACAGCAGAACCGGCGTCGGCGTCGAGCATTTGAAGAAAGAGTTGTAGTAGGGCAACTCCTTCATCTGGGCGTAGGCGGCGTCGGCAAGCTCGTCGCGGCCATAGCCGACATTGACGCACCACAGCCCAGCCATGCCGTCGAGGATTTCCGTCCCTTCGGCATCATAGATGAACGGCCCGTTGGCGTGGGTGATGATGCGCGAGCCGGTCTCGCGCATCTCTTTGTGGTCGGTGAACGGATGAAGGTGATGCGCGGCATCGATCTGCTGAAGCTGCTTCAGCGAATAATTCTGGTAGGTCATGTCTGGTCTTTCCTCTTGAACCAATCCGGCAGCTTTCGCGCCGGGGCGGATTCGTCAGAGGACAGCGGGCGGCGAATAGCCGATGCGAGCGCAGAGCCGCAACAGCTCGGCGCGTAGCGTGCGCGACGACGGCGTCACCGCCACCCCAAATGCGCAACTCGATTTCGCCAGCCGAGCCATGCATGTACCTTAGGCTGCCTCGAGCCCTCAGTTCAAGCCGTGCCGGTCAAGCGACGCCGGTCAATTGGTGCCAGTCAATTGGTGCCAGTCAGGGCCCGCTGCAGGAAGACGTACTTCATCGCCGCCTGTGCGGCCTGCGGCCGCCGGTCGCCGCGTCCACCATGGCCGCCTTCAGTCTCCTCGAAGAACAGCGTCTTGCCGTGGCCGGCCGCCTGCAGCCGTGCCGCCATCTTGCGGGCATGGCCGGGATGGACGCGATCGTCGGCGGTCGAGGTCGTCAGCAACACCGGCGGATAGGCTGCATCCGTGTCTACATGCTGGTAGGGCGAATAGGCGGCGAGCCAGGCTGCCTCTTCCGACTTCGCCGGATCGCCATACTCGGCCATCCATGACGCGCCGGGCGGCAGCTCGGTGTAACGCAGCATGTCGAGCAACGGCACGTCGATGATCACTGCACCGAACAATTCCGGGTGCTGGGTCAGCGAGACGCCGGTCAGCAAGCCACCATTCGATCCGCCCTGGATGCCCAGTGTGGCGGGCGTAGCGATGCCGCGTTTGATCAGATCTTGCGCGACGGCAGCGAAATCGTCGAAGGCATTCTGGCGATTGGCCTTGAGCGCTGCCTGGTGCCAGTTCGGGCCGAACTCGCCGCCGCCGCGGATGTTGGCCTGCACATAGGCATTGCCCTTCTCCAGCCACAGCCTGCCGCGCACGCCGGCATAGCCGGGCAGCAGCGGCACTTCGAAGCCGCCATAGCCGTAAAGCAATGTCGGCACGGGTCCATGCAAGTCGCGCTTCCTGACGACGAAGTACGGGATCATCGTGCCATCCTTCGAGCATGCCTCGAACTGTTCGGAGAGCAGGGACGACGCGTCGAAACGCGCCGGCTGCGACTTCACCGTTGCCAGCCCCGCAGCGTTGTCGTCCGACCAGATGATCGAGCTCGGCGTCAGGAAATCGGTGAAGGAGAAGGAGACGCTGGAACCGAAATGCTCGGCATGGCTGATGCCGACATTGCCGTTTTCGGGCAACGCCACGGGCTTGAACTCCCAGCCGCTGTCGCTGCGCTTGCCGGCGACGACCTTGCCGCGCACATTGTCCATCAAATTGATGAACAGCCGGTCCTGCGTGCGGGCAATACCGGCGATCGAGACACGGTGCGCCGGCTCGAGCACGGTATCGAGGGATCTGAATAGCCCGGTTTCGATCCAGCGCTCGAAATCGAGTGAATAGAGTCCGTCGGGCTTACACAGAGTGCCGCCCGGCGCAGTCCACGGGGTACGCACGCCGAAGACGAGCTGGCCCTTGAACAGCGCTGTATCGGTGACGTCGTCCGGCAACGGGATGCGCCTGTTCTCGCCGGAAGGCAGCCGCAGGAAACTGTGCGAGGCGAAGAAGTCGATGGTTCGGGCGAGGAAGACATGACGCTTGTCGCCGTCGAATTCGACGGACCCGCCGGCGGCAAGATCCTGCTTCAGCGCCTCGAAGATCGGCATCGCCGCTTCCAGTGGCGTGCCGCGCCGCCAAAGCTTGACCACGCGCGGATAACCGGACTGGGTCTTGTCGTCCTCCTCGAAGGCGGCGGAAACGATAACCGTGTCCTCGTCCAGCCAGCTAAAGCTCGATTTCGAGGCAGGAGCGCGAAAGCCGCCATCGACGAACGATCTGCTTTCGATATCGAATTCGCGCATCTCGCTGGCATCGCCGCCATCCGGCGACAGGTTGAGCAGGCAGCGGCTGAAGTCGGGGTAGAGCCGGCTGGCGCCGCTGAACACCCATTTCACCCCCTCTTTCGCCGCCAGACTGTCGAAGTCGATGATCGTCTGCCATTCCGGCTTGTCGGTCTTGTAGGAGGCGACGGTGGTGCGCCGCCAGAGGCCGAGTACGTTCGTCCGGTCCTGCCAGAAATTATAGACGTAGCCGTTGATAGCGGCCCCGACGGCGATGTTATCCTCGGCTGTCATCAGGTCGAGCGCCGTCTCGAACGACATCTGATAGGACGGATCACCCTGCAGCTCCCCGACCGTAACTGCATTTTGGTGATGCACCCAGTCGAGCGCCTGCTTGCCCCTCCTGTCCTCAAGCCAGAGAAACGGGTCTTCGGCCGCCGAACCCGGCTGGCCCTTGGTATTCGATTTGCTCATGAGGTCTCCGGTTGAGTCGGGTGGCGACATAGCCAAGATCGACATGGGGCCGCTTACATTCAAGTCATTCGTCAGAAACGGCGGCTTTCTGGCATTCACACCATCCGTCTTCGAATGACCGTTACAACTGCCAGCGCCAGGCAAATGGCACCGAGCGTCATTGGCAGGCCGCCGGCGCCAACAACATCCATGGCGCTGCCCGCCAGCGGCGGCACGGCGATGCCGCCGACGCCCCACATCAGCGAGAAGGCGGCGTTGCCGGCGACCAGTGCCGAGCCGGTGAACCGCTCGCCGAGTTCAATGATCGACATCGTGTAAATGCCGTAGGAAACCGCGCCCCAGATGAAGACGCACGGCCAGATCAGCGGCGTCTCGATGAGAACCGGCAACAGAACGCATCCGAGCACCGTCATCGAAACACAGATGAACCGCACCAGCCGCGCTGTCAGTCGTTCCGCCAGCAGGCCGAGCGGCACCTGCATAGCGATGTTGCCGGCGATCATCACCGACAGCAGCGCCGACATGCGCGCTTCCGCAATGCCATAATGTGTTCCGTAGACCGGCAGCAAGGCGAGCACCGCCTGTTCGAAACCGGCGGCCACGACGACGGCCGATAACAACAGCCAAGCCTGCGGCACGAACCCCAGGACCGAAACCCGGTGCCCGCTCTCGTCGACCTTGGGCAGCCGTGCCAGCACCGAGGCGAGGCAGGCGCCGCAAAACAGGAATGCGGCAATGCCGACGACGAACGGTGGCCACCCCTCGGTGCCGACGGCAAGCAGGCACAGCGGCCCCGCCGCAAAGCCCGCCGAAATGATGGTCGAATAGATGCCCATGACGCGGCCGCGGCGTGTCGGCGGCGCCAGTGCGATCACCCAGACTTCGCTCAGCACGTAGAGCGGGTTGGTGACGGCGCCGATCAAAAAGCGCAGAGGAAACCACAGATAGACATTTTGCGTCCAGCCGATCAGCGCCAGCACCAGCGCGGAAAGTGCCGCGCAAGTAAGCGCGGTGCGCCCTGCCCCGAAACGCCCCGCCAGCGCCGGAACCAGCGGCGACGAGACGATGAAGCCGATCGGCGTCATTGCCGCCGACAGGCCGATCATGGCCGGCGAGACGCCCTGGCGCTGCAGGATGAAGCTCAACAGCGGATAGCTCAGCCCTTGCGCGATGGCGAACACCGAGACGGTGGCGATCACGCCGGTGATCGCCGCCCATTGCACTGTCTCGCCGCTGTCCTGTTCCGCCCGGTCCATGATGCAGGACTAGCGTTTCGCTTTCATCGCGGTAAGCACCGGCAACGAAAACCGCTTGCGCCAGCCGGAAGAGAATAAGAGCCTGACGATCCCTCCGGCTGCCCTTCAGGCATGTCGCTTCCCTCGTCCTAGTGGTCGCCGCCTCCGCAATGGCTGGCCGGCCGGCAGTCCATTATGCCGCCGCATTGCCGCAGCGTACGAGGACTATCATGACCGCCGCCATTCAGCCCGCCGAACCTGCATTGGCAAACGACCGCGCCCGTCGCGGCGGCCGCGCGGGAAAGCGTGCCGGCGGATCGGCGGCGTTCGAGCAGCCGCCGTTTCGGCAGTTGAAGAACCCGCTGGCGCCGACCCGGCTGGTTTCCGACGACGAGCTGGAATCTATCCACCTCGCCTCTCTGCGCGTGCTGCGGGAAATCGGCGTCGACGTGCTGCATGACGAAGCCCGGCGCATCATGAAGGCGCATGGCGCCGATGTACGCGAAGGCGGCGAGCGGGTGCGCTTCGACAGTGACATGATCCTGGAACTGGTTGCGCACTGCCCGCCGGAATTCACCATCCACGCCCGCAACCCGGCGCACAACGTGCGCTTCGGCGGCGATAATCTGATCATCTCGATGATGGCGTCGGCGCCCAATTGCTCCGACGTCGACCGCGGCCGCCGGCCGGGCAACCAGCAGGACTACCGCAACTTCCTCAAGCTTGCGCAGATGCACAACATATTGAACTGCACGGGCGGCTATCCGGTCGAGCCGATCGACATCCATCCGTCCGTCCGCCACCTTGAATGCATACGTGACCTCGCCACGCTGACCGACAAGATGTTCCACATCTATTCGCTCGGCAAGGAGCGCAACGTCGACGGCATCGAGATCACCAGGATCGCACGTGGCATCAGCCATGAGCAGTTGCTTGCGGAGCCGTCGGTATTCACCATCATCAACACCAATTCGCCGCTCAAGCTCGACGTGCCGATGATGGAAGGCATCATCCAGATGTCGAGCAAGGGCCAGGTGGTCATCGTGACGCCGTTCACCCTGTCCGGCGCTATGGCGCCGGTGACGATTGCCGGCGCGCTGGTGCAACAGAATGCCGAGGCGCTGTCCGGCATCGCCTTCGCGCAGATGGTGCGCAAGGGCGCGCCTGTCGGCTACGGCGGCTTCACCTCGAATGTGGACATGAAGTCCGGCGCGCCGGCCTTCGGCACGCCGGAATATATGAAGGCGCAGCTGGTCGGCGGGCAGCTCGCCCGCCGCTACAACATCCCCTACCGCACCTCCAACACCTGCGCAGCCAACACGGTCGACGCGCAGGCCGCCTATGAAAGTGTGTTCTCGCTGTGGGGCGCCATCCAGGGCGGCGGCAACCTGATGATGCATGCCGCCGGCTGGCTCGAAGGCGGCCTGCGCTGCTCCTATGAGAAGACCATCCTGGATATAGACCTGTTGCAGATGGTCGCAGAGTTCCTGACGCCGCTCGATCTTTCCGAGGAAGCACTCGGTTTCGACGCCATACAGTCCGTCGGCCCCGGCGGCCATTTCTTCGGCACCCAGCACACGCAGGACCGCTACAAGACCGCGTTCTATGCGCCTATTATCTCGGACTGGCGCAATTTCGAGAGTTGGGCGGAGGCCGGATCGCCGACGGCGCTCGAAAAGGCCAATCGCGTCTGGAAGGAACGGCTGGCCTCCTATGAAGAGCCTTACATGGATCCGGCAATCCGGGAGGAGCTCAACGCCTTCGTCGACAAGCGCCGGGCCGAAGGCGGCGCGCCGACCGATTTTTGATCATCTGATGAGTAGTCGACCCCCACTCCGTCTTGATGGCAGGCTGGCCCGAAACATCGCTGTATCCCATCTCCGCTTTGTTTTCGCGCCCCGCTCACTCGATTCAATCTCTTCAAAAACGGATCTATCTTCATGAAATCTCATGCAAAAGCGGTTGTCATCGGCGGCGGCGTCGTTGGCTGCTCGGTGCTCTATCATCTGGCCAAATCTGGCTGGACCGACATCATGCTGATCGAGCGTTCGGAGCTCACTTCCGGCTCGTCCTGGCATGCGGCGGGCGGCTTCCATACGCTGAACGGCGACCCCAACGTCGCCAAGCTGCAGGCCTATACGGTGCAGCTTTACAAGGAGATCGAGGAGATTTCCGGTCAATCCTGCTCGCTGCACCTGACCGGCGGCGTGATGATGGCCGACACGCCCGAGCGCATGGACTTCTTGCGGCTCGCCCACGCCAAGGGCCGCTATCTCGGCATGGACACCGAACTGATCACGCCGTCCGAAGCCAAGGCAATGTTCCCGCTGATGGACGAGACGAATTTCGTCGGCGCCATGTGGGATCCAGTCGAGGGCCATCTCGACCCTTCCGGCACCACCCATGCGTATGCCAAGGCCGCCAGGAAGCTAGGCGCCGAGATCGTACTGCGCAACCGCGTCGTGGAACTGACGCAGGAGGTCGACGGCACCTGGAACGTCGTCACTGAGCAAGGCACAGTCAAAGCCGAGCATGTGGTCAACTGCGGCGGCCTGTGGGCGCGCGAGATCGGTCGCATGGTCGGCATCGAACTGCCGGTGCTGGCCATGGAGCATATGTATCTCCTGACCGAGCCGATGCCGGAGGTCGAGGAATTCAACAAGTCGACCGGCCGCGAGATGATTGGCGTGCTCGATTTCAAGGGCGAGATCTATACCCGCCAGGAGCGCAACGGCATCCTGCTCGGCACCTATGAAAAGGCCTGCAAGCCGTGGTCGCCGGTCAGCACGCCCTGGGATTTCGGCCACGAGCTGCTGCAGCCAGACATCGACCGCATCGCGCCGTCGCTCGAGATCGGCTTCAAGCATTTCCCCGGCATCGAAAAGGCCGGCATCAAGCAGATCATCAACGGCCCCTTCACCTTCGCGCTGGACGGCAACCCGCTGGTCGGCCCGGTGCAGGGCCTGACCAATTTCTGGTGCGCCTGCGCCGTCATGGCCGGCTTCAGCCAGGGCGGCGGCGTCGGCCTGGCGCTGTCGAACTGGATGGTCCATGGCGACCCCGGCTTCGACGTCTGGGGCATGGACGTTGCGCGCTTCGGCGAATGGGCAACGCTGCGCTATACCAACGCAAAGGTCCGCGAAAATTATTCGCGCCGTTTCTCCATCCGCTTTCCCAACGAGGAATTACCGGCGGCAAGACCAGCGCAGACGACCCCGCTTTACGACACCATGATCGCCAACAACGCCGTCATGGGCGACAGCTGGGGTCTCGAAACCCCGCTCTGGTTCGCGCCGAGAGGCTCGGAGCCGAAGGACGTTGTGTCCTTCCACCGCTCCAATGATTTCGGCCCGATCGGCGAGGAAGTGCGCGCCACCCGCGAGAAGGTCGGCGTCACCGAGATCGCCAACTTCGCCAAATACGAAGTCTCCGGACCAGGGGCCGAGGACTTCCTCAACCGTCTGATGACCAATCGCATGCCGAAGACCGGCCGCATCGTGCTGACGCCCATGCTGAACGAGTTCGGCCGGCTGATCGGGGACTTCACCATCGCCAAGGCGAGCCCAAGGGGTGGGGAAGAACGCTTCATGATATGGGGTTCTTCGGCAGCGCAAAAATACCACATGCGCTGGTTCGAGAAGCATCTGCCGAAGGACGGAAGCATCCGCATCCACCGCTTCGACCAGACGCTGGTCGGTCTCTCCATCGCCGGGCCGAAATCCCGCGACCTGCTGCAGAAACTGGTCGATGTCGACATCTCGACCACGGCCTTCCGCTTTATGGATTTCCGCGAAATGGCGGTCGGCGGCGCGCCCTGCATGGTCAATCGCATCACCTACACCGGCGACCTCGGCTACGAGATATGGATGGCGCCTGCCTACCAGCGCTTGGTCTACAAGGCGATCAAGGAGGCTGGCGAAGAGTTTGGGCTTGTCGATTTCGGCATGCGGGCTTTGCTCTCTATGCGCCTTGAAAAGAACTTCCCGACCTGGTTCCGCGAGCTACGTCCGATCTACGGACCGTTCGAAGGCTCGATGGACCGCTTCATCAAGCTGGAGAAGAACGACTTCATCGGCCGGGAAGCAGCGGCCAAGGAACAGGCAGAAGGGCCGAAACTGCGCCGTGTCTCCTTCATCGTCGATGCCGCGGATGCAGACGTCATGGGCGACGAGCCGATCTGGGCCAAGGTCGGCGGCAAGGATTACGGCACCGTGGAAAAGCCGCATGGCTATGGCGCGCCGCGCTTCGACGCGGGCGGCAAGGAAGTGCGCGGCTCGAACGCCGCCGAAGGCGCGTCTGCCGTGCGCGGCATTGTCGACGGCGACTGGCGCGTGGTCGGCTGGGTCACCTCCGGCGGCTATGCGCATTATGTCGAGAAGTCGATGGCGCAGGGATATGTACCGGCGGCGCTTGCCGAGAACGAGAGCGCCGGCCTGTTCGAGATCGAAATCCTCGGGCACCGGCGTCCCGCACGCGTCAATGTCGAACCGCCTTTCGACCCGAGCGGCGAAAAGATGAGGACGTAGGCGCAGCCAGCCGGTCGCATTGTGCGGAGCATACTCTTCATGCTAGCGCAGCCGGCAACACTCTGCTGGCAAGGGCGATGAGATTTCATTGAAGTACAATCTGAGATGGGCCGAGTGGCTGGCCGAGGGACGGATCGGCCCCTTCCCGGCGGCGATCGTCATGGTCGCGGCTTACTTTGCCTTGCAGACCATCATACTGTCCCTGTTGAGCTCTTGGGCGGGAACCGGCGTCGGCATCGATGATGCGGAGCAGCTGATCTATGTTCCGTATCTCTGGGCTGGATATGGCGGCTCGCAACCACCCCTGTACACCTGGATCAACTGGCTGGCCGCGCATGTTTTCGGCACCAGTATCTTCACGCTGAAGCTCGTCAAATACTCCGTGCTGTTCCTTGCCGCCTGCAGCGTGTTCGCCGCCATGCGGCGGTTCAGCTACACCAAAGCGACAGCGGCGGCGGCCATGTTCGGCCTGTTTACGATCCCGCAGATCGTCTGGGAATCGCAGCGCGCCTTGTCGCATTCCGTCGCCGTCGTCGGCTTCTGCTCGCTGCTCCTGCTGGCCATGGCCTATCTTCTCGAGCGGCGAAGCATGATCGCCTATGCGGCGTTTGGCCTGGCCACGGCGGCGGCAATTCTTGCCAAATATAATGATGTCTTCCTCGTGGTGGCCCTTGTTGCGGCCGTGCTGTCGCTGCGCGAATGGCGCAGCGCGATTCTCGATCCGAAGTTCGCCATCAGCATAGCGGTCGCGATATTGGTGCTGGCGCCAACCACCTATTGGAGCCTCATGCATCCCGCCGATTTATTGTCGAGAGGCGAGAAGTTCGGAATAGACGCGCAACAAGGGCGCGTGGCGGCGGCCTTTGTCGGCGCCGGCAAGTTTATCATGGGCACCTTCAATTTCGCGGTCTTGCCGGTGCTCGTTTCCGCCCTCACGTTCTGGCTGGCGAAGTTCCGTTTCTCCGAGCGGCACCCGAAAGGTCCGGCAAGGGAAATTCTGTTGTGGCGTACCTTGGCGCTCGGCTTGGCCATGCTTGCAGTACTTGTACTTGCCACCGGCGTGACGGTGGTCAAGGACCGCTGGCTGCTACCGGTCCTGTTCATGTTGCCGCTGGCCATCGTCGCCACTATGGAACGGCTGGCGCCGCGCGGCAGGAATGCGCAGCTCCTGGTGATCGCGGCTGGAGCGATCATCGCCGTGCTGCTCGCGCCCGCCACCTGGTACGTCCAGATAAACGGGACCAGTGGCCTCTCGCGGATGATCCGCGTGGATTACCCCGCCCTCTATCGCCAACTGACTGCGGACGGACCGGTCAAAACCGCAATATCTGATGGTGCATGGGTCGGAAACCTGCGGTTGGTCGATGAAAACCTGGTCGCACTTGACCAGGAAGTGCCTAATTTCGAAACGCTGATGCAGGAGCCGGCCGTACTCGTCTGGCTTGACCGAGACGATCCGCGTCCGGTCATTTTGGAGCAGCTCAAAGCGGCCGGCTATGAGCCGGACGGCCAACCACGGCAAATGATGGTTCCGCTGTTGCGCGGCACCGGCAAGTCCGCCCGGGCCGGCGCCTATGTAAGATTGAAGAGAATGGCGGTGGGAGAAACCACGGCGCCCAAGGAAGGCGTTAGCGGAGGAGCCGAGGGTGGACAGGAACCCGACTGACCGGCCCCGTCATCACCGCAAGATCATGCCGTTCGAGCCGGACGGCTCGAACGATGTGCTGCACAAAAAATCGCGGCTGAAGGCCGCTGAACTCAACCAGCATGCGCTGGGCTATGGAGCGCTGGCGGAAGTCGAATGGCAGGCGACGGGCATTGCTGCTCCTGACCTGCCCGCCATGCGCCGATATCGGCTCGAGCGCATCCGCGCCGAGCTGAAGCGCCGCGACTATGCGGGAGCCCTGCTCTACGATCCGGTCAATATCCGCTATGCCACCGACGCAACCAACATGCAGCTCTGGGTCGCACACAATCGGACCAGGCATTGTTTCGTTGCCACCGATGGCCCGGTGGTGCTGTTCGACTATTTCTCCTGCGAGCACCTTTCCGATCATTCCGGCGTCGTCGACGAGGTGCGGCCGGCGGTGTCGTGGGCTTATCTGTACAGCGGCGAGCTGACCGGCCAAAAAGCCCGCCGCTGGGCAGCCGGCATCGCCGACCTGGTATTGGAACATGGCGGCGGCAATCGCCGCATCGCAGTCGACCACATCAATCCCGAGGGCATCGAAGAGCTCGCCCGCCTCGGCATCTCGACCGGCAATGGCGAGGCGGTGATGGAAAATGCGCGGCTGATCAAATCGCCCGACGAAATCCTTGCCATGCGCCGGGCGATCGCCGCTTGCGAGGCGGCAATGGGCGAGATGGAGAAGGCGTTGAGGCCTGGCATCTCCGAGAACGAATTGTGGGCCGAACTCCATCGCGGCAACATCGCGCGCGGCGGCGAATGGATCGAAACCCGGCTCCTGTCGTCGGGTCCGCGCACCAATCCATGGTTCCAGGAGTGTTCGTCGCGGACGATCAAGGCCGGCGAGCTCGTCGCTTTCGACACCGACCTGATCGGTCCTTACGGCTTCTGCGCCGACCTTTCGCGCACCTGGCTTTGCGGTGACGCGCCGCCGTCGCAGGAGCAGCGCGACCTGTTCCGCATCGCCGCCGACCAGATCGCCCACAACACGGAGCTGATGCGGCCGGGCATATCGTTCCGCGACCTCGTCGAGGGCTCGTCAGTGCCACCGGGAGACTGCTTCCCGGCCCGTTACGGGGTGCTCTATCACGGCGTCGGCCTTGCCGACGAATACCCGACTTTGCCGCATGCTGGCGACTGGACCGACGACACACCGGACGGAGTGCTCGAACCTGGCATGGTGCTGTGCGTCGAGAGCTATATCGGTCGGCTTGGCGGCTACGAAGGCGTCAAGATCGAAGAACAGATCCTGATCACTGAAACCGGCTACGAGAAGCTTTCGACCTACCCGCTCGACAATCGGCTGCTTGGCGGCTGAGCGATGCTAATGCATGTCGCGCAAAACTGTGCAGCGGCTTTGCGATAACGACATGCATAAAACAAAAATCTAAAGCGCGTCGCATGAGGCCGACCGAACGCGACGCGCTTTACGTGAGCGCCGCGATCGCCTCGCGCATCGCGGCGACGATCGTTTCCGGCGTCGTCCTGGCGGTGATGAACGGCAAGCCTTTGCGCCGCCTTGTCCAGCCGACGACCGTCACCTTCTGCGCCGCCGGCTCGAAACGCTGCGCCAGCGCCCAGCTCTCGCAATCGATCGCCGCGACGTCCGCCCTGCCCTCGGCAACGGCAACGATCGAAGCACGGTGCCCACAGCTTTCGCTCAGCCCGGAAAAGATATCCAAACTCTCGCCCAATGCTTGCAGGTCGCGGGCTGGCGCGATGATGCCCGACATGGAATCGAGGCTGTTGAAGGTGAAGCGCTTGCTGCGAAGCTGATCGAGCGGAATGACGGCACCGCCGTCGGCCGGCGCCCTTGCCGGCGGTGCCTCGCCCGCCCTCATGACGATGGCGCTCGAATAGAGTTCGCCCTGTCCACCCTTGAAGGCGTCGTAACGCGGCTGGCCGATGAGCTGGACACGCTGCGACAGGCCGAGTTCCATCGGTCCCCAGCAGGTTTGTGCAAAGAGCAGCGCCGGATGCAGCCAGAGCTGGTGAAAATCCAGTTCGTCCGGCGGCAATGTCGCCGGATCGGGCGCGATGGGTTTTCCCTGATCATCGCGAATACCGCCAGGTACGGGGGGCAAATCGCCGGTGCGGCGGATGATCGTCTCCGGCGCATCGATGCCTTTTTGCCTGAAAGCATCGCGCAGCCGCGCCCATTGCGCGTCGACATCGTCCCGCGCTTCCGGCCAGTCGTACATCGGCAAAGCCGCAATGAATTCGCTCATGCCGGGATTTGACCGTTATGCGGGGAAATTGACAAGGTCAGGAAAGCGTCGTCCGCGCGGCACCGCCTGCAACAACGCAAGAATCATTCTTTCGGCGGCTCGGCGGGTACCGGTGCGCTGCCAAGCCCATTGAGGCTGCGTGCCCTGACGCGCGGCTTGAATGCGCGTCCTGGTTCCGGCATGCGCCGCAGCACGGGATGGACGACCGGCTCCTTCGCCTTGAAGGCATAGGCCTTGAGCAGCGCGAAATAGTTCGGATAGGCGTAGCCATTGTTCATCCGCAGCCATTCGTCGCGGCGGTCGGCGAACAGCTTCGGCAGCCTGTACCAGGCCACCGTCGGGCTCTTGTGATGGACGAAATGCAGATTGTTGTTGAGGAACAGGAAGGACAGCGGCGAGCGCTCGACGATGATCGTGCGGCCTTCCGGATGTTCAGACCATTGGTGCTCGGCGTAGGTGCGGATCGAAATCAGCGACTGCCCAAGCCACACCGGCACCAGTATGTAGAGCCATAACGGCATGCCGAAGCCGAACTGCACGACAGGCAGCACCACGACGAGGCCGATCGCATGCAGCAGCCATGCCTTGCGGATGGACTTGTCGCCCGCGGCAACCTGCTTGGCGTCGTCGATGAAAAAGCCGATGCAGGAAAGCCACGGGCCTAGCACCAAACGCCCGATCATCGTGTTGTTGACCTTCAGCAGGAATTTCATCGCCGACGGCAGCTCCTCGTGCTGCCAGAGAGCCTTGTAATAGCTTTCGGGATCATCGAGCGGATCGGTCAGGCGCTCGTCTGCATGGTGGCGCAGATGAATGGTCTTGAACCGGCGAAACGGCCAGACAAGGCCAATCGGCAGGAACACAAAGGCTTCGTTGAGCCGCGCATTCCGGGTTGGGTGGCCGTGCAGGACCTCGTGCATCAGCGAGGATTGCAGCGCCGCAATCAGGGTCAGAAAGGCGAGTGCCAGCAGCGGGTAAGAGGGCCAGAGCAGGAAGCCGGTAGCGAGCCAGCCGCCGTAGCAGAGAAGTGCGAGAAATGCTGTCGGCCATTCGATGGCCATTGCGCCGTGTCGCCTGTTGCCCATGCTCGTCATGCTATCGACCACTGCCTTCCAGTCGCCGGAACCCGTTTGATTCCTGACAACATTGTGTCAGGAGCGTTGCGTCGGCGCAACGCGATAAAGCGCACAAACTGTTGCGATTGCGCATTTTCAGCTGCATATGTTATGTATTGTAAACAGCCAACAGGATTCATTTGCGCCTGAAGCCCGCGTTCGCGGCTTTAAGCGCAAATTTTTCCTCCTATTGAATGGGGTAGCGATTTGGACAAGCGCGACCTGTCGACGATCTTTCGCGAGCGCCTGAAAATGCTCTTGACAAGGTCCGATTTGAACCAATCAGCCTTCGCCGCCGCGGTTGGCATTGACCGTTCGGCACTGTCGCAGCTGCTCTCCGGCGCCTCGACCCGCCTTCCCCGTGCTGAAACGCTGCTCAACATCGCCGCCGAATTCAAAGTCTCGCTCGACTGGCTGCTCGGCCTCAGTCACGATGAGGGCGTCACCGGTGAAATCCGCGAGAGCCTTGAGATCGAGGAGGCGCCGGACGGCTTCGACCGCACGCTGCTGGCTCGCTGGCATGCCGAGGCGGCGGGAACGAAAATCCGCTATGTGCCGGCCGGCATTCCCGATCTTCTGCGCACCGAGGCGCTTGTCGACTACGAAGCTGTCATCGCCAACAAGAGCCGCGAGGCACAGGCCGGCGAGACGCAGTACCGCATCGACTACAACCGACGGCCCGAAACCGACATGGAAGTCTGTATGCCGCGCCACACGCTGGAGATCTTCGCGCGCGGGCTGGGCGTGTGGGACCGCTTTCCGGAGGCCGACCGCCACCAGCAGCTCCTGCACATGGCGACGCTGCTCGACGACCTCTATCCCACCTTCCGCCTGTTTCTCTATGACGGGCGGATGCGCTATTCGATCCCCTACACCATCTTCGGGCCCTATCGCGCCGCCATTTACGTCGGCGACATGTATCTGGTGCTGAACGCCACGCAGCCGATCCGCATCCTGACCAGCCATTTCGACAATCTGATCCGTGCCGCGGACGTCAACGCGCATGAAGCGGCCAGCTTCACACGAAAGCTGGCGGAGATGCGATTTTGACCGGTTGCTCTACGTGCCGACATTGACGGCACATAAAGAATTCTTTATATCCTTATCTCAGTTATTCTTCCGGGAAGGCGTATTTCACATGACCAATCCGATCGACGCTCTGCTTGCCGAAAAGGGCGTCCTGCTCGCCGATGGCGCCACCGGCACGAATCTGTTCGCCATGGGCCTTGAGGCCGGAGAGGCTCCCGAGCTCTTGAACGAGACCGCGCCCGACACCATCACCAGCCTGCACCAGAACTTTGTCGATGCCGGCGCCGACATCATCCTGACCAACTCTTTTGGCGGCACCCGCCATCGGCTCAAGCTGCACCACGCGCAGGACCGGGTCTATGCGCTGAACAAGCGCGCGGCCGAGATCGCAAGCGCCGTCGCCGGCAACGCCGGCCGCAAGGTGATCGTGGCCGGCTCCGTCGGCCCGACCGGCGAGCTGCTGGTGCCGCTCGGCGCCATGACCTATGACGAGGCGGTCGAAGCCTTTGCCGAGCAGATTGAGGGGCTGAAGGCCGGCGGCGCCGAAGTCGCCTGGATCGAAACCATGTCGGCGCCTGACGAAATCCGCGCCGCCGCCGAAGCCGCCATCCGCGTCGGCCTGCCCTATACCTATACCGGCTCCTTCGACACCGCCGGCCGCACCATGATGGGACTGCTGCCGAAGGACATCCACGGCGTCGTCGATGGCCTGTCGCAGACACCGCTCGGTGTCGGCGCCAATTGCGGTGTCGGCGCCTCCGACATTCTCGCGTCGCTGCTCGACATGACCGAGGCGAAGCCGGAAGCAACGGTGATCGTCAAGGGCAATTGCGGCATTCCCGAATTTCGCGGTGCCGAGATCTACTATTCCGGCACACCCGAGCTGATGGCCGACTATGTGCGCCTCGCCGTCGATGCCGGCGCCAAAATCGTCGGCGGCTGCTGCGGCACCTCGTTCCAGCACCTCGCCGCAATGCGCAAGGCGCTCGATGCGCACACCAAGTCGGATCGCCCGACCGTCGAGCAGATCGTCGAACGCATCGGCCCGATGCGCAACAAGCAGGCTACGGTCAATGTCGCCGAGACCAGCGAAGCCCGCCGCGAGCGGCGCCGCGGACGCGCCTGACGCTTTCGTCTGCGACATGGTCCGCGCGAAGCAGTGCGGCCGCGAAAAAAGGCCGGCAAGGTTTCCCTCGCCGGCCTGCCTCACCCGCCCGTAGGCCGGCTCCCCCTATCAGAACGATCCCATCTGAAAGAAACCGGCCGTCATTGCCACTACCGGTTACCGCCGAGCGCCGAGGCAAGGCGCACGAGCGAGAGGAACTCGGACCTGTACCCAAATGGGTCGGCTCCCCTGGCAGCGGTGGCAATCTCCATGATCTTGTCGTAGCCGAACTTCGCGGTCGCATCCTCGTCGCGCAGCTTCTGGCCGAACGCAGCAACGGCAACGGAGAAACGCTGGTCGGTGCTGGCCTGGTCGAACGACGCCACCTCGTTGGCTGACGTTACCGGCGTGGTGATCAGCTTCGAGGTGTCCTCGTTCGGCAGTTTGTAGCGGATCTTGACGAAAGCATATTCGTCGGCATTGGCGACACCGCCATTGTTCACCGAGGCCTGGCCGTAGCGCAGCTGGTCGATCTGTTCGCCGCCGCTGCCCTTAGGCGTGATCTCGTAGATTGCGGTGACTGAATGACCTGAGCCGATCTCGCCGGCATCGACCCGGTCATTGTTGAAATCCTCTCGATTCAAGGCGCGGGTTTCGTAGCCAATCAGCCGGTACTCCGAGACCTTGTTCGGGTTGAACTCGACCTGGATCTTCACGTCCTTGGCGATGGTGAACAGCGTCGAGGAGGCATCCTCGACCAGCACCTTCTCGGCCTCCGCCAACGTATCGATGTAGGCAGCAGTGCCATTGCCGTTCTGGGCGATGGTCTGCATCATCTGGTCGTTCAGATTGTCGCGGCCGAAGCCGAACACCGACAGGAATACGCCTGTCTTGCGCTCCTTTTCGATCAGCCGCTTCAGGTCGTCGTCGTCGGTCTGGCCGACATTGAAGTCGCCATCGGTGGCGAGCATCACCCGATTGATGCCGTCCTTGACGAAGGATTTCTGCGCCAGCCTGTAGGCTTCCTTGATGCCGGCCTCGCCTGCCGTCGAGCCGCCGGATGTCAGATTGTCGATGGCAGCGAGGATCTTGTCCTTTTCCGAAGCCTTGGTGGGCTCCAGCACGGTACCGGCATCGCCCGCATAGGTGACGATCGAGACGGTGTCGTCAAGTCTCAGCTTGTTGACCAGCAGTCGGAAGGCCGACTGCAGGAGCGGAAGCTTGTCCTGCTCGTTCATCGACCCCGACACATCGATCAGGAAGACCAGATTGGCCCTGGGCTGCTCGGCCGGCTTCACGTCGAAACCCTTGATGGCGACATGCATCAGCCTGGTGTGCTCGTTCCACGGCGACGGCATGACGCTGACGGTCGAGTTGAACGGCGTCGAGGCGGAGTCCGGGCCTTTCCAGTCATAGGGGAAGTAGTTAACCATCTCCTCGACGCGAACCGTGTCGGCCTGCGGGATAAAGCCTTCCTTCAGCGAGCGCCGGACGAAGGAATAGGAAGCGGTGTCGACATCGATCGAGAAGGTCGAGACCGGGTCTTCAAGTGCGGCATGCACCGGGTTGGTCTTGAAATTCTCGACGCGGTCGCGGTTTTCCTCTTGCGGCAGCATCTGGTCGGCCGGCGCAGCGGCGGGCTGCTGTGCCATCAGCTTGGGCTCGGCAACCGTGCCAGGCATGCGGCCGACCCGCGCGCCGCCATCGGCTGAAGGGGCCGCGGAGCTTGCGTCGCCGTTCAACGCAAGCTCGCTGCTCGGCTGCGGTTCGGGTGCATTGCGGCTGAGCACATCCTGCTGCGTCAGCCCGCCGACTGCGGTCGATTCCGCCTTCGGCGGCGATGTCGGCGCCACAAGCGCCTCGCCGGCGTTACGGCTTTCACTGTCGGCGTCCGCCTTCTTCTGCTTGTCCGCTTCGGCAACGACCGGCGGTTTGACGGTCGTCGGCTTGTCAGCCAGCGTTTCGGTGATCTTATCCCCGCCGAATTCGGGCCCGTCGAATTTGGATTCCCCCAGCATATAAATGGTAGCGTATCCGGCGATCGGCAGGGCAACGAGCCCGGCAATGGCCGGCGTGGCGAAGAGTTTCTTTTGCATGATTTCGCTCCAGAGCCTTTGTGCTCGCTCTGTGAGACGAAGCCCGCTCACCGATCCTTGGGCGCCCGGCAAAGTTTTTTCTTCCATGTCATAGGCGCGCAGCGCGGCCTGGAGGGCACGCGCCTTTGCGTCCGCGTCCGGCGCCGGTGCTGCGATGTCGCGCAGTCTGTTCAGTTCGTTGTCGTCGACCATGGTCACACTTCCCCGGCTGAACGCATCAGCGTCTTCAGCCGTTTCTTCGCTTCATGGATGTGCCAGGAAACCGTTGTCTCCGAGATCGCCATCGCCTCGGCGGCGGCGGCGTGGCTCAGCCCTTCGCCATAAACCAGCAGCACCGCATCGCGCTGCTTGTCCGGCAGCTTGCGCACCGCTGCCCAGAGCGGCTCGGCCGGGTCTTCCGGCTCAGACGAGATTTCCCCCGAAATCAGCGCATAGGCGCCATAGGCCTCGGTCTTGACCGTCTCGCGGGCGGTCTTGCGCATCATGTCGCGCGCCGCATTCAGCGTCATGATGTAGAGCCACGTCGTGAAGGCACCGCTGCCGTGATAGTCGCGGATCGCCCGCCCGAGCCGGACGCAGACTTCCTGGGCGATGTCCTCGGCGTCGGCCTTTTTCCCGCACCAACGATAGGCGGCGCGATAGACGAAACCATAGTGCCTTTCGAGCAACTTGCCGAAAGCACCCCGGTCTCCGCCCTTCGCCCGTCCGATCAGTTCGGCGTCGGAGGCTTCGCTTTCGTCCAGCATCATCGCCATCATTTGCCTGTTGGACGAAGGCTAATGGCGGTTCCTTGGGGCGATGGAAAGAATTTTTTGGCGGGCGGTCACGTCGTAATGGTTGGCGTGACTTGGCCGAGCGTCTCCGCAAACAGCGTCGTCAGCCGCTTCCAGTGGCGTTCGGCGCCGGCTGCATCGAAGGCACTATGGTCCGGCATGCACCAGCCATGCGCCATGCCGGCATAGTTCTCTATGACATGATCGACCTTGGCGGCGCGCAGTGTTTCGGCGAGCCGCGCCGATTGCTCCGGCGGAAAGCTGCGGTCGACACCGGCAGTGCCGATATAGACCCTTGCCTTGAGTGAGGCGGCCTTCCGGTGCGGACTGTCGGCGGCGTCACCGGCCAGATTGCCACCGTGGAAACTGGCAGCAGCGGCGATGCGGTCGGAATAGGTGGCCGCCGCGTTCAGCGCCCGCGCTCCGCCCATGCAGTAGCCGACAATGCCGACCGGCCCGGTCAGGCCTTGGGCAGCGAGCGCATCGAGGAACGCGCCGCTGTCGCGGATCGTCATCTCCTGGGTCGTGCCGCCGACGAGACCTGTGATTGCGGCCTTGCTCCTCTCGTCACTGAACGCAGTCTTGGCTTCGAAAGGGCCGTAGGGCGCGTTGCGGTAAAAAAGGTCCGGCACCAGCACCGCATAGCCTTCGTCGGTAAGCCTTTCCGCCATCTGGTCGAGCGCCGGTCGCGGGCCAAAAGCGTCCATGTAGAGGATGATCGCTGCCTTGGCTGGGGCTGCCGAGCGGAACAGCCCGGCTTTGGCCACGCCGTCACTCGTCTTGATCTGGATCGCTTGCTTGGCCATCGCCCGCTCCGTTGACATGTCGTGCGATAGATATCCGCGCTGACCGTCGCCGCAAGCTGTAATGAGGCGATCTGCTTCAAGATTTCGTGCGGCATTCGGCGACGCTACAGACGCGCGAATGCTGCCATGTGAAAGGCCTGAACCTCGGCCGGATAGCGATAATCGGTACCGTAAGGACAGGCGTTGCGATCAAGGCAGCCGCCGGTCCGGCAGGGCGCGCCGTTTTGCCCGCGCACATGGGCCAGACAGGTTTCATGTGCAAAACCATTCGCAGAATAAGCCTCGACCGGACAGGATTTCAGGCAAGGTTTTTCCAAACATGTATCGCAAAGGTGAACCACCTCGTGGGGTTGTTGGAGCGCAATCTCATTTTCGAACAGCAGCGCGCCGCGATAGGCGTGCCAGAGCCCGTATTGCGGATGCATGAGGATGCCGAGCGGCGACGGCCGCAAGCCCTCCGCCCGCACCGCCCATTGCTGGAACGGCAGATACGGTCTGTCGGACGGTGACACGGCGCGCGCCCCGAATTTTCCGGCCACCGCGCCGATCACTTCGCGAGACCATCTGTCGAGCGGATCGTCGATCGGCTGTGACTGTTTCTCCAACCAGCGCAGGAAGTGCGGCCAAGGTGCGGCACCCGCCTGCCCCACCAGCAGAACGGATCTGGCGGCAGCGCCGGAGAGACCGGAGGGTTTTTCTTCAGCACCTGCAAAATTGAAGCCGCCGCGAAGCATAAGGCCATGGACGGAAAGTGCCGCCGCGATTGTTTGAGTCATGCCGCGCTCGGGATCATCCCTTCTTGTCCGGGTCGGAGAAGGCGCTCCGCCAGACTTCCTTGTGGATGATGTTGGCGACTTTAGCCCCGCCTGATTCGGGCTCCTTTCAGGTGAAGGCGTCGGCCATCGACGCCTTCTTCCTGGCGATGAAGTCCTTCAGCCCGTCGTCGATGCCCGGGTCGAGATACGGCGCCTCGTAGCTCTCCAGCCAGCGGCGGGCGAGCTCGTTGGCGCGCTGCGGCGCGGTTTTTTCGCCTTCGGCCAGCCATTGCTCGTAGGAATTGTTATCGGCGATGTTGGAGCGGTAGAACGCGGTCTGGAAATTGGCCTGGGTGTGATCGCAGCCGAGATAGTGGCTGCCTGGGCCGACCTGGCGGATGGCGTCCATCGCCTGGCCGTTTTCCGACAGGTCGACACCCTCAGAGAACTTCTGCGTCATGCCGAGCTGGTCGATATCCATCATGAACTTTTCGTAGCAGGAGGCGAGACCGCCCTCGAGCCAGCCGGCCGAATGCAGCACGAAGTTGGTGCCGGCGAGGATCGTCGAGTTCAGCGTGTTGGCGCTCTCGTAGGCGGCCTGCGCATCGGGGATTTTTGAAGCACAGAGCGAACCGCCGGTGCGAAACGGCAGGCCGAGCCGACGGGCAAGCTGTGCGGCGCCATACGAGACCAGCGACGGCTCCGGCGTGCCGAAGGTCGGCGCGCCCGACTGCATCGAGATCGACGAGGCGAAGGTGCCGAACAGCACCGGCGCACCCGGCCGGATCAGCTGGGTGAACGACGCTCCCGCCAGAACCTCGGCTAAAACCTGGGTCAGCGTGCCGGCGACCGTCACCGGGCTCATCGCACCGGCAAGGATGAACGGCGTGACGATACAGGCCTGATTGTGGCGCGAATAGACCTTCAGCGCTCCCAGCATGGTCTCGTCGAAGACCATCGGCGAGTTGGCGTTGATCAGGCTGGTCAGCACCGTGTTGTTCTCGACGAAATCGTCACCGAACACGATCTTGGCCATCGCCACCGTATCTTCCGCGCGCTCGGGCGCGGTCACCGAGCCCATGAACGGCTTGTCCGAATATTTGATATGGCTGTAGACCATGTCGAGATGCCGTTTGTTGACCGGCACGTCGACCGGCTCGCAAACCGTGCCGCCCGAATGGTGGATCGACGGCGCCATATAGGCGAGTTTCACGAAATTCCGGAAATCCTCGATCGTCGCATAGCGCCTGACGCCGTCGAGATCGCGCACGAAGGGCGGTCCATAGACCGGCGCGAACACTGTCGCGTTGCCGCCGATCTGCACCGAGCGCTCGCCGTTGCGGGCGTGCTGGGTATAGACGGACGGAGCGGTCTTCAACAGCGAGCGGCAGAGGCCCTTGGGGAAATGCACCCGCTCGCCCTTGACGTCGGCGCCCGCCTCTTTCCAAAGCTGCAGCGCCTCGGCGTCGTCGCGGAAGATGATGCCGATCTCCTCCAGCACCGTATCGGTGTTCTTTTCGATCAGCGCCAGCCCTTCCTCGTCCAGCACTTCATAGACGTTGATCTTGCGCTTGATATAGGTGAGCTGTGTGCCGGGGCCGCCGCCCGAACGCGCGGCCCGTCGGGCTGCGGCGCCACCGCTGGCAGCGCGCCCGCGCCGTGCGTTTGACGCTTCCTGATCGACCGGCGCGTTCTCACTCATAATCGTTCTTCCCTGGCTTTCGTTCTGGCCTGATTTACTCCGGCCGGGCTGTTGTACCGGCCTGAAATCCGTTTGCGGCCGCATATTGCGGTCTCTGGCCGGATCGTAGCCATGCACCCTATTCGAAACGGCCCGCCAGCGCCAACGCCTGTCGCAAAATCGACAAGAATTCCAAGAGATTTACGGTCGCTTTCGTTTTGCGGGAAGTCGCAAATCAGCTATGGACAACCGGCCCGTGCGGGTTAGGTATTGACGCGATATTTTTAAGCTGCCGCGATAGTTGTAGCCGGCAAGGAGCCTGAGAAAAAATGGCCGACGACGAGATCATCCTTTCGGAACTCTCCGACGACGAGTTGGTGCAGCAGATGCACGACGATCTTTATGACGGGTTGAAGGAAGAAATCGAGGAAGGCACCAATATCCTTCTCGAGCGCGGCTGGGCGCCTTACAAGGTGTTGACCGAGGCTCTGGTCGAGGGCATGCGTATCGTCGGCGAGGATTTCCGCGACGGCATCCTGTTCGTTCCCGAAGTGCTGCTGTCGGCCAACGCGATGAAGGCCGGCATGTTCATCCTGCGTCCGCTGCTTGTCGCCACAGGCGCGCCGAAGCAGGGCAAGATGGTGATCGGCACCGTCAAGGGCGACATCCACGACATCGGCAAGAACCTGGTCGGCATGATGATGGAAGGCGCCGGCTTCGATGTCATCGACCTCGGCATCAACAATGCGGTCGAAAAATATCTCGATGCCATCGAAAAGCACCAGCCCGACATCATCGGCATGTCGGCCCTGCTGACGACGACCATGCCTTACATGAAGGTCGTCATCGATACGATGAAGGAAAAAGGCATTCGCGACGACTATGTCGTACTGGTCGGCGGCGCACCGCTCAACGAGGAATTCGGCAAAGCCGTCGGCGCCGACGCCTATTGCCGCGACGCCGCGGTGGCAGTCGAGACCGCCAAGGACTTCATGAAGCGCAAGCACAACGTCCGCGCTTCGGCCTGAGCCAATAAGTCCGGCACGAACAAGAAAAGCCGCGCCTTGCAGTGCGGCTTTTTTATTCCCAAATGTTGAGAGCCGTGCGGATCAGGGTTTCTTGACGGTATCGTCAACTGCCTTCGCAGTGGATTTGATATCCTTACCGACGCCGCGCACCGTGTTGGCGCAGGCCGAAACAGCCAAGGCGCAGGCGAGAATAGCGATTGGCGCGACGCGGAACAATTTCATGAATGGTGTCTCCCTCAGCATATAAATTCGCTGGACAGCAACGAAGATCGATTAGACTGGTTCCATGACTACCGCGCGAAAACAACAATCCGATCAAGGCGACAGGCTGCTCGTCATCGCCTGCGGGATGATCGCGCGCGAAGTTTTGGCGGTCAAGGAGCAGCTCGGGCTCGACCATCTCGACCTGACCTGCCTGCCGGCGGAGTTCCATTTCTATCCGGACCGCATCGCGCCGGCCATGGACAAGGCTATCGAGAAGGCCAAGACCGACGGCTACAGACACATCTTCGTCGGCTATGCCGATTGCGGCACGGGTGGCCTGCTCGATCGGATCTGCGAGAAGCATGGCGTCGAGCGCATGGCCGGGCCGCATTGCTTTGCTTTCTACCAGGGCATGGATGCCTATGCGAAGGTCGCCGATGACGACATGATGTCGTTCTACATGACCGACTTCCTCTGCCGGCAATTCGATGCCTTCTTCATGAAGCCGCTCGGCCTCGACAAGCACCCGGAGCTGATCAAGGACTATTTCGGCAACTACGAGAAGCTGATCTATATCGCTCAGACCAACGACCCGGAACTCGACAAGGTCGCCGAAAAGGCGGCGAAAATGCTCGGCCTCGCCTATGAGCGCCGCTCGACCGGCTATGGTGACCTGACGAAGGAACTGGCCAGCGCCTCAGCACATTCGTAAAAGAAATAGCGTCCTCTAAGCGTTTGCCGGAGGCTGCCGTTCATTTTCGCCCACCGATTCACCGATCCGATATGACATCGATAATGCGCCCGGTTTCAAGGCGGATCGGTCCCCGCGCGGTTGGATCTTTAAGCAATATTTCGGCAAGCATTGCATCGACATTGTCAAAATTACTTTGCAGAATTGACGGATCACTTAGCTCCCAATACGCCCCTTCATCGACGACATTGAGACTGGAGAACAAGCGAGTAATTTCGCGAAGAAAGCTGATGATCTCGATATGAGCGCCTGCACCTGAAAACTGAGTTTTACAGTGTTGTTGAACGAAGAGGTGCTTGTCGAACTCAAGCCGCAGCGGTTCCGAATTGGGATGCGGTTGAAGCTCTATTCCAAACACAGGGCCAATATAGTCCACGTTTCGTTCATCAATGACTCGATTGAGCGTCTTCTCGCGCTCATCGATCTCGCGCACCGGCCAGTCTCGCGCAATGGCGAACGCCTTGGCTTCGTGCAGCAAAGCAGCATATTGCTCGTGACCCCGTAACTGTCCTTCAAAGTAGATTGTTACTCCCAACTACCTCTCCCAGTGACGCGCATTCCTGACGAATACCCGCGCTCTTATTCCGCCACAAGCCGGGCGAGCACATCGGCAAAGCTCGTCTTGCAGATGAAACCCAGCCGCTTCCTGCGCCCGCGACGCGTCATAGACCCGGTCGATCGACGAAAACATCGTCCAGCCTTTCTTCGCGTAGAGCGCCGGATAATCCGGAAAATAGCGCGCCACGACCGACGGCGCGTCGGCGATCAAGGCCGCGCAATCTTCGGGCTGGAAAGGCGTCGGTGCCGAGATGATGAAAGTGTCGAAGCCCAATTGCGGCGCTTTCTCCAGGGCAGCGATGTGGGCGTCGGCTGCGTCCTCCACCGTCAGCCGGCGGAACAACAGCTCATTGGCCTTGGTGTTGGCATCCGACTGTTCGATCACGTGCGCCATGTCGTCCGCCTCGGGAAAAAACCGGGCGGTGCGCAACACGATCACCGGCAGGCCGAACTGCAAATGATAGAGCCGGCAGAGCTGTTCGGCTGAAAGCTTGGTGACGCCGTAGATGTTGCGCGGTTCAGGCGACATGTCTTCCGTCAGCCATGCCGCCTTGCGCGTCCCGCCGGTGAAGCCGGCGCGAATGGTTTGGGAAATCATCAGCGACGTCGTCGACGTGAACACGAAACGCTGAACGCCGAATGCTGCCGCCGCGTCGAGCAGGTTGAGCGTGCCGCGCACATTCGTCTCGACGAAATCCTCGTTGCGATAACGTTCGATGTCAGGCTTGTGCAGCGCGCCGCTATGGATGATGGCCTCGACGCGGTTCCCCTCGACCGCCCTCATGACCAGGTCGCGATCGGCCACTGAGCCGACGATCGGCGTTTCCGAAGACGGAACGGGATCGAGGCCGGTGACGTCATGGCCAAGAGCCCGCAGGCGCGGCGCCAAGGCGCTGCCCAGCCAACCGGACGATCCCGTCAGCAAGATCCGCATTCTTTCCACCTCGTTTCTGCTGTCGATGCTCAGGCACGGATGACAGAACGCGGCGAAACATTAAGGTATGCGCCAGACAAGAAAACAGCCTGCTCCAGCCATCAAAAAGGAAACGCCACCGATGATCGCTCGCCTCATGTTTGCCGCAGCAACTGTCCTCTGCTTGACCATGCCCGCGTTCGCCGATGGCGAGGTGCAGACGCTGATAACGGCTGCCGACAAGGCGCGGCTCAACAAATATGGCGAGACGCGCAAGGCAGCGCTTGACGAGGCGAAGGCCGGCGATCCCGCCGAGGTCAAGCAGCTCGACGCTTTGCTGGCAAAGCCGCTGGTTCCCTTCTCTGACAGGGACCTGACCGGCAAATGGCAATGCCGCACCATCAAGGCCGGCGGATTGAGCCCGCTCGTCATCTATGGCTGGTTCAAATGCGAGGTGAGCGACGACGGTTCTGGCTGGAGACTGGAAAAGATCACCGGCTCGCAACGCACCAAGGGCCGCTTCTTCGACGATGGCGAGAAACGCGCGATCTATCTCGGTTCCTTCCACGTCAACGACGATCCGGCAAAGCCCTACGGCAGCGGCCCGGAAAGCGATCAGGTCGGCTATGCCTTCCGCAACAGCGCCAGTGAATGGCGCATCGAGTTCCCGGCGCCCTATTACGAATCGAAGCTCGATATCCTCGAATTCAAGCGCTGAGCCCGATCACCAGGGGTTAACCCGGTCAGCCTAGCATTCGCGCGCAAAGAACAGGTTCTTTGCGGGGAGTCGCAGAGCATGGCACTGTCGAAAACAAACCAACGGCCGATCGTCGTCGTCACCGAAGGCGGCCCGCATATCTGGGCGATCGTCAACGCCCTCGCCGATCAACTCGGCCCGGTCAGCGTCATCCTCGAAGCTCCTGAATCCAAAAAGCAATTGCTCCTCGCGCGGGCGCGGCGGCAAGGCTGGACCTCGGCCATCGGTCAACTCGGCACGATGGTGCTGACGCGCCTCGGCAAGCGCTTCTTCGCCGGCCACGCAGCACGGCTTGCCGCCGGGCAGAAGCTGCAAACCGAACCGAAGCCTAGGCAAAAGATCATTTATGTCTCGTCGGCCAACGCGCCGGAGTGCCTGCAGGCGATTGCGGAAATCCAGCCGGGTGTGGTGCTGCTCGCCGGCTGCCGCTTGCTGTCGCGGCAGACGCTGGCGAAAATCCCTTGCCCGGTCCTCAACTACCATGCCGGCATCGCCCCGAAATATCGTGGCATGAACGGCGGTTACTGGGCGCTGGCTTCAGGCGATGCGGAGAACTTCGGCACCACCGTGCATCTGGTCGACGCCGGCGTCGACACTGGCGGCGTGCTGCGGCAGACGCGTGGCAAACCGCAGCCCGGCGACACAGTTTCGAGCTACGCGTTGCGGCAGGCGGCCTTCTCGCGCGACATCTGCGTCGAAGCGGTCAGGGATGCGCTGGCCGGCAAGCTCGGCACGGTGGATCCCGGCCTACCTTCGACACAATGGTATCATCCGACGATATGGTTTTATCTCTGGACGGGGATAAGGAACGGCGTCTGGTGACGCGCCGATTTACCGGACAGCCACCCGCCACTAACATTGCATCATGAGCGACATCGACCACCGCACCATCATTGCCGGCCTTTCGGTCGAGGACCGTCGCGACCTCACCGCCAGGGTTGACCGGCCAGGCATTGTCCGGCTGGCGGTCCATGCCGGGCTGGTTATCCTGCTAGGCGCGCTGATCGCCGCTCGCATCCCGTTCTGGCCCGCGCTCGTCTTGCCGCAGGGAATCCTGATCGTCTTCTTCTTCACGCCGTTGCACGAGACCATCCATGAAACTGCGTTCAGAACGGCGCGGCTCAATCGCACCATCGCCGCCGTGGCCGGCTTCCTTATCCTGCTGCCGCCGGCATGGTTCCGCTATTTCCATTTCGCCCATCACCGCCATACGCACGACCCGGACAACGACCCCGAACTGATGGCCCCGAAGCCGGAGACCATCAGCCAATATCTGCGCTATCTGTCAGGCGGCCCCTATTGGATCGCCATGGGCCGTGTGATCGCAACCAATGCGGCGGGCCGCAACCGCGACGGCTTTGTGCCGGAAAAGGGCCGCGGCAAGGTGGTTGCCGAAGCACGGCTGTTCCTGATCGGCTATGCGGCATTGCTGGCCGCATCGCTCGCCGCGCAGTCGGCGCTGCTGTTGTGGGTCTGGATCGTGCCGGTGCTGGTCGGACAGCCGTTTTTGCGTGCCTACCTGCTGGCCGAGCACGCGTTGTGCCCGCATGTCGCCAACATGCTCGAGAACACCCGCACCACCTTCACCACAAGGCTGGTGCGCTTCGTGGCTTGGAACATGCCGTACCATTCCGAGCACCATTCCTATCCGGCCGTTCCCTTCCACCGCCTGCCGCGCTTCCATGACATCGTCGCGGAGCATTTACGCACGACCGAACGAGGTTACGTGCGCTTCCACAGGAAGCTGGTCGGCAGCTACGATGGCCGCGCCGGCTGACCTGCGCTGGAACAGACATCGCTTTCGTCGGCGCTCGTCGATTGCGTCGCTTTTGAAGGCGCCCGCGTCGTCCCATAACAAGCAGCCCAACAGCGCTTCCGGCAATGCTCGAAACCACTGCATTGGCCAAAAGATCGGAATCGATCTTCGGAGAGCACGATGCAGCGGAGTTAAATGGTAGAGCATCGTTTGTGCGTCCGATTGGACGCACGGCGCTCTGCAGGAGCAGGAAATTATGGCCGATCTGATCGTTGTCTACTGGCGCGACATCCCCGCCCAGGTCATCGTCAAAAAGGGCCGGCAGAACGCCAAGCGCGAACTGCCGCTGCGCTTCACCGAGGCGATCGACATGTGCGCCATGCGCACCGGCGCCGGCGGTACCGACGACTATCTTGCCGAATGGCGCAAGGCAGAACCCATTCCGGTCAGTGACGATCTTGAAGCCGAGGCCGAGAAGGCTCTTCAGGAACTTGATGCGAAATACGACCGTGAGCGGCTGGTCGCTCTGGTCAAGGCGGGGGGCAAAGAGAATGTCTGATCCCCAATCAATGCCGGCGACGACGGCTCAAGCCGGCGTGACCCAGGCGACCATCGTCAAGAAGGCGGCGCCGAAATCCGACTACAAGCCGGCCGACGTGTCGCCGCAGCGGCGTGTGCAGCGCTCTTTCGCGGTGCGGCTTTGGTCTGTGCGGCATTCGCGGCTGCTCGAATGGTTCTACGGCAAATTCGCCGACATGTTCCTGCTCCTCCATCCGCTGTGGAAGGGCATCGGCTACAGCCGTGTCGAAGGGCCTGTGAAATTCGTCGAAAAGCGCGTCAAGGGATTCATGTTCGACTGCCGCATGTGCGGCCAGTGCATCCTTTCCTCGACCGGCATGTCGTGCCCAATGAACTGCCCCAAGCAATTGCGCAACGGCCCTTGCGGCGGTGTCCGCGCCAACGGCAATTGCGAGGTCGAGCCTGACATGCCTTGCGTCTGGGTCAAAGCCTGGGAAGGCTCGCGGAACATGGTGCATGGCGACAAGATTTTGGAAGTGCAGAAGCCGGTGGATCAGTCCTTGCGCGAAACTTCCGCCTGGCTGCGGGTCACCGCGCAGGCCGCGGCCGCCCGCAATGCGGCCCGGAATACTACGAAGACCGGAGCATCGGCATGATCGGCCGTCAGCCAGACGAGAATCCGGCCGGCATCCATTTGCCGCTCGATCCCCTGCCCGGCCACACCTCGCGTGGCCGGCTGGAACGCGTCCTCAGGCGCGGCGAGTTCGCAGTGACGACCGAGCTCAATCCGCCCGACAGCGCCGATCCGGAAGACGTCTACAACCGCGCCAGGATTTTCGACGGCTGGGTCGACGCCATCAATGCCGTCGACGCTTCCGGCGCCAACTGCCACATGTCGTCGGTCGGCATCTGCGCGCTGCTGACCCGCATGGGCTATGCCCCGATCATGCAGATCGCCTGCCGCGACCGGAACCGCATCGCCATCCAGGGCGACGTGCTTGGGGGTGCTGCGATGGGCGTCGCCAACATGCTGTGCCTGACCGGCGACGGCGTGCAAGCCGGCGACCAGCCCGGCGCCAAGCCGGTGTTCGATCTCGACTGCATGTCGCTGCTCGAAACCTGCCGCGTTATGCGCGATAACGGCAAATTCCTGTCCGGCCGCAAACTCACGACCCCGCCGCAGCTTTTCCTTGGCGCGGCGATCAACCCGTTTGCGCCGCCGATCGATTTCCGGCCCTATCGGCTGGGCAAGAAGATCGCCGCCGGGGCACAGTTCGTGCAGAGCCAGTACTGCTTCGACGTACCGATGTTCCGCACCTACATGCAGAAGGTCCGCGATCTCGGCTATACCGAGAAATGTTTCATCCTGTGCGGCGTCGGGCCGCTGGCCTCGGCCAAGACGGCCAAATGGATCCGCTCCAACGTACCTGGCATTCACATTCCCGATCAGATCGTCAAGCGCCTGGAAGGCGCTCAGGATCAGAAGAAGGAAGGCAAGCAGCTCTGCATCGACATCATCAATGAGGTGAAGGAAATTCCCGGTGTGTCCGGCGTCCATGTGATGGCCTATCGCCAGGAAGAATACGTCGCTGAGATCGTCGACGAATCTGGCGTGCTGAAGGGTCGCCGGCCGTGGAAACGCGAAATCCGCCGCGACGACCAGCTCGTTGCCGACCGGCTCGACCACATACTGCATGACGACCTCACCGAAACCCAGGTCGACATGGTCAAGACCGCGCATTGACAGCGCGAATCGTCAGCATTCGCTTGATCAGAAACAGATAACGATATAAAGAACTCTTTATATCACGATGGAGAGATTTCATGACCCGCACCATCGTCGCCTCGGCGACACGAGAAATCATCATCGGCTTCGATCAGCCCTTCTGCGTGATCGGCGAGCGCATCAATCCGACCGGCCGCAAAAAGCTGGCCGCCGAAATGATCGCCGGCAATTTTGAGACCGTCATCAAGGATGCGCTGGAACAGGCCGCCTGTGGGGCGACCATGCTCGACGTCAATGCCGGCGTCACTGCAGTCGATCCCAACGCCACCGAGCCGGCGCTGCTGGTGCAGACGCTGGAGATCGTGCAAGGCCTGGTCGACCTGCCGTTGTCGATCGACTCCTCCGTGACTGCGGCAATCGAAGCGGCGCTGAAGGTCGCCAAAGGCCGGCCGCTGGTCAATTCCGTCACCGGCGAGGAGGAAAAGCTCGAAGCCATCCTGCCGTTGATCAAGAAATACAACGTTCCTGTCGTCGCCATTTCCAACGACGAGACCGGTATTTCGATGGATCCCGATGTGCGCTTCGCCGTCGCCAAGAAGATCGTTCAGCGCTGTGCCGACTTCGGCATTCCGGCGCATGATGTGGTCGTCGACCCGCTGGTCATGCCGATCGGCGCGCTGGGCGATGCCGGCCGCCAGGTATTTGCCCTGCTACGCCGGCTGCGCGAGGAGCTCAAGGTCAACACCACCTGCGGCCTCTCCAACATCTCGTTCGGCCTGCCGCACCGTCATGGCATCAACGCCGCCTTCATCCCGATGGTGATCGGCGCCGGCATGACATCGGCGATCATGAACCCGGTGCGGCCGCAGGAAATGGAAGCGGTGCGTGGCGCCAACGTGCTGAACGGCACCGACGAGAACTGCACCAACTGGATCAGGACCTACAAGGACTACAAGCCTGCTGAAGGCGGCCAGGCCGTTGCCGCCCGGACGCAGGTCAACGCGCCGGGCGATGGCAATGGCAATGGCGGACGCAGGCGCGGCGGCCGCGAAGCGCGTATGGCCCGGGGTTGAGCCAGGTCTTGGCCGACACGATATGGGGCCCAGGACTGGGGAGGAACCGAGACATAGCGGCATCGCTGCCGTAGCCAAGACCCGAGCTGCGTAGAAAGTAAAGTCTGGAACGTATGAACTCTCCCGTCAACATCACCGATCCGCTCGTGCTGTTCATGCCGTCGGGCAAGCGCGGGCGGTTTCCCGTCGGCACGCCGGTTCTGGACGCCGCGCGCCAACTCGGTGTCTATGTCGAGAGCGTGTGCGGCGGGCGTGCCACTTGCGGGCGTTGCCAGATCGAGGTGCAGGAAGGCAATTTCGCCAAGCACAAGATCGTTTCCTCCAACGATCACCTCTCGCCCAAGGGCGCTAAGGAAGAGCGCTACGAGCGCGTACGCGGCCTGCCCGAGCGCCGCCGGCTGTCCTGCTCGGCGCAGATTCTCGGCGATCTCGTCGTCGACGTGCCGCAGGACACCGTCATCAACGCGCAGACCATTCGCAAGGACGCCGACACCAGGGTCATCGCCCGCGATGCGGCAATCCGCATGTGCTATGTCGAGATCGAAGAACCCGACATGCACAAGCCGCTCGGCGACCTCGACCGTCTGAAGATCGCGCTGATGAAGGACTGGGGCCTCAAGAGCCTCGATTTCGATTTCCATCTGTTGCCGCAGGTGCAAGGCATTTTGCGCAAAGGCAACTGGACCGCGACCGCCGCCATCCACAAGGACACCGACAGCGAGACCGCACGGGTCATCGCTTTGTGGCCCGGCCTCAAGAACGAGGCGTACGGACTTGCCTGCGATATCGGCTCGACCACGATCGCCATGCATCTGGTGTCGTTGCTGTCGGGCCGCGTGGCCGCCTCGTCGGGCACATCCAATCCGCAGATCCGCTTCGGCGAGGATCTGATGAGCCGTGTCTCGTACGTGATGATGAACCCGGACGGCCGCGAAGGCATGACGGTCGCCGTGCGCGAGGCCATTTCGGGGCTTGTGGACAAGGTCTGCACCGAAGGCAACGTCCAACGCAACGACATCCTGGATTCCGTGTTCGTCGGCAATCCGATCATGCACCATCTGTTCCTCGGCATCGATCCGACCGAGCTCGGCGGCGCCCCCTTCGCGCTAGCCGTCTCCGGCGCCGTGCACATCAAGGCATCGGATATCGGTTTGAAGCTCAACCAGGGCGCCAGGCTCTATATGCTTCCTTGCATTGCCGGCCATGTCGGCGCGGACGCTGCCGCAGTGACGCTGTCGGAAGGGCCGCACCGCCAGGACGAGATGATGCTGATCGTCGATGTCGGCACCAATGCCGAGATCGTGCTCGGCAATCGCCAGCGGGTCGTGGCGGCCTCATCGCCAACTGGCCCGGCCTTCGAAGGTGCGGAAATCTCCGGTGGCCAGCGCGCCGCACCGGGTGCCATCGAGCGCGTCCGCATCGATCCTGAAACGCTGGAACCGAAATACCGCGTCATAGGCTCGGAACTCTGGTCCGACGAGCCGGGCTTCCTCGACAGTGTGCAGGCGACCGGCGTCACCGGTATTTGCGGCTCCGGCATCATCGAGGTGGTCGCCGAGATGTATCTCGCCGGCATCATCTCCGAGGACGGCGTCGTCGATGGATCGCTGAGCGGCCACTCGCCCCGCGTCGTCGCCAATGGCCGCACCTTCTCCTATGTGCTGAAGGAAGGCGAGCCCAAGATCACCATCACCCAGACTGATGTGCGCGCTATCCAGCTTGCCAAGGCCGCCCTTTATGCCGGCACCAAGCTTTTGATGGAAAAACAGCACACCGATCATGTCGACCGCATCCACTTCGCCGGCGCATTCGGCTCGTTCATCGACCCGAAATACGCAATGGTGCTGGGCCTGATTCCGGATTGCGACCTCGACAAGGTCTCGGCCGTTGGCAATGCGGCCGGCGCCGGCGCCCGCATGGCGCTGTTGAACCGTGGCTATCGCCGCGAGATCGAGGAAACCGTTAGCAAGATCGAGAAGATCGAGACGGCGCTGGAGCCGAAATTCCAGGAACATTTCGTTTATGCCATGGCGCTCCCGAACAAGATCGACCCGTTTCCCAAGCTGTCGGCGGCGGTGAAACTGCCGCCGCGCAAGACGGTGAGCGAAGACGGCATTGCCGGCGACGCTGCCCCGCGGCGGCGTTCGCGCGAAGGCCATGCCGCGCGGCGCGGGCGGGGATGACTCGCCTCCGCCAGGCTGTCAGACCTTCCATTTTCATTTGTATGCAAATGTTTCCAGATCGCGCCGATCTGGAAACGAAATCGCGTTTTCGTGAAATCCGCCAGATACATAGGCGGAGCATTAACCGGCATCGAACGGCAGGCGGAAACAGTTTTCGGCCACCGCAACGCTCCAAGGAGATCAAGATGTCGATGTTCGAAAGCTTCGGCCGCTATGGTGCGGCCTTCAAGAAAACACGCGAAGCGCGCAAGTCGCTGCGCATCCTCAACAGCTTGCCGCCTGAGATCCAAAAGGACATTGGCTGGCCGGTGTCGCCGCGTTCGAGCGAAAGGCAGCTTTCGGTCGGATGGGGCACGCAGCGCGGATGAAATTCATCGACAAATGCAAGCTGCTCGGTATTCGCCGGAGCCGCAATGCGGCTCCGGCTGCACCCAACAATTGGCTGCGCGCCGCGTTGCTGCCGCGGCGTTGAGCTGCACCGGTAGGCCAGAGACTTCATGGCCGGACGCTTTGTCGACAGCTGGGATCAAACGACCGTGTTGAGATTGCATCAATCTTGACTTTTTTGGTGGCGACACAATCTTCGAAATAGTCGGGGGTTCTCTTAGTCGGCTCAGCCGAAGTCCGTGTATCTGCATGCCCAGTCTCAAAAGCCACGTCGTGTCGTTCGTCCTCAGGTACAGCCGCAAGAAGGCGTTTTCCAGCCCCGAGAACCTGCAGCGCTGGATCGCCTATGCGCGCAGGACGGAAAACCATCAGCCGCCTGCGTCGCTGTGGTCACGCCTGGAGATCACAACCCGCACGATCAACGGCTTTCCCGTCTACGAGATCGCTCCCCAGGCTGGTGAGCGGAGGCGGATTCTCTACCTGCACGGCGGCGCTTACGTCTTTGAAATCACACCCTATCATTGGCGGCTGATCGCCGACATGGCCGACCGCCTCGGGTTCGGTATCACCGTGCCGATCTATCCCATTGCTCCCGAACACGATTTTCACGCCATGTTCGGCATGGTCGGCGCCGTCTACCGCCAGATGTTCGGCGAAACCAGGGCGAATGATATCATCTTCATGGGCGATTCCGCCGGCGGAAACATGGCCGTCGTGCTGACCATGATGGCTGCGCAAGACGGCCTGCCCTTGCCATCACGCCACGTGCTGATTTCGCCCGGTCTCGACGTGTCGCTCGCCAACCCAGAAATGTATGAGGCCGAACGCAACGATCCGTGGCTGGGCATTGCCGGCGGCCGCGAGGCGATCCGGCTTTACAGCGCCGGCATCGATCCCACCGACTGGCGCATCAGCCCGGTTTACGGCGACCTGTCGGTGCTGCCCAAAACGCTGCTGCTGACCGGTTCACGCGATCTGCTCACCCCCGACAATCTGATTTTCGCGGAAAAGGCACGCGCGGCCGGCGTCGAAATTGAGGTCGTCCACGAGCAAGGCATGTTCCATGTCTGGCCGTTGATCGACATGCCGGAGGCGCGTCGCGCGCGGGACAGCATAGTGGCCTTCTTGACCAACGAAACTGACAGTTATCATGCCAAGGCAGGAGAGTTGTCGCTGCAAAGGGCAGACCGCGACGGAACGCCTCGCGATCTGGTTGCGCCGCTCAGGTCGTAGTTGGCTCAGAACTTCCCAGTTTCCCTGAACATCTCAAACGTCGCGCGGATATGGTCGGCGACTGCCTTCACTGGAGCGCTGGCGTCCGGCGTCACCACCATGGCCAGATTGTAGGTGCCGATGTCAGGCATGCCGTCCTTCGGGCACAGCTCGACCATATCGCTGCCGAGGAACGATTTCGGCAGCGGCGCGACTGCAAGATCCGCCATGATCGCGGCGCGCTGGCCGGCCGTGTGTGCGCTCATATAGGCGATACGGTAGTTGCGGCCCTCGCGGCCAAGCGCCTCCAATGCCCCTGCCCGCCAGGCACAGCCCTCTTCCCACAATGAGACCGGCAGCGGCTCGCGCAGATGCGCGCAACCGCCCTTGGCACCGGCCCAGACGATCGGCTCGGTGAGCAGCACTTCGGCGCCGATCGCGCTGGTCTTGTAGGAGTTGGTGAGCAGCGTGATGTCGAGCGCCCGGTCGTCCATGCGCCGGCGCAGATTGACGCTCTGGTCGATGGTGACGTCGACCGCGATCGATGGATGCGATTGTGCGAACCGCTTCAGCACATGCGGCAGCACACGTTCGCCGTAATCGTCCGGCGAGCCGAGCCGCACCACGCCGACAATGTCTGGAATGATGAACTTCGACACCACCTCGCGATTGATCGACAGCAGCCGGCGCGCATAGCCAAGCAGCATCTCGCCATCGGTGGTCAGCGTCACCGAACGGGCGTCGCGCGCGAACACCGAGCGGCCGAGAATGTCCTCCAGCTTCTTGATCTGCATCGAGACGGCCGACGGCGTGCGGAAGACCGCATTGGCCGCAGTGGTGAAGCTGCCGGTCTCGGCGATTGCGACGAAAGTGCGCAGAACATCCAGATCGAGCAGCGGCAGCGGATGATTGAGTGGGGCGTTCATGGTAAGCGGCCTTCAATTTTTCTGATGCAAACCATCATTCCATTTCGTTTGATTGAACATCAGTTTGGGAGGATAGTCAACTCCATCGAAGGCAGGACGCATCGAAGTGGTCCCGAAACAACCATGACACGGACCTGCAATCGACACGAAATGAAGCTGAAACAAACCCGGTGTACCGCCTGACGCTGCAAGCGCCGGGACAACCTGGCCCAACGCGAAGGAGAATGAGATGTCTATCCTGTCATCCATCGGTCGGATCGCGACCGAGTTCAGCGAGGCCCGTGCCCGCTACCAGACGGAACGCGCCATCCGCGCGCTGCCGATTGAACTGCAGAAGGATATCGGCTGGCCCGAAGCTGCCGATGCCAAGGCCGGCACTCGCCATGGTGTGGGATCCTGGGCTGGAGCAAAGTAAACCGTGTGTATCAACAGCTGAAGGCCTGCCGCGCAGATCAGCCCGGCAGGCCTTTTTGTTTGTACTCCAATGATTTTCCCGAGCCATGTCGCCGTCGCATGCCGCATATGAGCAAGTCGCATAGCAGCCCGCACTGGCAATCAACACATTGTAAATAATCGAAAATCCTGGGCAGAATGCCCAAATTTGTCGCATTCCGTGTCGCTTTTCATATCAAGTGCTTCGCTTTTGCGATTTAGTTTCCCCTCACGTAAGCCTATATCATCATCAACAAACGAGCTGCCCCACTCCATCAAGCGAAGGCGACCCGTCTGAGCAACCGAATGGAGATGATCATGAAGCTTTTTGCCCGCCTCTTTGCCCGTCGCGAAATGAACCTGACGACCGCGCTCGAGCGCCAGCGCCTGGCCAACACCATGCCTGGCCAGACCGGTGCCATGGCTGCCGCGCGCCTCGGCTTCGTCGCCTGAGACGCGGCAATCCCGGCGGAAGCAGCCTTGCGCTGCTTCGAAGGCGATCCAGCGCCGCTTCGGTTTTGCCGAGGCGGCGTTTTCGTGTGCGCAGACTGCGTAGGCTCGTTTGGTCGATCGGGCGGCATGTCGCGTCCTTCGCCGCATAGCGATTGCCCATTTGCGACCCGTGTCGCAAATAAAGTTGCTCCGTTGCCATCTAGCCAATTGACAGGAAACGTCTTTCCTGATGTCGCTATGCTAATCGCGACATCCTGTTCGCGCCATTGCAGCGTGAGTATCTACCCGTGAACGTCGTAAAGCACCCGATCCGGCGATCGTTCGTATTCTTCCTGGTCCCCGATTTCACCATGATCGCCTTCGCGACGGCGCTCGATCCGTTGCGTTCGGCCAACCGCATGCTCGGCTATGAAGCCTATCGCTGGCGGCTCGCCAGCATCGACGGCAAGCCGGTGCGCGCCTCGAACGGCGTCGAATGCGCCGTCAACACCTCGCTGGAGGAAGAGCGCAAGAAAATGTCCGGACCGGACCGGCCGAACATGGCCATCGTCTGCAGCGGCATCAATGTCGAGCGCTACCAGAACAAATCGGCCTTTGCCTGGTTGCGCGAGGAGTACAATCGCGGCGTTGCCGTCGGCGGCCTGTGCACTGGCGCGCATATCCTGGCCGCCGCAGGCCTGCTGTCCAACAAGCGCTGCGCCATCCATTGGGAGAACCTGCCGGGCTTTTCCGAGGCGTTCCCCAAGGCCAATGTCTTCGCCGACCTCTTCGAGATCGACCAGAACATCTACACCTGCGCCGGCGGCACCGCCGCGCTCGATATGATGCTGAAGCTGATCGGCGACGATTTCGATGAAAGCCTCGTCAACCGCGTCTGCGAGCAGGTGCTGACTGATCGCGTGCGCAGCCCGACCGACCGCCAGCGCCTGCCGCTGCGCGCTCGCCTTGGCGTGCAGAATTCCAAGGTTCTGGCGATTATCGAGCTGATGGAAGCCAATCTCTCCGAGCCGCTCTCGCTGATCGAGGTCGCTGATCATGTCGACCTGTCGCGCCGGCAGATTGAGCGCCTGTTCCGCACCGAGATGGGGCGCTCCCCTGCCCGTTACTATCTGGAGATCCGCCTCGACCGCGCCCGGCACCTGCTGATCCAGTCGTCGTTGCCGGTGGTCGAAGTGGCGGTCGCCTGCGGCTTTGTTTCCGCCTCGCATTTCTCCAAATGCTATCGCGAGTTGTACGCCCGCTCGCCGCAACAGGAACGCGTCGACCGCAAGCAGCTTCTGGCGGCTTGATCTGGCAAATCAGCAGAGGACCGGCGAAGTGTGATATTCCGCATCGAGAGATGTCGCATGACCACGAGTTCGAGCCTATCCGAAAAACCGGCCGACCCGCACAGCTTCCGCCTCGATGCAGAAAAATGGGCCGCGTTCATGGCGGCAATGGACGCCCCTACGCGCGACCTTCCACGCCTAAAGCGCCTGTTGAGCGAACCGAGCATCTTTTCCGGTCGCGGTCGAGTGTAGGTTGCGGCGACTATACCTGCGCCGTGCGCATAGCCTCGACGCGGATGTCTTCCGTCAGCCGCGCTTTCAGCGCCGAAAATTCCGGGCTGGTCTTCAGCGTGTAGTGGCGCGGATGCGGCAGGTCGACGGCAACGTCCGATTTGATGCGGCCCGGCCGTGCCGTCATCACGACCACGCGCGACGCCATGAAGATCGCCTCCTCGATGTCGTGGGTGACGAACAGCACCGTTTTTTGCCGGCGCTCCCAGATGCCGAGAAGCAGTTCCTGCATCAGCCCGCGGGTCTGGTTGTCAAGCGCGCCGAACGGCTCGTCGAGCAGCAGGATCTCCGGATCGTTGGCCAGTGCCCGGGCAATCGCGGTGCGCTGCTGCATGCCGCCGGAAAGCTGCTTCGGCCAATGGTTTTCAAAACCTCTCAGCCCGACGAGATCGACGTAAGAAGCGACGATCTCGCTGCGCTCGTGCTCGGCCATTCCACGTTCGCGCAGGCCGAAGGCGATGTTCTCGGCGACCGTCAGCCACGGAAACAGCGTATAGGACTGGAAAACCATGCCGCGGTCTGGACCGGGCCGGTCCACCACCCTGCCGTCGAGCAGAACACGTCCCCCACTCGGCGCTTCGAGGCCGGCGACGATCCTGAGCAGTGTCGACTTTCCACAGCCGGATGGCCCCAGGATGGTGATGAAGTCGTTGGCGGCGACCGCCAGATCGATCGGCATCAGCGCCTTGACCGGCTGCCCACCGCCGACACCGGCGAAGGTGCGCGAGACGCCTTCGATGAGCAGCTTGCTCACGCCAGGCTCCATGGAAACAGCCAACGGTTGAGCGCCTTGAAGGCGAAATCGGACAACAGCCCGATCAGGCCGATGACGATGATGCCGAAGATGATCTGCCCTGTCGCCAGCCGCGACTGGCTGTTGATGATCATGTAGCCGATGCCCGACGACGAGCCGATCAGCTCGGCGACGATGACATAGGTCCAGGCCCAGCCGAGCACCAGCCGCAGGGTCTCGGCAATCTCCGGCGCATTGGCCGGCATGATCACGCGCCGCACGATGCCGTTGTCGGACGAGCCAAGCGTGTAGGCCGCCTCGACTAGGTCGCGCCGTGTGCCGCCGACCTTGACCGCGATGATCAGGATGATCTGGAACACCGAGCCGACGAAGATCACCAGCAGTTTTTCGAGCTCGCCAACGCCCGCCCACAGGATGAGCAGCGGGATGAAGGCCGATGCCGGCAGATAGCGGGCGAAGGAGACGAACGGCTCCAGGAACGCCTCCACGGGCTTCCAGGCACCCATCAAGATGCCGAGCGGCACGGCAACGATGGCCGCCATCAGGAACCCGCCGAAGACGCGCCAGATGGTGATAAGGATGTCGAGCCAGAAGCGGTCCTCGACCAGCAGCCGCCAGCCGTCTCTCACCATCGACAGCGGATCGGCAAGGAAAATGCGATTGACGTGGCCGCCAAGCGTGATCCACGCCCAGAACGCCACGAACAGCACGAAGAACGAAATGCCGAGCACGGTTCGAATGCCCGGCGAGACCGGATGCAAGGGGCGCGGCATCTTCGACCGTCCTCTGATCTGAATGAAAAAGCGGCGGCGCACGCGCCGCCGCCGGGCGACAATCCTGGCGGTTAGTCGGCGACGGCGCTGGTGTCGGCCAACGTCGAGACGTCAGGCGCTTCCTTGATCAAACCCATCTGCAGCAGAAGCTCGCCAGCGGTCTTGGAAAAGTCCTGGAATTCCTTGGTGAAGAACTGCTTGTTTTCAGCCTTGTCGGCCCATTTCAGGTATTTGGCCGACTCTTCGAATTCCTTGGCCGACTGCTTCACGTCGGCACCCATCGTCTCATAGGATTTCGCCGGATCGCTCTTGATCAGGTCGAGTGCCTCGAAATAGCTGTCGGCAAGCGCCTTGCCCGCATCCGGATTGGCCTTGAGGAACTCCGGCGTGCAGCCGACCGTATCGAGCACCATCGGATAGTCGAGAGTGGTGACAAGGATGTGGCCCTGGTCGGACTTTTCGCGCACCGCCGAGATGAACGGCTCATAGGTGACCGCCGCATCGTTCTGGCCGGCGAGAAACGCCTGCGCCGCCGCATCCGGCTCCAGGTTGACGACCGTCACGTCCTTGGTCGACATGCCGTTCTTGTTGAGCACCCAGGCCAGCATGAAATAGGGCGAGGTGCCCGGCGCCGAAGACGCGACCGACTTACCTTTGAGATCGGCGACGGTCTTGATGTCGTTGCGGGCGACGATGCCGTCGGCGCCGTAGGATTTGTCGAGCTGGAATATCTGCTTGGTCGTCACGCCATTGGCGTTCCAGACCAGCCAGGTCTCGACCGTGGTGGCGGCGCATTGCAGGTCGCCGCTGGCGATGGCGAGCGGCCGGCTGGCTTGCGGCACCTTCTTCAAGGTGACGTCGAGGCCGTGCTTTTCGAAGATGCCGGCCTGCTTGGCGAGCGTCAGCGGCGCAAAGCCGGTCCACCCACTGATGCCGATGCTGACCGATGTGGCGGCCATCGCCGGCGCGGACAATCCGACGGCAAGCGTCAAGCTTGCGGCAAGAATTCCGATCCTGTTCATGTCGGTTCCCCTTTAATGTGTTCGGATGCGGAATTGTGTCACAGACGCCCGCAGGCTTGTCAATGAAGCAGATGCTGCACTGCGGTATGTCACCATCGACAGCAAACTCCGCCATCAGCGGCTGTCGTACATCCAGCTGCGGTCGCGCCACATTTTTTCGCCGACCAGGCAGTCGGTGACGGGGATGTCCTGTGCCAGCACCAATGGCGGATGCGCCGCCTCTTCCGCCGCTCGCTGCGGCGAGGCCGGACCGGCAAGCTCCAGCACCAGCTTGCGGCGGATGGCCTCCGGAAACTGCGTCCAGTCATTGACCGGGATCATGAAGGAGCCCGGCCCGCCGATGACGCAGTCGCTGTAGTAGCGGTCGAGATTGTTGACATCGTAAGCGCTGCTGAACCCGCCGCTGGTCATCAGCGGCAGGCCGTTGACGGTGATGCCTTGCTTGATCACGGCGTCGCGGGTTATATCGACAGGTGCGCCCTGGTTGTTGGGGCCGTCACCCGAAATGTCGATCACCCGCTTGACGCCCTGGAAGCCGCTTTCAGCAAAGAGATCGCTGGCGAATTCCAGCGCGCCGGAGATCGAGGTGCGCCTGGCAGTGGCCGGCGGATGAGCGGAAAGCTGCGCTGCCAGCCGCTCGGCGTCGGCACGATTGGCGATCACCGTCCACGGCACCACGACCTGCTGCCAGGTCGCGCCAGCCCATTCGACATAGGTGACGGCAATCTTGCCATGAGCGCCTTCGCCGATTGCCTGCAGGACATCGTCATGCGTCAGCGCCGCCGCGTAGCCATGACGCTGGATTTCGAGCTCGTCCGGCGACATGGACAGCGAAACGTCGACTGCCAGCACCAGTTCGATGTCGACCGGCTCGGCGGCGCGGGAGTTTGCAGTCAGCCATAGCACCGACGCCAGCGCGGCGGCACCCGAGACGAGATGTCTTGCACGGGCAAAACCAGACATGCCGCACGGTAAGCGAAAATCGCCGATCGACAAAGAGAAAAGCCCGGTGGAGACCCGGGCTCATTCGGTCACATTTTTGCGAACCGCCGGAAAACGAATTTCATTGGTGGATGCGGTGCCCGCCCCGTCCCCGCCACTCCACGGCCTTCTCGACATCCGTCTCGGAGGATGGGTCCGGCTTCGGTTTTCTAGCACCGACCCCGCGCGCTGCCCTCCAGTTCGGCTTGAATGACGGCGGAAGCCACAACAGAATACCTGCAACCGCGGCAGGCAAGATGATCGCAAAACGCAGAATTGAAAGTACGATGCCGCAGATGCCGACGATCTGCGCGGCCCGGCGGGCGCCGAAGCGTCTCAGGAACAAATGTCTTGCAATCACGCCGCCATCCAGATCGTAGGCAGGCAGGATGTTGAGAATGATAAGTGACACGTTCAACAATGCGCCAATCCAAAGCGTCCATTCCAGAGGACCGGCCGATCTTGACGGCAGCCACCCGAATGGCCTTTCGGGCGCAACTGGGATGAGTTCTCCAAAAACCAGATAATAGGCCGCATCGAAAAACGCGGCGAGCGCGACGTTCGCCAGGGGACCCGCTATCGCAATCCGCGCCCAGGCAGGCGATGGCGCTGCGGCGCGTTTGAAACGCGTGAGCCCGCCGAAGAGATATAATTCTATCCTGTCGGTGGCGACGCCTTGTCGGCGTCCGATCCAGGCGTGTGCCAGTTCGTGCAGAAATATCGACGCAAACAGAAGCGCTGCAAAGATAGAGGTATGGATCAGTGCATCCTTGGGTCGGCTCGCCCACTCGTTCAGGAAAGGCAGCACAATGGGAATTGCGAAGGTCCAGCTGACGCGAACCGGGATATTCCGGTTCAGTTGAAACACAAGCGCATCGTTTTTTCTGTCCCAGCCGATCCGCCGCAAAGGCACCCCCCAATCGCAGCGCGACGGTAAGCGAGAATCATCGCTCCACAAAGCGAAAAGCCCGACGATGAATCGGGCTTCTGCATTCAGGTCCTGCTGGCACTGCTCGGCTTGCCTGTGTGGAGAATCGGCAGGCAAGCAACACTTAGCTGCGCGGATTGACGTTCTCCGGGTCGTAGAGCGGCCTGTAACCGACGGCGGCCACTTCGACCGGGTACTTCTCGCCGAAATATTCGACGCTCAGCTTGCAGCCCTCCTGGCAATACGCCCAGGGCAGGTAGGCGAGCGCGATGTTCTTGCCGAGGGTCGGACCATAGGCCACCGAGGTCGTGAAGGAGCGTCGGCCGAGCTCGTCGACGAGCGTCTCACCGGTTTGCGGGTCCATCACCGGCATCGTGCCGACCGGATAGCGGAGAACGCCATTGGAATCGGTATTGTCGGTCATGATAAGCGTGCAAAGCATGGCCGGCTGATGCGCCCGGGCGCGATATTCCAGATGCTTTGCCTTGCCGCAGAAATCGGCCTCCTTGACTTTCGGACGGGCAAGGTCGGCTTCCAGCAGATTGTATTCGGTCAAGAGGTCCGCATTCTGCAGGCGCAGGCTCTTCTCCATGCGGCGGCTGTTGGCATAGGTCTCGACGCCAAAGGCCATCACGCCGGTCGACCGCAGCGCGTCCCAGACAGCCAGGCCGTCGTCGTAGCGCATGTGCAGTTCCCAGCCTTGCTCGCCGACATAGGAGATGCGGAAGGCGGTCACGTCCTTGCCGGCGATCCTGACGGGCTTGATCGCGGCAAAGGGAAAATTCTCAGGCGTCAGCCCGTCGGGGTTTTCCACGCACTTGCTCAATGTCGCCCGCGCGTTCGGACCCCAGATGCCGACGGTCACATATCTCTCGGTCACATCGGTGACGCTAACGTCGAAGCCTTTGTCCTCTGCCGTCCGGCGCATGTACTGGAAGTCGCGCGGCCCGGCATCGGCGCCGTCGATGACGCGGCAGCGGCCGGCCATGCGGATGACGGTCAGGTCGGCGCGCACCATGCCTTCCTCGTCGAGGAAATGGGTATAGATGCCCTTGCCTATATTGCCGTCACCGCCGATTTTTGCCGCGCACAGCCATTCCATCAGCGCGACATGGTCCGGGCCTTCCACGTCGTACATGGCGAAATGCGACAGGTTGACGATGCCGCAATCCTCGCTCATCGCGAGATGCTCGGCGTTCGAGACGCGCCAGAAGTGGCGGTTATCCCATTCGTTTTGGCGCACCGGCACCCGGTTGCCGTATTTCTCGAGCAGATGCTCGTTGGCGGCGTAGCCATGGGCGCGCTCCCAGCCGCCGAGTTCCATGAAATAGCCGCCGAGTTCCTTCTCGCGCTCCCAGAAGGGCGAGCGGCGGACATTGCGAGCCTTGGAGAAGGGCTCGCGTGGATGGACCGCTGGGTTGTAGACCTTCATAGCGGTTTCGGTGCAGCGATCCCAGATGAACTGTTCTTTCGTCTGGTGCGGATAGAAACGCGAATAGTCGATGGCGTGGTGGTCGATCGCCGTGCGGCCGTCCGTCATCCAGTCGGCGATGAGCTTGCCCATGCCGGGGCCGTCCTTGACCCAAACCGCCACCGCATACCAGAGGCCCCTGACCTTCTGGCTTTCGCCCATCGAGGGGCCGCCGTCCGCCGTCACCTGCAATAGGCCGTTGAAGGAATGGCTCTCATTGTAGCCCAGCTCGCCCAGGATCGGCGTCAGTTCCATGGCGCGCTCGAGCGGCGCCAGGATCTGCTCCATGTCGAGATCGCGTTGCGACGGCGAAAGCCGCGCCTCGTTTTTCTCGAGAATATCGCGCGGATGGCAAAGGCGCGGATTGGTCTCTTCGTAATAACCCCATTCGATCTGCCCGCCTTCGGCGGTCTTGGGGTCGCCGGTATCGCGCATGTAAGCCGAGTTGCCCTGGTCGCGCAGCAGCGGCCAGCCGATCTCCTTGCCGGTGCCGGCGAACTCGGTGTACGGCCCGAAGAAGGTAAGCGGATGGTCGATCGGCATGACCGGCAGGTCCTCGCCCGCCATTTCCGCGATCAGCCGTCCCCAGATGCCGGTGCAGACCACGACATAGTCGGCCTCGATGGTGCCGCGGTCGGTCACCACGCCCTTGATGCGGCCGTTCTCGATGACGAGCGACCTGGCCGACGTATTGGCAAACGCCCTGAGTTTGCCGGAAGCTTCCGCCTGATCGACAAGCTTGCCGGCGACGGTCTGCGAGCGCGGGATGACGAGGCCGGCGTCGGGATCCCACAGGCCGCCCTGTACCATCTGTTCTTCGATCAGCGGGAATTTTTCCTTGATCTCGGCGGGATCGATCAGGCGGGCGCGTGTGCCGAAGGCCTTCGCCGAGGCGATCTTGCGCTTGATCTCCGCCATGCGGGCGTCGTCGCCGACGCGGGCGACCTCGAGGCCGCCGATCCGCGCGTAGTGACCCATCTTTTCGTAGAAATCGATGGAATAGAGCGTCGTCCAGCACGACAGGAAATCATGGCTGGTCGTGTAGCAGAAGTCGGAAGCGTGCGCCGTCGAGCCGATATCCGTCGGGATGCCCGATTTGTCGATGCCGACAATATCGTCCCATCCGCGCTCGATCAGGTGATGGGCGACCGATGCGCCGACGATGCCGCCCAGCCCGACGATGACGACCTTCGCCTTTTCCGGAAACCCTGCCATTGCCCGCGACTCCAAGATGCTATTGCGAGCAGACTATAGGGCGGCGCGGCGCCGCGCTTGCAGCCTGTTTGCGACATCGCCAAAAAAGCCCGCGCCACCAGCCCGTCGAATGCAGTTAGACCTACGCCTTCGCCCTGCTCGGTACGAAGACGCTGCTAGAGCCCGTCCTGCGCAGCTTCGAAGAAAAATGCATACCTTCATCGCCGATTACCGGAAGCAAATAAAAGGCCGGGTGTTTGCCCGGCCTTCAAAAATCATGGCGTCGACTTTACTTGATGCGCGCGACGCCGCCCGAGATCTCGATCGTCTCCGAACCGGTCAGCGCCTCGAGGTCGCCATTCGGCAAGGTAACAAAACAGCCGCTCGGGCAAAATTCCACGGTTTCGCCAGCGGCCAGCGCCAGCTCGGTCTTGCCGCCGCCTTCCGTCACGATCAGCGTGCGGGTCTCGGCGTCCTTGTTAACCGCGCTGGCGGCATGGGCCGAGCCGCCCACGGCCAGAAAAGCGACGGCGGCGACGAGGGACTTCCACATTTTGCAGTATCGGTGTTGCCACCGCCTCTGTTGCATTTCGCAAGGCATTCTCGCCGTTTGCAGGTGAGCTTATATGCAATGCAAGCTGAACGGCAACTGAATGCCGCATTCATGCCGCAATTGGTTTCCGAAGGCTTGAAGGCAAGCTCCAATCAGCTAGTCAGGATCGGGCTTCCGTACCTTGCGTCCCGACTTGGCGAGACGTTTCGCCTCGACCGCCGCTAGGGCTTTTGCTTGTTCCCGCTCGGCGAATTCGACTTCGATCTTGTCGTCGTCGATCGGCCACGCCTCGTGCTTTTTGATCTCGACGACGGCGCGCGGTGTCGACGGAATTTCGATATGCTGGTCGGCGAACACATCGAAGATGGAAAAGCGGATGTCGTTCTGGACGATATTGCCACTAAGAACGTCTGCCAGGAATACGCGGATCTCGAATTCGAGCGCGGCCGGGCCGAAATTGGAAAACAGCACAAAGGGTTCCGGGTTCTTCAGCACCAGCGGATGGCTGCGTGCGATCTCCAACAGAACGCCATGCACGTGCTTGACGTCGCTGCCATAGGCGACGCCGACCTTGATGTCGACGCGGCCGAGCTTGTTGCGGTGCGTCCAGTTGCCGACCGCATTGTTGATCAGGTTTGAATTGGGCAGGATCACCGATTGCCGTTGGAACGTCTCGATCTCGGTGGCGCGCACGCTGATCTTCTTGACCGTGCCGCTGATGTCGCCGGCGACGATCCAGTCGCCGACCTTGAACGGCCGCTCGGCCAACAGGATCAGGCCCGACACGAAATTCGAGACGACATTCTGCAAGCCGAAACCGATGCCGAGGGACAGGGCGCCGGCGACCAGCGCGAGATTGGAGAGGTCGATACCGGCCGCCGAGATGCCGACCAGTGCCGCGACCGCGACACCGGCATAACCGACCGCCAGCCTGATCGAATTGCGCACGCCGGTGTCGACCCGGCCGCGCGCCATCACCGAGCCGTCGAGCCACCCCTGGAACCAGCGCGTCAGGAAATAGCCAATGATGAAGACGACGACGCCGGTGAGAATGCCGGTGACCGAGATCGTCACCGAGCCGATGGTGAGGCCGGTCGCCAGCTTGTAGGCCCAGGCCTGGATGTCGCCGGGCTGGAAGCCCCACATCAACAGGATCAGCGGCAGGAACACCAGCACAATCATGATGTTGATGGCGGCGCTGACGACAAGCCCGAGCTGGTCGAGGGCGGTCTCTTCGTAGCTTGAATTGGCCGCTAGCCAGCGCCCGATCGAAGTTTTGGCGAAACCACCTTCCTCGCCGATCGCTCGCGCCGACAGGAAGCCGATATAGGCGGTGACCAGGATGGTGCCGGTGACCACGACCTGCAGCGAGACGAAAATTGCAAGGCCGATATAGCCAAGCAGTGCCGATGCGATTGTGAATAGGCCTAGCGCGACGGCGGTGTAGCGCAGCCACGCCGGCCACGGGCGCCAGCTTCCGTCGGGGGCCTTGAACGGCTTCAGAAGGCCCATAAGGATCAGGATGATGCCGACGATGATGGTGGCGATGAAGCTTCTGGCGATGGTCAGCGACAGTGGCGAGCCCATCTTGTCGTTGACGACAGACAGGAAGTTGTTGCTGCCGATGACGACAGCCATGGCGGTCGTCAGCCGCACCAGCCAGCGCGCCGGGCCGGTTTCGACCGGGATCAAACGCCAGTTCGGCAGTCGGGGCTCGAGCGCTGCGTTGGTCAGGCGGTTGACGCAGAACACCACCGCGATAACGGCAACCAGCGAATTCAGGAAGATGCCGATATCACCGCGTAAAACGTTGTAATAATCGAAGAAGAAGATCGTCGAGACAAGGAAGGCGCCGACCGCCAGCGTCGGCAGCAACGTCGACCAGAACGCCACCGACAGGCGGCTGAGATAAGAGGGGTCCTCGACGGAGGGATCCGCTTCGAAGACGCGGCCGAACAGGCGTCGGCCGCCGATAAAAAGCACTGCAGCGAATGCGAGCGCCATCAAAGTCGCGGCAAGAATGGCCTGGAACTTGAACTTGAAGGCGAAACTCAGCCAGGACGAGACCGCCTTATAGAAGCCGGAAAACTCAGCGTTGGCGTCGGAAAAGACTTCGGGGCTAAGCGCATCGGACAGCACGTAGCGTTTGGTAAGCACATTGCGGAACAGCTCGCTGCGCATGTTGCCGATCTTCTCGATCAGCCCACTGATGCGGATCGACAGGTTCTGCGCGCTGGCAATAACGGCGTTGATCTCGGCTTTTTCGGAAGCCAAGGCCTGGCGTTCACCGGTTACGATGTCTGGCTCGGCCGGCTGGCCCGCGGCCGGCGGAGGTCCCAGCATCTCAATCCGATCGTTGATATCGCCGAGACGCGATCGGAACGCCAGCGCGCTGGTGAGCGCCGCCCGCGACAGATCCTCCAATTGCAGACGGATTTCCACGAGGGTGGCATCGTCTTGGCCGTCCTGCTGTATCTTCTTCTCGAGACCGTCGGTTTTGGCCGTCAGACTCTGGATGACCTTCTGCTGGTCTGCGATCAACCCGGCGGCGCCCTGCCCGAGTGCCTGCGCCATAGCAACGAGCGACGGCGGCGCCGAGACAACAAGCGCAAGAATCAAGACCAGGCGGAATAAACGAAAGAACATGATTTTTCTGGCGACTCGCGGGCGGCATCGGCAGTTTTGAAGCACGTCCTTGATAAAGAGGCTCATATCACGGGGCAAGTCATCCCAGGCGTCTCGTTTTTCGAAGTCCCGCCAATCGAAGTCGGCCAATCCAATCGAAGTCGGCCAAATCCAATCGAAGTCGGCCAAATCCAATCGAAGTCGGGGAGTCGAAAAGCGATGGCGCAATCTTGGCTTTGCGTTTGCAGCCTGCTCTATACTCTGCCGTAAAGCCTGAAATGGATGACAATAAGAATGGCGGAATATTCGGCCTTTTCGCTTCTCAAGAACGCGCTGACCGGAAACAAGGACTGGAGGCCGGCCTGGCGCAAGCCCGACCCGAAAGCGTCCTACGACGTGATCGTGATCGGCGGCGGCGGCCATGGCCTGTCGACCGCCTACTATCTCGCCAAGGAGCACGGCATCACAAATGTCGCGGTGCTGGAGAAGGGCTGGCTCGGCTCCGGCAATGTCGGCCGCAACACCACGGCGGTCCGTTCCAACTATCTCCTGCCGGCCAACACGCGTTTCTACGAACATTCGATGAAGCTGTGGGAGAACCTGGCCCATGACCTCAACTACAACGTCATGTTCTCGCAGCGCGGCTGCCTGAACCTCGCCCACACACCTGCCCAGCTCGACGACTATGCCCGGCGCGGAAACGCCATGCGCCATCTCGGCGTTGACGCCGAACTGATGACCACGGCCGAAATCGCGCGCCTGGTGCCGGCGCTCGACGTCTCGGCCACCGCGCGTTTCCCGATCGTCGGTGGCCTGATGCAGCGGCGCGCCGGCACCGCCCGCCACGACGCCGTCGCCTGGGGCTATGCGCGCGGCGCAGATCGCCGCGGCGTCGACATCATCGAAAATTGCGAGGTCACCGGCTTCCTGCGCGACGGCGACCGCATCATCGGCGTCACGACAACGCGCGGCGAAATCCGCGCAAAAAAGGTAGCGGTCGCGGTTGCCGGCAGCACCGGGCGGGTCATGCGGCTTGCCGGCATCGAGACGATGCCGATCGAGAGCCATGTGCTGCAGGCCTTCGTCACGGAATCGCTAAAACCGTTCATCGATACGGTCCTGACCTTCGGCATGGGCCATTTTTATATGTCGCAATCTGACAAGGGCGGGCTTGTCTATGGCGGCGATCTCGACGGCTACAACAGCTACGCCCAACGCGGCAGCCTGCCTATCGTCGATGAGGTGATGAGCGAGATGCTGGCGCTGTTCCCTGGGCTGGCCCGTGTCCGCATGCTGCGCTCATGGGGCGGCGTCTGCGACATGTCGATGGACGGCTCGCCAATCATCACCACCGGTCCGCTGCCGGGCATGTATCTCAACTGCGGCTGGTGCTATGGCGGCTTCAAGGCGACGCCGGCTTCCGGCTGGTGCTTTGCCTGGACCATTGCCAAGGACGAGCCGCACGGTCTCAACGCGGCCTTCACGCTCGACCGCTTCTACCGTGGCCTGGTGATCGACGACAAGGGCCAGGGCGCCACGCCCCGGCTGCATTAGGCCATGATCCCGAAAAGTGGAAACCGGTTTTCGGACAAGATCATGGTCAAACGAGAAGTTTAAGAGATCCATGCTCATCACCTGCCCCTATTGCGGCCCGCGCGACGTGATCGAATTCACCTATCAGGGCGACGGCAATCGCCAGCGCCCACAGCCCGCCTCGCAGAACCTCGACGCCTGGAACGCCTATGTCTACGACCGGCTTAACCCGGCCGGCGACCACAATGAGATCTGGCAGCATTCCGGCGGCTGCCGCGCCCATCTCAGGGTCGTGCGCAATACGCTGACGCACGAGATCTCCAGCACCGCGTTCGCGCGCGGCGACCACAACTCGGTTGCGCGGCACCGGGCCGAGGACAAGCCATGAGCCCGCGCCGTACAGAGGCCGGGGGGCGCATCGACCGGCTGCGGACCATCCGTTTCACCTTCGACGGCGCGCCTTATACCGGCCATGCCGGCGACACGCTGGCTTCGGCGCTGCTGGCCAACGGCGTCACCCTGTTTGGGCGTTCGTTCAAATATCACCGCCCGCGCGGCGTGCTGACCGCCGGCGTCGAGGAACCGAACGCGCTGGTCACAGTGTTGAGGGGCGAGGTTCGCGAGCCGAACATCCCCGCCACGATGGTCGAGATTTATGACGGGCTGGCCGCAATCAGCCAGAACCGCTTCCCTTCGCTTGCCTGGGACGTCAGTGCCGTGAACCAGCTCGGCGGCAAGCTTTTGTCGGCTGGCTTCTACTACAAGACCTTCATGGGACCGGTGATCGGTCCGCTGAAGGGCACTCGCTTCTGGATGTTCTGTGAGCATTTCATCCGCCGTGCCGCCGGCCTGGGCAAGGCAGGCACGGCTCCCGATACGGCGCGCTACGAACGCATGAACGCGTTTTGCGATGTGCTGGTAGTCGGCTCCGGCCCGGCGGGGCTGATGGCCGCCAGGGCGGCTGCCGATCAGGGTGCACGCGTCATCCTGGCCGAGCTCGAGCCGCATTTCGGCGGCTCGGCCAATTGGTCGCGCGAGACGATCGATGGCATGCCGGCCGCCGACTGGGCAGCGCGCGCCGCCGGTCAGCTTGAAGGCCGTGACAATATCCGCCTTTTGCCGCGCACTACTGTCTGGGGTTATTATGACGGCAACACGCTTGCCGCGCTCGAACGTGTCACCGACCACAAGGAAAAGGCCGGCAAGGGCGAGCCGCGCCATCGCTATTGGACGATCCGCGCCAAGTCGGTGGTGCTGGCCACCGGCTCCCTGGAGCGTCCGCTGGTCTTTCCGGGCAACGATCGGCCAGGCGTGATGCTGGCGCATGCTGCCGAGCGTTTTGCCAATGAATATGGCGTGCTGCCGGGCGACAGGGTCGCGCTGTTCACCAACAATGACAGCGCCTATCGCTCCGCGCTTGCGCTGAAGAAGGCCGGCGCCGTCGTCGTCGCCATCGTCGACGTGCGCCCAGAACTTTCGAGCGAAATGCGCAAGCTGGCCGGCGAAGCGGAGGCCGAGATCCTTTCTGGCCACGCGGTAATCGCCACCGAGGGCGGCAAGGCGCTTTCCGGCTTCAAGGTGCAGCGCTTCGACATGGTCAACGGCGCGCTTTCCGGCGAAGCGCGCAGCATCCACGCCGATTGCCTGCTGATGTCGGGCGGATGGTCGCCGACCATTCATCTGGCCAGCCAGGCCGGCGCGAGAGCGGAATGGAACGAAGCATTGCAAGCGTTCCTGCCGCCCAAGCCGACGACGCGGCAATGGATCGGCGCCGGCGCCTTCACCGGCAGTTTCTCCACCGCCGAGGCGATCGCCGAAGGCCGCGCCGCCGGCCTTTCCGCAGCGGGCGCAACCGCCACGCCGGCGGCCTTGCCTGCCGTCGAGGCAGCACCTGGCGATCCCGATCCGGCGCCGGTGCTCGAGATCAAGGCCAAGGGAAAGAGTTTCGTCGACTTCCAGCATGACGTGACGGCGGATGACGTGCGGCTGGCGCATCGCGAAGGCTTCGTCTCGGTCGAGCATCTGAAGCGCTACACCACGCTCGGCATGGCAACCGACCAGGGCAAGAGCTCCAACATACCCGGCCTCGCCATCATGGCCGAGGCGCTCGGCAAGCCGATCCCAGAGGTCGGCACGACGCGCTTTCGCCCGCCCTTTTCGGCGGTGTCGATCGGCTCGCTAGCCGCCGAACGCTTCGGCGATCTGAAGCCCGAGCGGCTGACGCCGATGCATGACTGGCACGTCGCCAACGGCGCCACCATGTATTCGGCCGGCCTGTGGTATCGGCCGATGATCTACGGCCATCCCGGCGAGACGATCGAGCAGGCCTATGTGCGCGAAGCGAGAGCCACGCGCGAGAGCGCCGGCATCGTCGATGTCTCGACACTGGGCAAGATCGCGGTGCAAGGCCCCGACGCGGCGGAATTCCTCGACCGCGTCTACACCAACGTGTTTTCGACGCTGGCCGTCGGCAAGGCGCGTTATGGGCTGATGCTGCGCGAGGACGGTCTCGCCTTTGACGACGGCACCACATGGCGGCTCGGCGAGCAGGATTTCCTGATGACCACCACCACCGCCAATGCCGGCAAGGTGATGCAGCATCTGGAATATTTCCTCGACGTGATCTGGCCGGAGCTGAAAGTCCACGTCGCCTCGGTCACCGACCAATGGGCCGGTGCCGCCATCGGTGGGCCGAAGGCAAGGCAGATACTGGCTGCTTGCGTCAGCGGCACCGCCGTCGACAATGCCGCCCTGCCCTTCATGGGCATCGTCCACGGCGAAATCGCCGGCGTGCCGGTGATGATCTGCCGGCTGTCCTTCTCCGGCGAAATGGCCTTCGAGGTCTATTCCGGCGCCGGCTACGGCACCCATGTTTGGGAGGCGCTGATCGAAGCCGGCAAGCCGTTCGGGCTGGTGACCTACGGGCTGGAGGCGCTGGGCACCATGCGCATCGAGAAAGGCCACGTCACCGGTGCCGAGATCGACGGCCGTACCACGGCACGCGACCTGCATCTCGACTGGATGCTGTCGAAGAAGAAGTCGTTCATCGGCTCGGCGATGATGGATCGCGAGGGGCTGATCGCACCCGACCGCCTGGAACTCGTCGGTATTGTTTCGCTCGACAACCAGCCGCTCAATGGCGGCGCACACATCGTCGAGGAGCTTGACGAAGCCAATCCACACGGCTCGCTTGGCCACATCACCGCCTGCTGCTATTCGCCGGCGCTCGGCAAATATATCGCGCTTGCCCTGGTCAAGGGCGGCAAGGCGCGGCGCGGCTCGCGTGCCTACGTTTCCGATCCGTTGCGCAACAGGTTCGGGCCGGTCGAGATCGTCTCCAACCATTTCTTCGATCCGGACGGGAGCCGCATGCATGGTTGAACGCCAATCACCGCTTGAGCCGGTGCTGCATCCGGGCTCGCATGGCAATTTCGAGCACGGTGTCGAAATCATCCTCTCCGAAACCAGGCCGGGGTCGATCCTGCAGCTCGCCGCCTGGCCCGGCGAGGAGAAGACGTTGATGGCCGGCATCCATGCGGTCACCGGCCTGGCTTTGCCCGACGGCGCCGGTGGCGGTGTGACGAACGGCGCCAGGTCGGTGTTCGGCTTTGCGCCGGGAAAATTTACGGTTGTCGATGAAGCCGAGGGATTGGCGCCGGCGTTTGCCGATGTCGTTAGTTCGGCCATCGGTACGGTGACCGACCTTTCGCACGGCCGCACCGCGATCCGTATCGCCGGGCCGAAGGCCGAGTGGGTGCTGGCGAAATTCTTCGCCATCGACTTCGCGCTGCCGGCCTTCCCGATCGGCGCCGGCCGCTCGACCATGCATCACGACATCTTCGCGCAGATCCAGCGCACCGGCGCCGATCAGTTCGACATCTATGTGTTCCGCTCGTTTGCCCGCTCGTTCTGGCAAGCGCTCTGCCATGCGAGCGAGGAAGTCGGCTACGAAGTGCAGTAGAGCCGGACGGCGCTTCACGTCACTCCGCGAACGTCACCCACTCTTCCAGCGGCGCGCGGTCGGTGCGGAAGGCATTTTCGGGCTTGGACGTATCCTCATGGCCGAGCGCCATGCCGCAGACGACGATCTCCTCGTCGGGAATGTTGAGCACCGGCCTGATCTGCCGGTGATAGGGCGCGAAGGCGGCTTGCGGACAAGTGTGCAGGCCCCTGCCCCGCGCGGCGACCATGATGTTTTGCAGGAACATGCCGTAGTCGATCCACGACCCCTTGTTCAGCCGCCGGTCGACGGTGAAGATCATGCCGACCGGGGCGTCGAAGAAGACGAAGTTGCGGTCGTGCTGCGCACGCATCCTGTCGACCTCGCGCCGGCCGATGCCGAGCACGCCGTAGAGGCCGAAGCCGTTGGCCCGCCGTCGCGTCAGATAGGGTTCGAAGAACTGGTCGGGATAGTAGCGGTACTCGTCCCACTCGGCCTTTTCGGCGCGGATGCCCGAGCTGAGGATGGCGTCGGTGATGCGCTGCTTGACCTCGCCCTTGGTCACATAGACCTTCCAGGGTTGCATATTGGTGCCTGAGGGCGCGCGCGCGGAAACGGCGAGAATATCGCGGATGGTCTCGTCGTCGACCATATCGGGCAAGAAGGCGCGTACCGACCGCCGCGAGGTGATCGCGTCATCGACGATCGCCGCCGCAATCCGGGAGTTGTTTTCCAGCATGGGCCGTCCTTTTGCGTATGATCCCGAACCCGATTTTCCGGAAGGATCATGCGCCGACTAGAAGTGATGGAGCATCCTTGCGCGTCTTTTTGAACGTCCGATAGCCTACCCGCCTCGACCGGACGCCCCACTTGCCGCTCGTGCGCCGAGCCTTTGCCCGAACCGTCAAAATGGCGCAAGTAAATCTTGTGATTTCGTGAAAATCCTCTTGATTTTTTCATGAACCCGCCATCAAATGAAATTTGCTGGGAATTTTTCACCAAGACAGGGATGGCTTTGCCCTCAACCGCCGCCAGATCGGAACAGGACAGCGGCGAACGGCTGCTGGCCGGCGACATTCGCGCGTTGCGCAAGGCGCGCGGCCTGACGCTTGCCGAAATCGCACTGAAGCTCGGCCGTTCCGTCGGCTGGGTCAGCCAGGTCGAGCGCGGTCTGTCGGTCCCGTCGCTCGGCGATCTCAGGGCCTTCGCCGAATTGTTCGGCGTGCCGGTCAGCCTGTTCTTCAGCCATGACGTACCTGTCGAGACCGAGCGCGGCGTGGTCGTGCGCGCCGGCAGCCGGCGCACGCTTGGCACAAGCGATTCCGGCCTGGTGGAGGAGCTTCTGTCGCCCGATCTCGGCGGTAGCTTCGAGATGCTGCGTTCGGTCTTCGCCCCGGGTGCCGAGCTGCAGACCGAGTCGCGCCGGCCGACCGAGGAAGCCGGCTACGTCGCTTCCGGCAGTTTCGACATCGAAATTGCCGGCGTCTGGCACCGGCTTGGCGAAGGCGATTCCTTCCGCTTCGACGGCAAGCCGTTCCGCTGGCGCAATCCTGGAGCGGAACCGGCTGTGGTGATCTGGGTGGTTTCGCCGCCCGTCTATTGAACGAATGCATGTCGCCCAAAAGTGCGTGGCCGTTTTGGGACAACGACATGCATCAAAACAAATAGTCGGAGAAGAACATGGCCGGTTTGCCGACCACGGCACACGTGGTGATCATCGGAGGCGGTGCCGTCGGCGCCTCCTCGCTCTATCATCTCGCCAACGCGGGCTGGACCGACTGCGTGCTTCTGGAGAAGAACGAGCTGACCTCCGGCTCGACCTGGCATGCCGCCGGCAACGTGCCGACTTTCTCCTCGTCATGGTCGCTGATGAACATGCAGCGTTATTCGACCGAGCTCTATCGCCGGCTGGCCGACGAGGTCGGCTATCCCATGAACTACCACGTCACCGGCTCGCTCAGGCTAGCCCATAGCGCGGAGCGCATGCAGGAATTCCAGCGCGCCAAGGGCATGGGCCGTTACCAGGGCATGGATATCGACGTGGTCGGGCTCGACGAGATCAAGCGCCGTTACCCCTTCATCGAGACGCATGAGCTGAAAGGCGCGCTCTACGATCCGAATGATGGCGATATCGATCCAGCGCAATTGACCCAGGCACTGGCCAAGGGCGCGCGTGACATGGGCGCGAAGATCATCCGCTTCTGTCCGGTCACCGGCGTGCGCCGCGACAACGACGAGTGGGTGGTCGAGACAACGCAAGGCGAGATCCGCTGCGAGATCGTCGTCAACGCCGCCGGCTACCGCGCCGCCGAGGTCGGCAGGATGTTCGGCCGCGAGGTGCCGATGATGGTGATGAGCCATCAATACATCCTGTTTGAGGAAATCCCCGAACTGGCCGCATGGTCGAAGGAGCAGGGCAAGAAGCTGCCGCTGCTGCGCGACGTCGATACGTCCTATTATCTGCGCCAGGAAAAGAACGGCATGAATCTCGGCCCCTATGAGCGCAATTGCCGCGCCCACTGGGTCGGCCACAACGACCCAATGCCCGACGACTTTTCGTTCCAGCTGTTTCCCGACGATCTCGACCGGCTGGAACATTACCTGGCCGATGCTGTCGCCCGCGTGCCGATCCTCGGCACCGCCGGCCTGTCCAAGGTCATCAACGGGCCGATCCCCTATGCGCCGGACGGCAACCCGCTGATCGGCCCGATGCCCGGCGTGCCCAACGCCTTCGAGGCCTGCGTCTTCACCTTCGGCATCGCCCAGGGCGGCGGCGCCGGCAAGGTGCTGGCCGAATGGGTGACCGAGGGCCAGACCGAATGGGACATGTGGTCGTGCGATCCGCGCCGTTTCACCGCCTTTGCCTCGGCCCCGGATTATTGCGTCGCCAAGGGCATGGAGATCTATGGCAACGAATATGCCATCCAGTTCCCGCGCCATGCCTGGCCGGCCGGGCGCGACCGCAAGCTGTCGCCGCTCCACGACCGCATCAAGGCACTCGGCGCCCGGTTCGACGCCTATAATGGCTGGGAACGCGCCACCTGGTATGCGAAGCCAGGCGACGACATCTCCGAACAATCCACGCTGACCTTCCGCCGCGACGGGCCGTGGCAGCATCGTGTGCGCGAGGAATGCCTCGCCGTGCGCGATGCCGCCGGCATTCTGGACCTGCCGGGGTTTTCCCGTTTCAATCTCGATGGTCCGGGTGCCGCCGAATGGCTGAGCCTCCAGGTGACAGGCCTGGTGCCGAAACCCGGCCGCATCGGCCTCGTCTATTTTGCCGACGACAAGGGCCGCATCGTCACCGAAATGTCGGTGGTCCGCCACGACGAGAACCTGATGACGCTGATCACCGCCGCGGTGGCTCAGTGGCATGATTTCGAATGGCTGAAATCGCGCATCCCGAAGGACGCCACTTTCAAGCTGGTCGACCGGACGGAGGAATACTCCACCCAGATCCTCGCCGGCCCCAACTCGCGAAAAATCCTCGCCGAACTCTGCGCGGCCGACCTCACCCTGCCCTGGCTGACGCATCAGGAAACCAGTATCGCCGGACGTTGGGCAAAGCTGGTGCGCGTGTCCTTCGCGGGCGAGCTCGGCTGGGAAATCCACAGCAAGGTCGACGATACCGCAGCCATCTTCGACGCCGTCTGGGAGGCCGGGAAGAGGCATAGACTAAAACCGTTCGGCATGTACGCACTGGATTCGCTGCGGCTCGAAAAAGGTTACCGCACCTGGAAGGGCGACCTGTCGACCGACTATTCGATCCTGCAGGGCGGGCTGGACCGCTTCGTCAGATGGGATAAGCCCGACTTCCGCGGCAAGGCGGCGCTGCAGAACGAGAAGCAGCAGGGCGTAAAGAAACGCTTCGTCACGCTGGTCGTCGAAAACCCCGGCGACTGCGATGCGCCCACCATGTCGACGCTGTGGCATGACGGCCGGATCGTCGGCGAGACGACATCCGGCGGCTGGGGTCATCGCATCGACAGGTCGATCGCGCTCGGCATGCTGCGCGCCGACCTCACCGAGCCGGGAACCGCTGTCGAGGTCGAGATCTTCGGCGAACGTTTTCGGGCGGTCGTGCAGAGGGATGAGCCGTTATGGGATCCAAAGAACGAGAGGCTCAGAGCATGAAGACTGTTATCCTCACCGATGGCGGCATGGGCCAGGAGCTGGTCCGCCGTAGCAGTTCCGAGCCGACGCCGCTGTGGTCGGCCAGGGTGCTGATCGACGAACCGGATCTGGTGCGCGACCTGCATGCGGAATTCATCCGCGCCGGCGCCCGCGTCATCACCATCAACACCTATTCAGCCACGCCGGAACGGCTGGCACGCGAAGGCGCGCAAGAGCTGTTCAAGCCCCTGCAGAAGCGCGGCATCGAACTGGCAAGGCAAGCCCGCGACCAGGCTGGCGACGCGGCGATCGCCGGCTGCCTGTCGCCGCTGTTCGGCAGCTATGCGCCGGCGCTGACGATATCCTTCCAGGATACGCTCGACATCTATCGCCGTATCGTTGCCGAGCAGGCGGGCGGCGTCGATCTGTTTCTGTGCGAAACCATGGCGTCGGCCGAAGAGGCGCGCGCCGCCGTCACCGCGGCGTCGGAAAGCGGCAAGCCCGTATGGGTGTCGTGGACGCTTGCCGACCACGGCACGCCGCGCCTGCGCAGCGGCGAAGCCATTGCGGCGGCGGCGGGCGCTCTTGCCGGCCTGCCCGTCGCGGCCCGGCTGATCAATTGCTGCCGGCCCGAAGCGATCGCTGCAGCGCTGCCCGAACTGATCGCTCTCGGCGGTCCGGTCGGCGCTTATGCCAACGGCTTCACCTCGATTGAGGCGCTCAAGCATGGCGGTACGGTGGAAGTGCTGCACGCCCGCCACGACCTCGATCCGGATGCCTATGCCGGCCAGGCGGTCGATTGGGTCGAGGCCGGCGCCGGCATTGTCGGCGGCTGCTGCGAAGTCGGACCGGCCCACATCGCCGCGCTGCGCGACCGGCTCGAACAGGCCGGTTATGAAATTTCGGGAGCAGCATAATGCCCAGGCCATCATCGCGCATTTCCGGCATCGTGCCTTCGGGCAAGGATGGCTGGGAGGTTCATTCCGCTGCCTGGGCGCGCAAGCAGGCCGGCGAGGACATCATCATGCTGTCGGTCGGCGACCATGATTTCGACACGCCGAGCGAGACGATCGAAGCCTGCGTGACGGCGGTTCGCGCCAGCAATCACCACTACACCCCGCTTGCCGGCGTTCCGCGCCTGCGCAAGGCGATGGCGGCGGCCTCGACGCGTTGCACCGGGGTTGCGACAAATCCCGACCAGGTCATCGCCACGCCGGGCGGGCAGGCCGCGCTTTACGCGGCCATTCAAGCGGTTCTCGACCAAGGCGACCATGCCATCGTCGTCGCGCCCTATTACGCCACCTATCCCAACACCTTCAGTGCGGCGGGCGCCGAGTTCAGCGTCGTCGAGACCCCCGCCGAGGATGGCTTTCAGCCGCGCGCCGCCGACATCCGCGCCGCCCTCCGGCCGAACACCCGCGCCATCCTGATCAACACGCCGAACAATCCCACGGGCGCCGTCTATTCGCGCGAGCGCCTGGAAGAGCTGGCGCAGATCTGCCGCGAACATGACCTCTGGCTGCTGTCGGACGAGGTCTACTGGACGCTGGGCGGCGGCGAGCACGTCTCACCACGCTCGCTGCCCGGCATGGCCGAACGCACGCTGGTCATCAATTCGATGTCCAAGAGCCACGGCATGACCGGCTGGCGCATGGGCTGGCTGACCGGGCCGGAACCGATGGTCTCGCTGCTGACCGACCTCAATCTGGTGATGACCTACGGCCTGCCGGCCTTCATCAGCCTCGCCTGCGCCGAGGCGCTCGAAAATGGCTACGGCGTCAAGGAGATCGCCGAGCGCTACGCCGCGAGGCGCACCGTCGTCCTCGATGCCATGCGCGGTATGAACAACATCACCGTGCGCGGCTCCGAAGGCGGCATGTACGTCATGCTCGACATATCGGCGATCGAGCCGGACGACGAAAAATTCGCCTGGGCCTTCCTCGACCAGGAAAAGGTCGGCGTCATGCCCGGCTCGAGCTTCGGCGAGGCTGCAGCCGGCCACATCCGCTTCAGCCTCTGCCAGCCTGAGCCGGTGCTGATGGAGGCTGCCACGCGCCTGCGCCGCTTCGCCTCCAGCTATGGTCGCGAGGCCGCATGAACTCCCCGCCCACCAAAACCATTCCGACCAAGGCCATTCCTCCCAAAGCGCGGGCGGTCATCATCGGCGGCGGCGTCTCCGGCTGCTCGGTCGCCTATCATCTGGCCAAGCTCGGCTGGACCGATATCGTGCTGCTCGAGCGCAAGCAGCTGACGTCGGGCACGACATGGCACGCCGCCGGCCTGATCGGCCAGCTGCGCGGCTCGCAGAACATGACGCGGCTGGCGAAATACTCGGCCGACCTCTACGTCAAGCTGGAGGCCGAGACCGATGTCGGCACCGGCATGCGCCAGGTCGGCTCGATCACGGTGGCGCTTACCGAGGAGCGCAAGCACGAGATCTATCGGCAGGCGTCTCTCGCCCGCGCCTTCGATGTCGATGTGCGCGAGATTTCGCCTAGTGAAGTCAAGCAGATGTACCCGCATCTCAATGTGTCAGATGTGGTCGGCGCCGTGCACCTGCCGCTCGACGGCCAGTGCGATCCGGCCAATATCGCCATGGCGTTGGCCAAGGGCGCGCGCCAGCGCGGTGCGACGATCGTCGAGAACGTCAAGGTGACCAAGGTGCATACCAGGGCCGGCCGCGTCACCGGCGTTTCCTGGGCGCAGGGCGACGAACAAGGCCTGATCGAGGCCGATATCGTCGTCAACTGCGCCGGCATGTGGGCACGCGAGCTTGGCGCCCAGAACGGCGTCACCATCCCGTTGCACGCCTGCGAACATTTCTATCTCGTCACGGAACCGATCCCCGGGCTTTCCCGCTTGCCGGTGCTGCGCGTGCCGGACGAGTGCGCCTACTACAAGGAAGATGCCGGCAAAATGATGCTCGGCGCGTTCGAGCTGGTGGCCAAGCCCTGGGGCATGAACGGCATAAGCGAGGATTTCTGCTTCGACCAGTTGCCGCAGGACATGGACCATTTCGAGCCGATCCTGGAAATGGGCGTCAACCGCATGCCGATGCTGGCCACCGCCGGCATCCACACCTTCTTCAACGGCCCCGAGAGTTTTACCCCCGACGACCGCTATTATCTCGGCGAGGCGCCGGAGCTTTCCGGCTACTGGATGGCGACCGGCTACAATTCGATCGGCATCGTCTCCTCCGGCGGCGCCGGCATGGCGCTGGCGCAATGGATCAATGACGGCGAGGCGCCCTTCGACCTCTGGGAGGTCGACATCCGCCGCGCCCAGCCGTTCCAGAAGAACCGCCGCTATCTCAAGGAGCGCGTCTCCGAAACGCTCGGCCTGCTCTATGCCGATCATTTTCCGTACCGGCAGATGGCAACCTCGCGAAACGTCCGCCGCTCGCCGCTGCACGAACATCTGAAGGCGCGCGGCGCGGTGTTCGGCGAGGTCGCCGGCTGGGAGCGCGCCAACTGGTTTGCGCGGGAGGGCCAGGAGCGCGAATACCGCTATTCCTGGAAACGGCAGAACTGGTTCGACAACCAGCGCGAGGAGCATCTGGCGGTCCGAAACGGCGTCGGCCTGTTCGACATGACCTCGTTCGGCAAGATCCGCGTCGAGGGCCGCGACGCCTGCGCTTTCCTGCAAAGGCTCTGCGCCAACGACATCGACGTGGCGCCGGGCAAGATCGTCTACACCCAGATGCTCAACCAGCGCGGCGGCATAGAGAGCGACCTCACCGTCTCGCGGCTGTCCGAAACAGCCTTCTTGCTCGTCGTGCCCGGCGCCACGCTGCAGCGCGACCTGGCCTGGCTGCGAAAACACCTTGCCGACGAGTTCGTCGTCATCACCGATGTGACCGCTGCCGAAGCCGTGCTTTGCCTGATGGGCCCGGATTCGAGGAAGCTGATCCAAAAGGTCAGCCCCAACGATTTCTCAAACGGGAACAATCCGTTCGGCACCTTTCAGGAGATCGAGATCGGCATGGGCCTGGCCCGCGCCCACCGCGTCACCTATGTCGGCGAGCTCGGCTGGGAGCTTTATGTCTCGACCGACCAGGCCGCCCACGTCTTCGAGGCGATAGAAGAAGCCGGCGCCGACGTCGGCCTGAAGCTATGCGGCCTGCACACGCTGGATTCCTGCCGCATCGAAAAGGCTTTCAGGCATTTCGGCCACGACATCACCGACGAGGACAATGTGCTGGAGGCCGGGCTGGGTTTCGCGGTGAAGACCGCCAAAGGCAACTTCATCGGCCGCGATGCGGTGCTGAAGAAGAAAGAAACCGGCCTGTCACGCCGGCTGGTGCAGTTCCGCCTGAACGACACCGAGCCGCTGCTCTTCCACAATGAGGCGATCCTGCGCGACGGCAAGATCGTGGGTCCGATCACCTCGGGCAATTACGGTCATCATCTCGGCGGCGCAATCGGGCTTGGCTACGTGCCTTGCAAGGGCGAGAGCGAGGCGGATGTCCTGTCGTCGTCCTACGAGATCGAGATCGCCGGCGAGCGCTTTGCCGCCGAGGCCTCGCTCAAGCCGATGTACGATCCGAAGGCGGAACGGGTGCGGATGTAGCGCACCTCAGAACGCGTCGATCCTGGCCGCGACTTTCGCCACGAACCTCGTCCGACTGCCCTCGGTCGACAGGTTCATCGAGTAATGCGCAAGGTAGGAAACCGACCCGCCGGGCTTGATCGTCGCACGCAGCACCCGCTTGACCAGCTTGCGCGGCGGGTCACCCATCAGCATGGCTCGGAACCGGCTGCCGCCATAGGTCGTGACCGCGGCCACCTTGCGGATGTTGTGCAGTGACGGCTGCACCTTGCCGTCGACCAGCTTGAACGACACGCCGGGCAGGAAGACGCGATCGAAAAAGCCTTTCAGAATGGCCGGATAGCCGAAGTTCCACACCGGAAACGACAGCACCAGCGCCTCGGCCCGCAACAGGCGCTCGACATAAGGCGCCGCCGGATCGCCGGCACTGCGCGCGTCGTGATAGGACAGCCGCTCGGCGTGCGTCAGCCTGGGATCGAAACCCTCGGCATAGAGATCGCAATCGTCGACCACATGGCCGGCCGCTTTCAGCCGCTCGACGATGGTCCGGTGCAGGCCGGCATTGAAGCTGGTCTCCACAGGATGAGCATAGAGGACGAGAATGTTCACAGGAGAACATCTCGCAAGTCGGCACCAAGCACCCCCCTCTGCCCTGCCGGGCATCTCCCCCTCAAGTGGGGAGATCGGCTGTCAGTATCGCGTTCGCCACTCGACGACGTTGGAAGATGGTCGAGACGATGGAACTGCCAATCTCCCCCCTTGCGGGGGAGATGCCAAGTGGTGGCAAAGAGGGCAGGCCAGAGGGGGGTACAGCGCCACACGCCCGTCATCGTCTCAACCCGCCTTCTCCAGCCCCTTGAACAGGAACGACTTGCCCGAGCGATAATCATAGTCCGGGTTTTCCCAGGCGATCATCTTGCCCGGATTGAGCAGCCCTTGCGGGTCGGTTTCGCGCTTGAAGGCGAGCTGCACCTCGTCGGTGCGCTTCATGCCGCCTTCTTCCAGCGTGTAGCGGTGCGGGTTGAAGATCCAGCAGCCATTGTCCTCGTGGATGCGGATGATCTCGTCGAGCCGCTCCGCCGTGGTGAAGCGCACCAGCGGCAGCCCTGCAATGCCGATTGCGCCGTCGAAGCGGATGAATTCGAGATGCGCCGGCACCTCGTCGCCGAAGCGGTCGACCATCGCCTTGACGTGGCCGAGGTGGTCCGGCGACGGGTAGCGGGTCTGCAGGTAGGTGATCGTCGGATCGACCCGGATGGCACGCAGCGTCGTGTGGTTCCAGGTCAGCTCATAGGCCGGCGGCAATCCCTTGAGATCGGCCTCCTTGTCGGCGCGGAAGACGATCTCGCCCTTGCTGCGCGCCGTGAAGGCGAGGAAGGCATCCATCGCATGCGGTGCGATCATCAGGACGACGATGCTTTGGCCGCGCCGGAAAAACCGCTGGTGGCGCTTGAAGTAATCGTAGGGGATGGGTGCTGCGATCGGCGTGACCAGTTTTGCCAGTATGCCGTCCTGGATGGCGAGGTCGTTGCCGAAGCCGGCCGCATCCATGAAATCGTCGAAGCCGACGATGACGTCGATCCAGTCATAGCTGGCGGTCAGCGGCATCTCGACTTCGGTGATGATGCCGTTGGTGCCGTAGGCGTGCATGACCTTCAGCACGTCCTCGCCGGTGAGCTCCATGACCCGCGGCCGTGCCTCCATCGTCACGGTCCTCAGCCGGATGACGTTGCCGAGGTCGCGCAGTCCGCCCCAGCGGATCGAGCCGATACCGCCGGAGCCGCCGGCGACGAAGCCGCCGATCGATGCCGTGTTGTAGGTCGACGGCGACATGCGGAGCTCCTGGCCGGAATGCGCCCGCGTCGCTCTGTCGATGTCGGCGAGCACGGCGCCGGGGCCGGTGACGACACGGCCGGGGGCAATCGTCTTGACCGCGTTCATCTCGGCGAGATTGAGCACGACGCCGCCGGACAAGGGCATCGCTTGGCCGTAGTTCCCGGTGCCGCTGCCGCGCGGCGTCACCGGGACGCCATGCCGGTGGCAGGCGGCGAGAATGCGGACGACCTCGTCTTCGGTTTTCGGCGTCACGATCAGGTCACCGGTGACGTGTTCGAGCTGCTGCTTCAGCACCGGGCTGTACCAGTAGAAGTCGCGGCTCTTCTGCTGGACGATCGCCGGATGGTCGTCGATCTTCAAACCGTCCAGGTCGCGCTTGAGCGCCGCAATATCCATCATTCCACCATCAGATCATCGAGTTCGGCATAATCGGGCAGCTGGCGCTCGATCGCATGCCCGTCGCGCACGACGATGCGATCCGATTCGGGCCGTGACAGCAATTCCGTCCAGCTCCGCCCCTTGAAGACGACGAAATCGGCCGGCGCTCCGGCGGCAAGCGTGCCGAAACCATCGAGCCGCATTACCTTGGCCGGCGTCGCGGTCACCGCCTGCGGCCAGTCGGCGACGGGATGGTCGAGATGCAGGATGCGCGTCGCCATGCGGTAGACCTCCAGCATGTCGAGATCGCCATAGGCGTAGAACGGGTCGCGCGTATTGTCGGAGGCGACGGCGACGGCAATGCCGCGCGCCTTCATCTCGTGCAGCAGCGTCACCCCGCGCCAGCGCGGCGTTGTCCTGTCGCCTCGCCGGTCCTGCAGATAGAGATTGCACATCGGCAGCGACACCACCGCCAGGCCCGCCTTGGCGACCTTGTCCAGGGTGTCGAGCACGTCGAGATCGGGCTGGCGCGCCAGCGAGCAGCAATGGCCGACCAGGATGTTCCCGTCAAAACCGTTCCAAAGGGCGGCTTCGGCGATTTTCTTCAGCGAGATCGCCGAGACATCGTCGGTCTCGTCGGCATGGAAATCGAGGTCGAGGCCATGCTTGATCGCCTGCGCAAACACCTGGTCGAGCAATTCTTCGAGATCCGGCACCATGTAGGTGACGACGCCGAGGACACCCTTGGCGGCAGCCACCCGTTTGGCCAGCCTCTCGAACCATTTCCTGTCGCGCACGCCCTCGATGCCGAGCAGGCAGGCTGCCTGCAGCTCGATGCGGCCGCGCCATTTCTCCCGCATCGTCTCGAACACCGGCCAGGAGATCTCTTCCTGCGGCGCGACGCTGTCGAGATGCGTGCGCAGCGCCCTGGTGCCGTGCGCGTAGGCGCAGCGCAGCGAAAAATCCATGCGGCGGGCAACGTCGTCGGCGCTCCAGCGCGCCGCGCGGTCGGCGCCGGTGGCGTTCAAAGCGCCCATGAAGGTGCCGTCCGGGTTGGGCTTTCGGGGCCAGATATGGCCCTTGTCGATATGGGTGTGGCAGTCGACAAAGCACGGCAGCACGATGCGGCCGCCGAGGTCGGTGGCGTCCGCCGGTGCGTTGGATCGATGCGCCGTAATCCCGGAGATCTTGCCATCGGCGACGGCAATGTCCGCGAGCGCAAATCCGTCGGCGTCAAAGGCAGCCGCAAGCCCCGGCGTCAGCGACGCGTGAAGCCGGACGTTGGAAAGATGGTAGGAACCAGAAGCCGGTATCAAGGCGGCGCTGCTCACCATCACCGCTCCTGCCTCAGCGCGCTCTCGTGCCAGCGCCGCAAAATGAGATGCGAAATCAGCGACAGCACCAGGAAGATCAGGATGCCGGTGAGCGAGATCAGGATCAGCGCCGCGAACAGCCTTGGCGCGTTGAGCCGGTAGCCGGCCTCGATGATGCGCGAGGCGAGGCCGGACGACTGGCCGGTGGCGCCGGCGACGAACTCTGCCACCACCGCGCCGATCAGCGACAGGCCGCCGGCGATCTTCAGCCCGCCGAGGAAATAAGGCATCGCCGCCGGCAGCCGCAGATAGCGCAATTGCTGCCAGCGGGTCGCACCGTTGAGCTTGAACATGTCGCGCAGATTGCGGTCGACGGAATTGAGGCCGAGCGTGGTGTTGGAGAGGATCGGGAAGAAGGCGACGATCCAGGCGCAAAGCAAAAGCTTCGTCGTCTGGTTGTCGACATAGATATTGATCAGCGGAAAGATCGCGACGATCGGCGTCACCTGCAGCACGATGGCGAACGGAAAGAACGACATCTCCACCCATTTCGACTGAGCGAACAGCACTGCCAGCCCGACACCGCCGACCACGGCGAGGAGCAGGCTCAAGAAGGTGATCCTGAGTGTCACCAGCAGCGAGGAGAACAGCAGCCCGGCATCGTCGTGCAGCGTTTGCAGCACCACGCCGGGGCGCGGCAGTATGTATTTCGGGATGTCGTTCCAGACACAGATGCGGTCCCACAGCCAGATGGCCAGGATCATGATCACCAGCGGCAGCAGCCATCTGCCGATGCGCTCGAAGCGCTCCTGGCGGACGCGGCGCGCCTCCTCCGGGTCGAGCGCCAGGACTGGTTCTTCAATGGCCGTCATGATGCGGTCCGGCAGTTGAGTTGATGGAGCCGATCAGCACGTCGGATGCCTGGCGGCAGAGCGCGGCATAGTCGGGCGAGGTGCGAAACGCCTCGTCGCGCGGATAGGATGCATCGACGGCAAGCTCGGCAAACACCCGGCCCGGCCGCGCCGCCATGACGACGATGCGGTTGGAGAGGAATACGCTTTCGAAGACGCTGTGGGTGACGAAAACGACGGTAAAACGCTCATCCTGCCATAGCTCGAGAAGGTCGTTGTTGAGCTTGAAGCGGGTGATCTCGTCGAGTGCGGCGAACGGCTCGTCCATCAACAGAATGCGCGGCTTGGTCACCATGGCGCGGGCGATCGAGACGCGCATCTTCATGCCGCCCGACAGTTCGCGCGGCACGGCATTCTCGAAGCCGGTCAGGTGAACCCGCGCCAGCATCTCCATCACCGCCGGCGCCGCCTTGGCCCGCGACACGCCCTTCAGCCGCAACGGCAGCCAGACATTGTCGAAGACGTCGGCCCAGGGCAGCAGCGTCGGCTCCTGGAAGACGAAGCCGATATTTGAACGGCCGCCGATATTCGAACGCTCGAGGGCGCCGCTGCCGCGCCAGTCGAGCACGCCCGAGGTCGGCGTCGACAGGCCGGCAATCAGCCGCAGCGCCGTCGACTTGCCGCAGCCCGACGGCCCGAGCAGGCTGAGGAAATCGCCTTCCCGGATCGTCAGCTCGACATTGCTGAGCGCGGTGACGCCGTTGGAAAACACCTTGCCGACACCGCGCAGCGCCAACAGCGTCGGCCCTGGTATACTTCCTGGCTGTTGCGCCACTTTCTCCAGCTTCACGGCCTACTTCTTCAGGTCGAGCCCGACGCTCTTGTTGACGAAGGCCAGCGTGTAGGCCTTCTTGATGTCGATGCCCGCCGGCGTGACCTTGGCCTTGATCATCTTGTCGTAGAAACTCTGGATGCGCGCATCGGTCATGGCGCCGATGCCGAGCTTTTCGCTGTCGCCGGAATCGACCACGCCGAACTTCTTCAGCTGCTCGATCGAGAAGGCGATCTGCTCATCCGTCATGTCCGGATTTTCCTTTTTGATCATCTCGTTGGCGGCCTTGTTGTCACCGTAGAGATAATTGTACCAGCCTTTGGCCGAGCCATCGACGAAGCACTGGACCACCTCGGGACGCTTGTCGATCGTCTCCTGCATGGTCTCGACCGTCGTTGCATATGTGTCCCAGCCATAGTCGGCCAGCAGAAACTGGTTCGGCGTGAAACCGCCCTGCTTCTGGACGGCGAATGGCTCCGAGGTGACGTAACCCTGCTGGATCGACTTCTTGTTGGCGATGAACGGCGCCGGGTTGAAGGTGTAGGGCACGCGCTTGGCGGCATCGAAGCCGAGGTCGGTGACCATCCACTGGAAGAAGGTCTGCGCACCTTCGTCGCCGAGGATGTACTGGTCGGCGTTCTTCAGGTCTTCCCATTTATCCAGCCCCTGCCCGGGATGGGACATGATGACCTGCGGGTCCTTCTGGAAGTCGGCCGCCACGACGCGCATCGGTATGCCTTGCTGCACGGCATCGAAGGCCGACAGCAGGTTGCCGCCCATGTAAAAATCGATCTTGCCGGCCAGCAGCAGCGGCCGGCCGCTGACCTGTGGGCCGCCCTGCATGATCGTCACGTCGATGCCGCAGGCGGCATAGGTGCCGTCCACCACGGCCTGGTAGTAACCGCCATGCTCCGGCTCGGCCAGCCAGTTGGTGCCGAAGGTGACTTTTTCGTTCGCTGCCGCGGCAAGCGTGCCTGCGCCAAGCAGCACGATCACGCCCGCCGAAATCTTGAGTTTTCCGTACATCCACACCACCCTTTGTTCGCTCCGGCGCGTCACGCGTCGGGCTCGACACCATTGTTTCAAGAAGCAAGACACATGCCACCGGCGCGTTGCGCCGGGACCGCCCGCTTGTGCAATGCCCGCCTGAGCAATGGCGGCGCGAAGGCCGGACGGGTCATGCTGTACGAAAGGCATCGTGCCTATTTTTTGATCGCCTGTCCACAATCGCCCTCGTGACATGCACCGCCATCTTGATGCCCGCATCGATCCCGCTTTAGGCTGCCGTGAACGGAGATTGCCATGTTCAAATTTCTCACGCCGAAGTCGATCAAGCCGCCCTTCGCCCGCTACAGCCATGGTGTCGAACTGCCGCCCGGCAAGCGGCTGGTGCTGTGTTCGGGCCAAGTCGCAATCACCCCGGACGACCAGATCCCCGAGGAGGCCGGCGCACAGGCCGAGCTTTGTTTCCAGAACATAGCGGCGATTCTCGGCGAGGCCGGGCTCGGCCTGTCCGACATCGTCCGCATCAACACCTACGTCACCGACCGCGCCTTCCTGCGGCCCTATATGGAGGTTCGCGACCGGCTGTTTGCCAGCCCGGCGCCGGCCTCGACGCTGATGATCGTGTCCGGTTTTGCCCGGCCGGAATTCAAGGTCGAGATCGAGGTCATTGCGGCGGGATGATCGACAGCCGATCGTTCCCGCGTTAGGTCTGGGCTTGTCGGTTCAAGAGGGCATGACATGACCGCTGCAAAAAAACGCGTATGGTGGGGTGACTACCGGACCACCGAATACGCGACCGTCGATCCTGAGGCGACCATTGCCGTTCTGCCGCTGGCGGCGATTGAGCAGCACGGCCCGCATCTGCCGGTCTCGACCGACACCTCGATCATGAACGGCATGCTGGAAACGGTGATCGCGCGCCTGCCCGGCGATCTCGACATCCGCATCCTGCCGGTCCAGGCGGTAGGCAAGTCGAACGAGCATTTGCATGCGCCGGGCACCCTCACCCTGCCGGCGACGACCTTGGTCGAGGCGTGGACCGAACTTGGCCTGTCGGTCGCGCGCGCCGGCGTCCGAAAACTGATTGTCGTGAACTCGCATGGCGGCAATGAGGAGATCATGGGCATCATCACCCGCGAATTGCGCGTGCGGGCAAAGATGCTGGCGGTAAAGACCAGCTGGCAGCGTTTTGGCCGGCCGGCCGGCATGTACACCGAGCTCGAGGACCGCCACGGCATTCATGGCGGCGACGTCGAGACCTCGCTGATGCTGCATTTCCGGCCCGACCTCGTCGACATGGCCAAGGCCGACAATTTCGTGTCCAAGGTCGCCCGCGCCGAAAAGGAATTTTCGCTGCTGCGCCACACCGGAACGCACGCCTTCGCCTGGATCGCCAGCGACCTCAACCCGAATGGCGTGGTCGGCGACGCCAGCATTGCTACCGCCGAAAAAGGCCGGCTGACCGCCGAACATCAGGCCGACGGCTTCATCGGCCTGCTGAGGGACGTGGGCAAGGCAAAGCTGGCGGATTGGTTGGCGTAGGTGTTTGATCCCACCACCTCAGGCCTCGCTCACGAGGGGCGATTCCATTCGGGCGCGAGGATCCTCACTTCACGTCTTGAAGCGGCGACACCGTGTAGATTTCGTCGAGTATCTTCACCATCAAGGTGTTGGCGGTCGCCTGGCCGTCGAGCGCGAGAGTCAGGTTGGTCCATATGACCAGGGTGACATCATTGGCCGGATCGTAGCCCATGAAGGACTGGTAACCGGGCATCTCGCCTTCGTGATAGTAGATTTCGTTAGGCCCGAAAGTCAGCGTTAGGATGCCATAGCCATATTTTTGCATGGCGGGTTCGCCCGGCTCCGGCGCCTCAGGGCTTGCAAGCCACTGCCGCTGGAAGTCGGCATTGAAGAGCTTGCCCCCGACCAGCGCGCGCATCCAGGTCGCGAGGTCATCCGCGGTGGAGATGACTCCGCCAGCCGCAAAGTAGGCGGACGGGTTCTGCCATGTGTCGTCGTTGGGCTTGAGCGTTCCCGCCCTGGCCGCAGCCTGGAGGTCGTCCGGATAGGGCGCATCAGCCAGGGCGTACGAAGTACTGCCGTAGAGATAGCCGCTTGAGTATGGCTCGGGGATGGCGTTCGACGTGCTCGGCGGCAACGCGGTGTTCTTCATGCCGAGCGGCCCGAACAGGCGGTCCCGGAAGATGGTCGAGAGCGGCTTGCCGTCGATCTTCTCGGCAACAAGGCCGAGCAGATAGTAGTTGGTGTTGTTGTACTCGAATCCGGCACCCGGCGCGAAGTCCGGCGGCCGTTTGAACGCCATGCCGAGTACTTCATCGGCGGTCCATACCCTGTAAGGATACTTGTCCAGGCTTTCGGCAAGTTCCGGCGCATTGGTGAAGTTAGGGAGGCCGCTCCGCATTGTTATGAGCTGCCGAATGGTTATCTCGTCGCCGTTGGGAACGCGCTGGACGTATTTCGAGATCAGATCGGCGAAGCTCAGTTTCCCTTCCTGCACCAGTTGCACGATGACAGCGGCGGTCATCGTCTTGGTGTTCGAGGCCGCACGGAAGTGGGTATCGGCGCGCGGCGGGTTCGTGGCACCCAGTTCAGTCGTACCGTAGCCGAAGATGAGGTTGCCCCGCGGAGTCTTGAGCAAAACCATGGCACCGGGCAGCATAAGTTCCTTGGCCAAACCCTCGACAGTGGCTTGGAGCGCTGCCAGGTCGATCGACTTGAGAGCCGGCATGGACGCGGCCATGGCGCTGCCTGTCGCGCAGACCACGCCAACAACGATGGCCAAAATTCTCCCGATCATCATTCGCCCCTTGGCCGTGTGTTAGAACTCCTGCGCATTTTCCTGGATTTTTAGGCTCAGATTTTCAATTCGAACGGCGTGCCTTCGAAAGCATCCGCGCCGCGCCCGATCGCCTGGATCGCTTCGATCATCCGGCCCCTGCGATCGAGCAGTGTGTCGGCGATCGCGATCAGCCGCGGATTGGGCGTCGCCGTGGGCGACAGCCTGCGCAGAGTCTCGGCCAACTCGACCTCGTCGCGCTTCGGCGCCAAGGCTGCCGCGATGATATAGGCCGAGGCGGTCGAGCGGCTGATGCCGGCATAGCAATGCACCACCAGCGGCCGCGAGCGATCCCATTGGCGTGCGAAATCGAGCAGGTTCAAGACATGCTCCTCGCCCGGCATGGTCATGCCCTCCTGCGCCACCGCAATGTCATGCATGACCAGATGCAGATGGTTTTCCCTGGTGATCGAGGCCGGTCGCATCACCTCCGTTCCGGCAGCGAGCAGCGAAAGAAGCCGCCCGGCCCCGGTCTTCGTTACCGTTTCCTCGACTTTGGACAGCGAGCAGACGTGGATCATTGGGTAGTTTCTCCCTTGGCATCATCGTCGCGCCGCGAGGCCCAGCCGGCAAGTGCGGATTCGAGCCGCCGCCATTCTTCATCGGCTCCCGGCAGGCCGGCGCGCAGCACATCCGGACGATCGGCGAAATGCCGAAGCAGGATGCCGCGCTGGCCGAGCACCGAAAACAGGCCGGCGGCGCCCGCCAGCCTGATATAGCGGAACAACGCGGTGCCACCGGCGACAGGCACGCCGAAGCGGCCGAACAGCGTATCGAGCCGCGCGGCATCCTCGGCCAGACGGCGCCGCATCCCGGCCTGCCAGCCGGTATCGGCAAGCGCCCTTATGCCATATTCGAGCGCCGGCCCGGCAACCGCCCATGGCCCGAATTGCGCCTCCAGCCGCTCGACCGTCAGCGCATCGGCCAGTGCAAAGCCAAGCCGCAGGCCGGCCAGGCCGAAGAACTTGCCGAACGAACGCAGCACGACGATGCCGCCCTGGTCGACGTCGCCGGCCAGGCTTTCGCTGCGCGGGCCGACATCCATGAAGGCCTCGTCGACCACCAGCAGCCCACCTCTGGCGCGCAATATCCCGGCAAGTCGAAGCAATCTTTCGCGCTCGACGACGCGCCCGTCCGGGTTGTTGGGATTGACGACGACGGCAAGGTCGGCCGCCGCCAGGGCTTCGAAATCATGGACTTCAGCCGCCGCATGGCCGGCGATCGCCGCTGCCCGCCGATGCTCGGCATAAGTCGGCCCGAGCACCAGCGCCGTGCCCGGGCTGACCAGGGAAGCGACGCGCGGCAACAGGATCTGCGTGCCGGGCGCCGCTGCGACATTCGTCGCCGACGGGGCGCCATAGGCGCTTGCCGCGCGTTCAGCCAAGTCGCGGCTGCGCGCTGTTTCCGGCAATCGCGACAGGGCGGTGGCGGGCAAATCGAAAAGCGGGTAGGAGTGCGGATTGATCCCGGTCGAGAGGTCGACGAAAGGCAGCGGCGCGTGAGGGAAAAGCGCCCTCGCCCGGCCAAGGCTTCCGCCGTGGTCAACTGCCGCCGTCACTCCATCAAGAGACTTCATGCCGATCCTGATCACTTTCCTGTCGCTGGCCATCGAACTTGTACTCGGCTACCCGGCCCGGCTCTTCGATGCCATTGGCCATCCCGTCACCTGGTTCGGCAGGCTGATATCCTTTCTCGACCGCAGGCTCAACCGCGCCACTGATTCCGACGCCGACCGTCGCCGCTGGGGCGTCGTCGCGCTGCTGGTGATCGTGCTGGTGCCGGCCGCCCTCGCCCTCTGGCTCGAAACCTTGCTTTGGAGCATTCCCCTCGGCTGGTTGGTCACCGCAATCCTGGCGACGTCGCTGCTGTCGCAGAAGAGCCTGGCCGAGCATGTCGAAGCGGTCGCCGACGCACTCGACAGCGGCGGACTGGATATAGGCCGCATTGCCGTCTCGCGGATCGTCGGTCGCGACCCGGAAAAGCTCGACAGGGCCGCTGTCTGCCGCGCCGCGATCGAAAGCCTGGCCGAGAATTTCTCCGACGGTGTCGTCGCTCCGGCCTTCTGGCTCGGTATCGGCGGGCTCGCCGGCGGCGTCGCCTACAAGGCCGCCAACACCGCCGATTCGATGATCGGCCATCGCACCCCGCGCCACGAAGCCTTCGGCTGGGCGGCGGCGCGCTTCGACGATTGGATCAATCTGCCGGCGTCGCGGCTGACGGCGCTGCTGATCGTACTCGCCGCTTTTCTGGTCAAGGGCGCCAACGCCAAGGGCGCCTGGCACGCCGTGCGGCGCGATGCGAAAAAACACCGCTCGCCCAACGCCGGCTGGCCGGAAGCAGCGATGGCCGGCGCGCTCGGCCTGGCGCTCGCCGGCCGCCGTTCCTATGACGGCGTCATGGTCGAAGACGCATTGATGGGCGAAGGCGGCCGGCGCGATGATGTCGAGAGCACCGACATCCGACGGGCGCTGAAACTCTACCGCGTCGCCGACTTACTGCTGATCGCGCTGTTCGGCGTGGTCGCGGTGATCGTCATCGCCGCGTGAACGTCCGAATGGGTCGGCAAACCCGACCTACCAGGTAACACGGACTTCCTTTGCGCTCGGATCGGCTTCCACGCCAAACCTTTTGATCGCGTACCCACCGGCAGCTACGGGAGAAGATTTCAATAAGGGTTCGACTACGACAAAAAGTCGTTCAGCGTTTGGCCCATACATGTAAAGGATGCATTCGCCTTCACCAAACAAGTCACCGTCAAACTCGCCGACCGATGCATCCTCGATAGCTTTCTCTAGCCGATCCTCGAGCGCATAAATGGATTCGCGTTCGTCAGCGGCACCAAACTGACCATCATTGAGAATAAGATAGACGATTACCGCCTGGTCCACGAACAATCTCCAGCTTCGCAAGCGACCAGAACTCTATCCCTGAGATCCGGCGGCACTGAAACTCTACCGGATCGCCGATTTTCTGCTGATCGCACTGTTTGGGGTAATCTCGACGGTCGTAATTCTGTTGTGATCTTCGCCCGATCTCAGGCGAAACAAAAACCGCCAAGCGACGGGTCGTTGGAGCCCAATTAGCACCATAGCCAAATTAGTAGCATAGCTGCCGGCACAAAGCAAGAACAAAATAAGGCTACGCCTCAAATAATCGCGTCAGGTCGGCGCCGCCCCTCACCCTTACCATTCCAGGGGCGAGCCGCTTCGTGCGGCTTTCCCTTCTCCCCTTGTGGGAGAAGGTGGCCGCGAAGCGGCCGGATGAGGGGTGTTCCAGCTTGGCACCAACAGCGCCCCGGCCAGCACCTCTCAACCGTCTTTGCGCTGCGCGCCAATCCACCTTCTCCCACAAGGGGAGAAGGAAGAAGAGGCGCCAGCAACACCCCTCAGAACTCGATCCCCTGCTGCGCCTTCACGCCGGCGGAGAAGTGGTGCTTGGTCACGCCCATCTCGGTGACCAGATCGGCCGCCTCGACCAATACCGGTTTGGCGTTGCGGCCGGTGACGACGACATGCAGGCCTTCGCGACGCGCCTTCAGCGCCGCGACCACCTTTTCGAGATCGAGGTAGTCGTAGCGCAGCGCGATGTTCAGCTCGTCGAGCACCACGAGGCTGATCGACGGCTCGGCCATCAGCTCCAGCGCTTTCGCCCAGGCAGCCTCGGCCGCCGCGATGTCGCGCTTCAGGTCCTGTGTCTCCCAGGTAAAGCCTTCGCCCATGGCGTGCCAGACGACACGGTCGCCGAAGGCGGCAAAGGCGTCTTTCTCGCCGGTGTGCCATTTGCCCTTGATGAACTGAACGACGCCGACGCGCTTGCCATAGCCGAGCATCCTGAGCGCCAGCCCAAAGGCGGCCGTGGTCTTGCCCTTGCCCGGTCCGGTGTTGACGATCAGCAGCCCCTTCTTGACCGTCTTGGCCGCGACCTCGGCGTCCTGCACCGCCTTGCGCTTGGCCATCTTGGCGCGGTGGCGTTCCTCGTCCTTGGGATCGATAGTATCAGCCATGTCATTTCACCTTGAGCGGCAGCCCCGCCACCATCAAAAGCACGGTGCCGGCAACAGCCGCGACGTCCTGGTTCAGCCGGCCGGCGGCGTCGCGAAACCGTCTTGCCAGCGCATTGTCCGGCACGATGCCCTGGCCGACCTCGTTGGACACCACGAACCACGGCCCACGCGGCCGCGACAGCACATCGGCCAGCCTCCGGCATTCGGCCTCGACATCATGGTCGGCCAGCATATGGTTGGTCAGCCACAGCGTCAGGCAATCGATCAGCACCGGCTGGCCGTCAGGCAGCGCTCCGATCGCGCCGGCAAGGTCGAGCGGCGCATCGATGGTCGTCCAGCCGGCGCCGCGGCGCGAGCGGTGCAGCGCGATGCGCTGGCGCATCTCGTCGTCATAGGCTTGCGCCGTGGCGATATAGCTCCAAGGCGGCGGGCCGACCGTCACCAGGCTCTCGGCATGCGCGCTCTTGCCGGAGCGCGCACCGCCGATGACCAGGGTCAGTGCCCCGGCAGCGCGGTCAGGCAAAGCTGTCGCGCAGGCTGGTCGCCGTGCCCGTGAAGCGTCCGCGCACCACGCCGACGACCGCGCCGAGCACCAGCCAGAACACCAGGTTGGTCAGCGTCACCGCCACCACGAACTGGTGGTGCAGGCCTTCCGGGATCGCCGTCTCGAAGCTATCGGGCTGCGGCGCGCCGACAATATGCGGCGCCACGATCAACGCTACGGCAAGGATCGCCAGCGGCAACGATCTGCGGAAGGCGATAAGGCCGAGCCCGGCGGCGGTCGCCACCACTGTTGCCCACCACCAGATCTGGCGTTGGACAAGGTCGGCCGCCGGCATCGCCGGCAGTTCCGGCGGCAGGCCGAGGCCCGGCGCCAGCGTGAACACGGCAAAGCCGGCAAGCCCCCAGAACAGGCCCTGGCGCCAGTTGCCGATGCCGCCGGCGAATTCCGAAACCGCGATCAGGACCAGCGCAAAGCCGATGCCGGTGACGATATTGGCAACGACGCTGAAGCCGAAGCGCTCGAAACCGTCGGCCGGCGCCCAGCCTTCGTCTTCCGCCGGAGCCATTGCTTCAGCCGGTGCCGGCGCGGCGCTGCTCATAGCCGTCGTGCCCGCGGCGTTTTCGGCCGGTGCCGCAGGTGCCGCGGCATGGTCATGGCCGCCGCCGGCCTGTTCGTAGACTTCCGCCTTCAGGATGAGCGGCACCGTGGCATAGGCTTGCATGCAGGCGAGAGCCACGCCGGCCACAAGCCCTGCGATCGCCGCGATGAACACGACGTTGCGAAACAGTGTCATGATGTCAGCCCCTTGTCAGTGGCAGGGAAAGCCCATCGAATGGCGATAGTCGTGCGCGGCATTGTGGACCGCATCGATATGCGAGAAGCCGACAAAGCCCATGACGAAAATGCCGAGGAATGCAGCAAGCGCCAGCTGCATGAGACGCGACTGCGAGGAGGCGGAAGCGCCGAGCGAAACGGAAGCGGTATTCATGTCTTGTCCTTTCGCCCTCCACCCGAGGGCATAGAAGTCAGTTTCCTGTCGCCGGCAGGTCTCCTGGCTCGCGGATCAGCGCCCTTCCCCACCTTCCCGAAGGCGAACCTTCAGTGGCATATGGAGAGGACTACCGCACACAGTTGCGGGGGCAGCCACGGCATTGGGCAAACAATTTCGCCCGCACCGCATTCCCTCTTGGTTCCAAACGGAACCGACGACATCAGCGACTATAGGCAGAATCGCCGCGCCCGGCAAACCAAATTCCGCCGGATCGTGTGGCGAATGCGCCGCCTCGCCAAGTTCGCAGACCGGCGCCGCGATTGACAATTTTCGCAGCCGGGTGTCGGCTGGCGGATGGGGAGGAAGCCGGCATGCAACCCAGCCCGAACAAGCGATTCCCTACAACGGCCTGACGCGGCCCGAGCCGACGCTGCCGTCAAACAGCCTATTGGGACATCGCAGCCTATCAGCGCGATCTCGAGGCCATCTGGTATCGCAACTGGCTGCTCGTCTGCCGCGACGCGAAGCGCTCGCCGATCCGGCCGCCGATATCGACAACATCGTCGCGTTCGGTACCCAGGTGCTGGAGGAGGATGCTGATATCTGCGAGGTCAACCAGATGGGCCTGCGCTCGATGCGCCACAAGGCCGGCGTGCTGATGCCCGAGGAATACGACTTGCACCGCTTCCACAACTGGGTGCGCGAGCGCCATGCGGCGCTCGCACATCAAAGCGATTTGGGCAGATAACGCCAGGTGACGAAGCCGCAGGCCACCGCCAGCAGCCCGAGCGTCGCGAAAACCGCGCCCAGGCCGAAGAACGCCAGCACGCCGGCCAAAGGCTTTCCGGCTGTGGCCTAAAGCAGCCCTGATGCCGACCGGCGCCAACACGACGCAAGGTCCTGCTTCTTTTGACGGTGGCAACCGTGATAGTCGTCTTGCCGGGGCTGAATCAAGACAGCGAGACCATGAGCATCGACACGCCGACCGCAGCCGTTCAGGATCAACCGAAGTCGAAGCGCATCGCCGTTATCGACATTGCACGCGGCATCGCTTTGCTTGCCATGGCGAGCTATCATTTCACCTGGGACGTCGAATTCTTCGGCTACACCGATCCCGGCCTCACCGCCTTCGGCTGGTGGAAAATCTACGCGCGCTGCATCGCCTCGAGCTTCCTGTTCCTGGTCGGCATCAGCCTCTATCTCGCCCATGGCAAAAAAATCCGCTGGACCGGCTTCTGGAAGCGCTTCGCCATGGTTGCCGGGGCAGCGCTCGCAATATCGCTGGTCACCCGCATCGCCACGCCCGACGGCTTCATCTTCTTCGGCATATTGCATGAGATCGCGCTCGCCAGCCTGCTCGGCCTGGCGTTCCTGCGCCTGCCGGCGCTGCTGACGCTGCTTGTCGCCGTATTCGTCGTCGCTGCGCCTTTCTACCTGCGATCCGAAACGTTCGATCATCCGGCTTTGTGGTGGGTCGGCCTGTCGGCGACCAACCCGCGCTCCAACGACTACGTGCCGCTGCTGCCCTGGTTCGGCGCCGTACTTGCCGGCATCGCGGTTACCAAGCTCGCCGCCACCTCCGGCGCGCTGACGCGGCTGTCGGCATTGGCGCCCGGCCGCTGGGCAAATCCGCTGGTCTTCATCGGCCGGCACAGCCTTGCTTTCTATCTGATCCATCAGCCGGTGCTGATCGGCTCGGTCTGGCTGTTTTCGCAATTCATGCCGGCGCAGGCCGAAACCAGGGAGGTGCGTTTTCTGAAATCCTGCCAGATATCCTGCGAGCAGGCACGCGACACCGAGTTCTGCTCCAGCTATTGTGCCTGCATGCTGGACACTCTCCAGGGCGAAGCCTCGCTTGACCGGCTCTACAGCGACGACCAGTCCCCAGAGTGGAAGGCGCATATTGGCGAGCTCGCCGGCACCTGCACCGCCCAAACCGAGGCGGCGGAACCGGGAACGCGCTAATCGAGGGAGGACAATAATGAGCGACAGTCACCCGAAACCCATGCAGCAAAATCCTGGGCAGCCGAAGCTGGGGCACATCCCATGGCCGCCGCTGATCTATATCGCTGCCATCATCGTCAGCGTCGCGCTAGGGCTGTTCTATCCGCTGCCGTGGATCGGCGATCTTCTCGGCGACATCCTGTTCGCCGCCGGCCTTGTGGGGTTGGTGGCGGTTGCCGCGCTCTGGTTCACGGCAATCCGCACCATGATCCGCGCCAAGACGACGCTCAACCCGAACGGCGTGCCTGACCATCTGGTGACCACCGGACCCTTCGCCGTCAGCCGCAACCCGATCTACCTCGCCAACACGCTGCTGCTGGTCAGCCTCGCCTTTGTCACTGGGATCGCCTGGTTCCTGCCGCTGGCAGTCATCGCGGCGTTCCTGACGCAGAAGCTGACGATCGAGAGCGAGGAGAAGGTGCTGACGGCCAAATTCGGCAAGAAATACCGGGACTACGCCAAAAGGGTGCGGCGCTGGATTTGAGCCGAGGCTGACACCGGCTTAGGTGGTGACGCCGAGCTCCACCAGCCGCTCGACGCAGGATTCCTCGGCCTGGTCGAGCTCTGCCAGGGTCTCTTCGAGGTCGCGGCGTTTCTGGCGGAGATCCTCGCGCTTTTCCTCGATGCGCTTGATCATCAGTTTGAGCTGGCCTACCTCGCCGGGCGGCTCCCTGTACATCTGGATGATCTCGCGGATCTCGTTGATCGAGAAGCCGAGTCTTTTTCCCCGCATGATCTGGCGGATGAGATGCCGGTCCGACGGACGGAACAGCCGCGTGCGGCCGCGTCTTACCGGCTGCACCAGCCCTTCGTCCTCATAGAAGCGCAACGTCCGCGTCGACACGTCGAATTCGCGGGTCAGCTCCGTGATCGAATAATATTCCCGCATCGTCACTCCAATGCCCCGGCCACGCCGCGAGTTCCAACTGGCCGGCGCCGCCAGCGCCCAGGCGCGTACCAGAATCGGCGGACAAGGCACCTTTCAAAGCCTCGCATGGCATTTACGTAAAAGTCAATTGAGGTGACGTTCAGCGCACGCCGAACCACCATGTGGCGAGCCCGAGAAAGGCAAAGAAACCGACGACATCGGTGACTGTGGTGACGAAAACCGCCGAAGCCACAGCCGGATCGATCTTGAAGCGGTCGAGCAGCAGCGGGATAAGGATGCCCGCCAGAGCCGCCACGAACATATTGATGATCATCGCAGCCGCAATGATGCCGCCGAGATTGCGATCGTGGAACCAGGCAGCAGCCACGAGGCCGATCAGGATGGCAAAGATGATGCCGTTGATGAAGCCCACCCCGATTTCGCGGCGGATGATGCGGCCGGCATTGTAGATGTCGAGGTCCCTGGTCGCCAGCGCCCGCACCGTGACAGTCATGGTCTGCGAGCCGGCATTGCCGCCCATGCCGGCGACGATCGGCATCAGCACCGCCAGCGCCACGATATGCTCGATGGTGCGGTCGAACAGGCCGATCACCGAGGCCGCCAGGAAAGCCGTCAAAAGATTGACCAGCAGCCACGGCACGCGCGAGCGCGAGGTCGAAAAGATGCTGTCCGAGAGTTCTTCGTCGCCGACGCCGCCCATGCGCAGCAGATCTTCCTCGGCCTCCTGCTGGATGACGTCGACGACGTCGTCGATGGTCAGCACGCCGACCAGCCGCTCGTTCTCGTCGACGACGGCGGCGGACAGAAGATCGTATTGTTCGAATTCGCGTGCCGCCTCCTCCTGGTCCATGGTGGCCGGGATGGCATGCCTAGTCTCATGCATGACCTCTTCGACCTTGACCGAGCGCTTGGTACGCAGGATCTGGTCGAGGTCGATGGCGCCGAGCAGCTTGAAGCTCGGATCGATGACGAAGATCTGGCTGAAACGGTCGGGAAGATTGTTGTCCTCGCGCATGTAGTCGATGGTCTGGCCGATCGTCCAGAACGGCGGCACCGCGACGAACTCGGTCTGCATGCGGCGGCCGGCGGTCTCTTCGGGATAGTCAAGCGAACGCCGCAGCCTGATCCTCTCGGTGAACGGCAGCTGCGACAGGATCTCGTCCTGGTCCTCCTGGTCGAGGTCTTCGAGAATGTAGACCGCGTCATCGGAATCGAGATCCTGCACCGCCTGGGCGATCTGCGCATTGGGCAGACTGTCGACGATGTCGCGGCGGATCGCCTCGTCAACCTCGGTCAGCGCGGAAAAATCGAAATCCTTGCCCAGCAATTCGACCAGCGCGCGTCGCTGTTCCGGGTGCAGGGCCTCGAGCAGGTGGCCGAGTTCCGACTGGTGCAGATCGTCGACTTCGCGCTTCAGCGTCAGCGTATCGCGATCGGCGATCGCGGCACCGATCTGGGCGAGGAACGACGACAGGATGACGCCGTCCTCGTCATAGATGTCGGCGCGGCGCTCCTCGGCCGCCCGGGCGCCGGTCATCTGTTCGTCCTGGCCTTCCACCAGCGCCTCCCGCCATCGGATTTCCGGATAAGGTGCCTGTCAGGTCTAGACCATGATCCTGACAATCGGAATCGATTTTGCGAAAGGACCATGCACAACGACAAATTGCTACAGCGCCGTTCGCGCGTCCAAACGGTGCGGCGCATACCGGATGGTAGGAGGAGAGGACGTTCTACAAACCTGCGGCGCTGCAAACCTTCGCGGCGGCAGGTAAAGGGCAGCGTATCTCCCCGCCCCGGTCAACCAGATGGGCAGATCGACACTGATTCAAAAACGGCGAGGCCGAGGGTGCGACGGCCTCGCTGGATATTGGACTTAACGGCTTCCCGATCAGGCGGCGTGGCGCTTGGCCTCAGCCGCATAGCGGTCCAGGAGACCGCTCCAGCCACCCTCCGATTCGAAGGCCTCGCGCATCGCCTCTGCGGTTTCGCCCATGTTCTCCAGAAGCCTGTGCTCGAGTTCCACGCGCGTCGCGTTCTCGCCGAGCGCGACAAAGCGGATCTCGACTTCGGTCAGCAATGCCGGATCGTAGCGCCAGCCGGCTCCAATGCGCCAGGCGAGCGTCAGCCTCGACGGCGGATCCCAGGCGAGAACCTCGCCCCAATCGCATTGTGACCCATCCTCGCCGATCTCGTACCAGCGGCCGCCGGCTTTCGGTTCGATCACCGCGGTCGTCAGGGCGGATTTGCCGATCGAATGCGAAGCCGGCCACCAGCGCCCGAATCCTGTGGTGAACACATCGAACGCCTTGTCGAGCGGCACCTCCACGGTCACCGACTTCCTGACCGGCGCGGGCTTGATCATGGTCGTCATTTCCTCTTCTCCTTGCTGTTGTCGACTTCCCATTTGAAGGCGTCGAGCGCATCGCCCCACATGCGGTCAAGCCAGGCGCGCATCTCGCCGAGCCCATGCGGGTCGAGATGATAGATGTTGCTGGCACCTTTCGGCTCTGCGCGGACCAGCCGGGCTTCCTTCAAGACCTTGAGGTGCTGCGATACCGCCGGCTGCGAGACCGGAAGCACTCGCGTCAGATCGATGACCGAGCGTGGCCGATCGGCGATGAGCTCGAACACCTTTCGGCGCGTCGGATCGGCCAAGGCCACCATTCCTGCATAATCATAAATCATGACTTATGATAAGCTAAAACTTATGATATGTCAACTGAGGGCGTGGCGGGCCCGTGTTCAAGCAACCGGCCGGCTCGGCCCCGAGGCTCCGGGGCAATTCCTTCACGCGGGGGCATGGACAGCGATGCGGATGCAAGACTGCTCAGGGAATCGATCCACCGCATGCGGGCCGGCCGGCAAATGTCGACCACCGGCGAAAAGTAAACCTGGCGGCAAGGTTTTTACCTTACCGGTGTATGTGTCTCTCCGGCGAAACGTTAAGAACAGGTAAATTGGTTTGGCCCTAACCACGGAAGCCTCTCGCTACAGGCCCTCCGCCATATGGCAATTGCGCCTCTCCTTGTTCATGGCGACATACGTTTTAGGCGCATCTGCACTATATCCAGAAATATTCTATACGTCCGCCTTAATCTATTCTCACAAGTTTCTTGTTGGCATTCCGGTGTTGTTTATCGGTGGCGTCTGCTGTGCCGCGCTAATCCATGGCCGGCGGCAACCGGTTCGCTACGCACTGGATTTGGTTCAAGGGCGCTGGCGCGGTTGTCTGCTGGTGCTGCTGTTCTTCTTTGCCAGCTTGACCGCGTTCTCTACCTACAAGATCGCCATCCCGTCCGTCGTCCCATACTATGCCGACAACTGGTTGGCCGACGCTGATGAATGGCTGCACGGGATGCCGCCATGGGAGATCGTCCATAAGCTCGACAGCAACAATTGGTCGTTCGTCGTCTTCAACAGCTATGAAGTCATTTGGTTTTACCAGTGGTTCGGCGCCATCCTTTTCGTGTCGCTCTGGTCGGACGAGATTGCCCGCATCCGCTATCTCTGCGCAGCAGCGCTGACGTTGTCCGTCCTCGGAACGGTCTTGGCCGTGGCGCTGGCATCGGTCGGACCGGTTTACTACCACCACTTTGTCGGCGTGGATCGCTTCCACGGATTGAATGCGGCCCTGGACAGGCTGGACCATAGTTACATGGTGCGGGAACCCGCGGCATATCTCCTGATGGCTTACCAAAGCGGCCGGCCAAGTCTTGGCGGCGGCATCTCGGCCATGCCAAGCATGCATGTCGCCTTTGCCGCATTGAACGCCTATTTGCTGTCATCGATCAATCGCTGGCTTGGCGTTCTGGGTTGGACCTTTGCAGCCCTGATCCTGTACGGATCGGTGTTCACTGGCTGGCACTATGCCGTGGACGGCTACGCATCGATCGTTGTTGTGTCGGTGATTTGGTGGGCGACCGGACGCCTGGTGCGCGAATAGTTATGTGCGCTTGTCGATAGATGGCCATGCCTGCCGATGGCCACTTCGCATAAGCCAAACTCGCGACCGCAATCAGGCAAAAAGCACGTGCCCCGACAAGGACGCTCCCTGCCGTGCTCGAATTCAACGGGCAAGAGATTCCGCTTTCGAATTTGATGGTGCGGTCGAGATGCAGCGCCGCAACGCCTCCCGCGTTGATTTTAAGCCATTTTTCTACGATTCCGTGGCGACCTGTATTGAGGATGGTTCGGCAGCGGCAAAGCATGTAGTTCCGGCCAGCCACCATCGGCAGGCAGCTGGCAGCCTTGCCATCACATCCTCCTCTGACGAACACCTAGTACGGTCAACCCTTAGCTGCCGCGCCGCGCCGCTCGAGCGCGGTCTTGCGGATGGTTTCTGCGATCTCCGGGCTGCTGCTGCACAGCATCTGGAAATCCGCCGAGTGTAGCGACAGGAGTGAGACCACCGTTGTGGCGCTGACGGTCGCCGAGCGCGGTTCGCCGGTGATCAGCGCCATCTCGCCGAAGAAGGCGCCAGGGCCCAGATCCACCGGGTTCGGCGTCGCGACGCTGACGCGCCCCTCCACGACGAAGAACATCTGGTCACCGGTCTCGCCATTGCGGCAGATCACAGCGCCCGCCGGCACGACGCGAGGTCGTAATGCGCGCACGATCTCGACTAGTGTGGCCGGGCCGAGCTTCTGAAACAACGGCACGGCGGCGACCAATTGCCAATTGCGGACGAAATCCTCGCGACGGACTTCTTGATAAAAGCCGGTGGCAAGAATGCCAGCCCAGAGCGCGAAGATGCCGATGCCACTCATCATGACCGCCCCGGCAAGGACGCGGCCGGCGAAGCTTTCCGGAATAGCGTCGCCATAACCGGTGGTGGACAGCGTGACCACCGCCCACCACATTGCCTGGGGGATGCTGCCGAACTGTTGCGGTTGGACGTCGCGCTCGATGACATAGGCTGCGAGCGCAAAACCGAAAAGAACGATGCCGAAGACCGTGGCGACGCCGATCAGGTTGCGCGCTTCGTTGGTCAGGATTCTGCCCAGCAGCGGGAAGAAAGTTGAATCGCGCAGCGGTTTGAGCAGCCAGACAGCACAGTAGAGGCTCCGGTCGGGCGTGCCGACGAGCAGAAATGCGGCGAGTGGAACCAAAACCGCGAGCACATCAATGGCGATTGCCGGCGTCCTGTCCCGAACGTCTCCCGTCCGGCGCTTGAGCAGTTTCTCCGCCAATTCCAGGAGATAGACACCCCAAATGACCGCGAGCACGGCAGCCAAAGCCAGTCTGCTTCGTCCGGACATGTCCGGTATCGTGAGCGTAGCCACCGCCACAAGCCCAGTCGCAGCCAGCACCGCGTTGAGCAGCGCGTAAATTCTTAAGAAAGGCAGTACCGACATTCTATGCCCACGAGCGGATACTACCCGCCAGAATAGGATGCCTTCAAGGCAAGCGCAAAGGTGCTAATTCGATATGGAGATTACCGGGCCACCCTTGGTCGTCGCTGGACCATAGGCCATGAACCATCCGATCAGCGTCGAGATCGAGCTGCCCCTCGAACCACACCCAGCGCCGGCTCGTTCTCGGTTGGAACTTTGCAGCCCTGATCCTGTACGGATCGGTGTACACTGGCTGCCACCATGCCGTGAACGGCTACGCATCGATCGTTGTTGTATTTGTGATCTGGTGGGCAACCGGACGCTTGGTGCGCGAATAGTTTGCACGCCAACCGCATAGATGGCTCCGCGCGCCGATTGCTTCTTCACTGGGCCACATTCGTGATCGCAACCAGGCAAAAAGCCTCGCGCCCCGACAAGGACGCTCCCCGCCGTGCTCGAATTCAACGGGCTGGAGGTTCCGCTTTCGAATTTAATGGTGCGGTCGAGAAGACTCGAACTTCCACGGGTTGCCCCACAGCGACCTCAACGCTGCGCGTCTACCAATTCCGCCACGACCGCACGTGGTAGGAGCCGGAACCAACCGGCCCGCGGCGTGTAGCAAATCGTTTCCGGTGAAACAAGTGCGCGGCCAGCAATAATCGGCCGGACATCGGCATAACTCTTCAAGGGCCGAACGTGCCGGAACTGGACGTTTGTACCGATTGCCGCCATATGAGTGGCGAGACGAGATATCATGACAGAGCGCAGCCAGATCGCCACGTCGTTCCTGCCCTTGCCCGGCTCGGCGCCGGTCGAATGGCGCATCGAGCCCGGGCTCACCGCCTATCCCGATGCGCTCGCCGTAATGGAGGCGCGCGCCGAGGCAATCCGCAGCGGCGGCGCCGGCGAGATGGTCTGGCTGGTCGAGCACCCGCCGCTCTACACCGCCGGCACCAGCGCCCGCATCGAGGACCTGATCGAGCCGGACCGTTTCCCGGTCTTTGCCGCCGGGCGTGGCGGCGAATACACCTATCATGGGCCGGGCCAGCGCGTCGCCTACGTCATGCTCGACCTGAAGCGGCGGCGCGAGGATGTCCGCGCCTTCGTCGCCGCACTCGAACAATGGATCATCGGCTCGCTGGCCGCCTTCAACGTACGCGGCGAACGCCGCGAGGACCGCGTCGGCGTCTGGGTGGTTCGGCCGGACCGCCCCGCTTTGCCCGACGGCTCGGCGGCCGAGGACAAGATCGCCGCCATCGGCATCAGGCTGAGGCGCTGGGTGAGCTTTCACGGCATCGCCATCAATGTCGAGCCGGACCTTAGCCATTTCAGCGGCATCGTGCCGTGCGGCGTCCAGGATCACGGCGTCACCAGCCTTGTCGACCTCGGCCTTCCCGTAACCATGGCCGACCTCGACCTGGCGCTGAAATCCGCTTTCGAGGACGTGTTCGGGCCCGCCGCGGTGTCGCCTGTCGAAGTATCCCGCAAGGCCGGCTGAAACACTCGCCCAATGCCTGCGCCAATATGCGAAGGCGGCCCTCGCTCATCAGCATCGAGCCCGCCCTTGAGCTCAATCCTCACATCGCGCCGATCCAGATTGCCATGGAAATGAGGAACGTGCTCATGCACACCAGCGAGACGACATCCTGAACAAGATCGGTCATAACTCTCTCCTGTTGTTAGTATGTTCGTATTTTGTTCTAATTTTGTTCGAATGTCAACGATCGCAGTCCGGACGTCACCGGAATTTGCGCCCGGTCAATTCGACAGGGTTAAGAAAGGGTTGAGAGGGAAATGCCGAGCGTTTCGCGGCCGACAGGCGCGCGAAAGGCGGCGGGACGGCGCACGGCAGCTCGCAGGCCGTCATCGCCTCAATTGCAGCGCACCCTAAAGCGGCACGACCTTGCCGTCGGCGAGCGTCACGCGGCGGTCCATGCGCGAGGCGAGCTCGTGATTGTGGGTGGCGATGAGCGCCGCCAGGCCCGATTGCCGGACCAGCGCTGCCAGCGCCTCGAACACATAGGAAGCGGTCACCGGGTCGAGATTGCCGGTCGGCTCGTCGGCCAAAAGCACCAGCGGCGCATTGGCGACGGCACGCGCAATGGCGACGCGCTGCTGCTCGCCGCCGGAGAGCTCGGAAGGACGATGCTGCGCGCGCTTGCCGATCTGCATATAGTCGAGCAATTGCGCCGCCCGCTCGGCCGCCTCCTTGCGCGGCAGCCCTTTTATCAGCTGCGGCATCATGATGTTTTCCAGCGCAGAAAACTCAGGCAACAAATGATGGAACTGGTAGACGAAGCCGACATCGTTGCGGCGGATCGCCGTGCGTTCGTCGTCGGAAAGCCGGCCGCAGGCGCGCCCCGCCAGGATCACGTCGCCGGCGTCCGGTCGCTCCAGCAGCCCGGCAGTGTGGAGCAGCGTCGACTTGCCGGTGCCCGACGGCGCCACAAGCGCCACCATCTCGCCACGCTTCAGCGAAAAATCGGCGCCGTTCAGGATGGTCAGCTTGCGCGGCCCCTGTACATAGTGGCGTTCGACGCTCTTCAGCTCGATAATGGCCTCGGCCATCATTCGTACCTCAGCGCTTCGACCGGATCGAGCCTGGCAGCGCGCCATGCCGGAAACAGTGTCGCCAGGAATGACAGCGCCAAAGCCATGAGAACGACCGAGATCGTCTCGCTGGCATCCATGCGGGCCGGCAGCTGGCTCAGGAAATAAAGCTCGGGATTGAACAGCCGCTCGTTGGCCAGCCAGGAGAAGAACTGGCGGATGCGCTCGACGTTGAGGCAGATCACGATGCCGAGCAGCACGCCGGCGATAGTGCCGACAACGCCGATCGCAGCCCCGGTCATCAGGAAGATGCGCAGGATCGCGCCGCGCGTGGCGCCCATGGTGCGCAGGATGGCGATGTCGTGGCCCTTGTCCTTCACCAGCATGATCAGGCCCGAAATGATGTTGAGCGCCGCCACCAGCACGATCAGCGTCAGGATCATGAACATGACGTTGCGCTCGACCTGCAGCGCGTCGAAGAACGTCTTGTTACGCTCCCGCCAATCGACAAGGCTGATCGGCCGCTGCGCCGCCTCTTCGACCTTCGGCTTCAGCGCGTCGATATTGTCGGGATTGTCGGCGTAGATCTCGATCGTCTGCGCCCTTCCGTCCATGTTGAAGTAAAGCTGCGCTTCGGAAAACGGCATGTAGACGATGGAACTGTCATATTCCGACATGCCGACCTCGAAGATCGCGGTTATCGGATAGCCTTTCATACGCGGCGTCGTGCCGAGCGGCGTGATGTCGCCCTCGGGCGAGATCAGCGTGATGGTATCGCCGAGCACAAGGCCGAGATTTTCGGCCATGCGGCTGCCGATGGCGACGCCTTCGCCGGTGTCGAAGCCGACGATCGAGCCCTCCTTGATGTTGTTGGCGACGATGGTGATCTTGCCGAGATCCTCGCCGCGTATGCCGCGCACCAGCGCGCCGGTGCCGCCGCCGACATTGCCTTGCGCCAGCACCTGCCCGTCGATCAGCGGGATGGCGTATTTGACGCCGGGCACGCCGTTGATGCGGCCAGCGACCTGGGCATAGTCCTCCAGCGGCATGTCGAGCGGCTGCACGATCAGGTGCCCGTTGACGCCTAGGATGCGCGTCAGCAGTTCGGCGCGAAAGCCGTTCATGACTGCCATGACGACGATCAGCGTGGCGACGCCCAGCATGATGCCGAGGAAGGAGATCGAGGCGATCACCGAGATCACCGTCTCCTTGCGACGCGAGCGCAGATAGCGCCACGCCACCAAGCGTTCGAAGCCGGAAAAAGGCCCGGCGCCCGGTGGTCTTGCTGCCGCCGCTTCGTTCATGCGGCGGCACCGAAACGCTTTTTCACGTCGCCGATCGGCAGCGTCTCGCGCTCGCCGGTCCTGCGGTTCTTGATCTCGACCTCGCCGGCGGCGACACCACGCGGCCCGACGATCACCTGCCACGGGAGCCCGATCAGGTCGGCGGTGGCGAACTTGCCGCCCGGCCGCTGGTCGGTGTCGTCGTAGAGCACCTCCTTGCCGGCGGCGGCAAAGGCGGCATTCAGCTCGCCGCAGACGCGGTCGCATTCGGCATCGCCAGCCTTCATGTTGATCAGGCCGACATCGAACGGTGCCACCGCCTCCGGCCAGATGATGCCGTTATCGTCATGGCTGGCCTCGATGATCGCCGCGACCAGCCTGGACGGGCCGATTCCGTAGGAACCGCCAGAAACGAAATGATCCTTGCCGTCCGGCCCGGTCACCTTGGCGCCCATCGGCTTGGAATATTTGTCGCCGAAATGGAAGATATGCCCAACCTCGATGCCGCGCGCCGAGACCCGGTCGCTCGCGGGCACCTTCTCCCACGCCGCCTCGTCATGCATCTCGTCGGTGGCGGCATAGGGCGTCGTCCACGTCGTGACGATGCCGCCGATCTCGGCGTCGTTCGAAAAATCAGTGTCTGCGCCGGGCACTGCCAGCGAAAGATAATCGCGATGGCAGAACACCTGGCTCTCGCCGGTGTCGGCCAGGATGATGAACTCATGGCTGAGGTCGCCGCCGATCGGCCCGGTGTCGGCGCGCATCGGGATGGCCTGCAGCCCCATGCGCGTAAACGTCCTGAGATAGGAAACGAACATGCGGTTATAGGCGGCCTTGGCGCCTTCATAATCGAGGTCGAAGGAATAGGCGTCCTTCATCAGGAACTCGCGCGAACGCATGACGCCGAAGCGCGGGCGCACCTCGTCGCGAAACTTCCACTGGATGTGATAGAGGTTGAGCGGCAGGTCCTTGTAGGACTTGACATAGGAGCGGAAGATCTCGGTGACCATCTCCTCGTTGGTCGGCCCGTAGAGCATATCGCGGTCTTGCCGGTCCTTGATGCGCAGCATCTCCTTGCCGTAGTCTTCATAGCGGCCGCTTTCGCGCCACAGCTCGGCCGATTGGATGGTCGGCATCAGGATTTCGAGTGCGCCGGCGCGATTCTGCTCCTCGCGAATGATCCGGCAGACCTTGTCCAGCACCCGCTTGCCGAGCGGCAGCCAGGAAAAGCTGCCCTGCCCCTGCTGGCGGATCATGCCGGCGCGCAGCATCAGCCGATGCGAGACGATCTCGGCCTCGCGCGGATTTTCTTTGAGGATGGGCAGGAAATAGCGCGACAAACGCATGAACTGGTCCGTGAGAGAGGATGGCGGCGCCGGAATCGGCGCAGCGCAGGCTTGCTTGCCCCGGCTTCATAGCCATTTCATGGCGGAATGGAAACCCGGCCCAGGCGCTGCACAGGCGCCGCAATTGCCGCACGCGGCTTGCTGGGCGTTTCGCAAGCAACGCCTGCCGTACTATTGTGCACTGCAGCACGAGATTGCCTGTTTCTGGGCAAAATTCTTCGTGACATTTTCACCCGCCTTAGGCTAGTGTGCCCCCATAACCGAGAGGGTAGAGAAAAATCTGCCCTCCTACGCGGTCAAAGTCTTGGGAGGATGCGATCTAGGCGCGGTAACTCGCTGCCGCCGGACACCGGAAACAGATCGGACGCGTTTAAATTGCAAGGCCTCGCGCCTTGCATTTTTTTTGTGCAATCATCTGGTTAGCACGACGGATTACCAAACTACATGACGTTGCGTCAGCCCAAACCCGCCCCGGCCTTTACTTTGGGTTGACCTTGCTGGCTCAGCTTGATTTCAGAGCCTCGGCTAGGCTGGGATAGTCGGACACGATCGGTAGCCGGCTAATGCGCTGGGCTCTGGTTAAAATCCGGCACGATGTGCGGGATGTCGTCGATACCGAGGCCAAGCCCTCTCGTGATGCCGTAGAAGATACCCATGAGGACCAGCGTGGCGATCGTCGTGCGCAGCGCGGCGCGCAGCATGTGCGGTCCGCGCGGTGCGCTCGGAACCGTGCCAAGCGTCACGTCCCGATCCTCGTCCTGCGTCCGCATGCTGAACGGCAGGACGGCGAACAACACCACCCACCACGTGGCGAAGAACAGGGCGATAAACGAAACCCAACTCATGCTTGCTCCAGTTCGACCAGCGTGCCGAAGAAATCCTTGGGGTGCAGAAACAATACCGGCTTGCCATGTGCGCCGATCTTCGGATTGCCGTCGCCGAGCACGCACGCGCCGCTGGCCTTGAGACGGTCGCGCGCCGCAACAATGTCATCCACCTCATAGCAGACATGGTGCATGCCGCCGGACGGATTCTTCGCGAGGAATGCGGCGATCGGCGAGGCTTCGCCGAGCGGCTCGAGCAACTCGATCCTGGTGTTGCCGACATCGACGAACACCACCGTAACGCCATGCTCCGGCAGCGCCTGCGGCGCGGTCACGCGCGCGCCAAGCGTATCGCGATAGACCGCCGCAGCCGCGGCCAGATCCGGCACCGCAAGCGCGACATGGTTGAGGCGTCCGAGCATAGAGTGCTCCCGGTTAGGGGAGTAGGGGAATAGGGGAGTACGGGAGTACGAAAAACAAGTTTGGAGAGTGCAAACTATCTGTTCTTCCCTACTCCCCTACTGCCATACTCCCCTACTCCCTCATCTTGTGACGAACACCGTCACCAGCGGCTTCTTGCCCCAGGCTTCGTTGGCCGCGCCGCGCACCGCGCGCCGCACCGCCTCCTGGACCAGGTCGAGGTCTTTTCGGCGCTGGCGGGGGATGGAGTCCACGGCGCCGATTGCCGCATCGATCATCAGGTCTTCCAGGCTCTCACCGCTGCCGTCGGCCTCGGCGACGCCGATGGCGACCAGATCGGGATCGCCGGCAAGCTCGTATTTGTCGTCGAGCACGACATTGACGGCGACATGGCCGGCAAAGGACAGCTTGCGGCGGTCGCGAATGCCCATCGCCTGGTCGGTGCCGATCAGCCTTCCATCCTTGTAGATGCGGCCGAACGGCACCTGGTCGATGATGGCGGCGGCACCCGGATACAGCCTGAGCATGTCGCCGTCGCGCACCTGCGCGACCTGGCCGATACCGGACGTCGACATCAGCGAGCCCTGCGCCACCAGATGCGCCGCTTCGCCATGCACGGGAACGCCGATCTGCGGCCGCACCCATTCATACATCTTGCGCAATTCGCTGCGGCGTGGATGGCCGGAGACATGCACCAGCGCATCGCCGTCCTCGATGATCTTGATGCCGAGATCGATCAGGCGGTTCTTGATTTCGAGGATCGCCTTCTCGTTGCCGGGAATGGTGCGCGAGGAAAACACCACCGTGTCGCCGGCCGTCAGCGCCACCGACTTCATCTCGTCGCGCGACAGCTTGGCAAGTGCGGCAAGCGGCTCGCCCTGGCTGCCGGTGCAGATGATGACGAGGTTTTCGCGCGGGATGAAGCCGTAATCCTCCTCGGCGATGAATTCCGGCAACCCGTCCATATAGCCGAGTTCATCAGCCACATCGATGACTCGCTTCATCGAGCGGCCAATCACCAGGCACTGGCGGCCGGCATCCCGCGCCGCCTTGGCGATGGAGACGATACGCCCGACATTGGAGGAGAAGCTGGTGACGGCGACCCGGCCCTTGGCGTTCTGGATGACGCTCTTGAGGCCCTCGCCCACCGCCACTTCGGACGGCGATTCCCCTTCCCGCATCGCATTGGTGGAATCGCAGACCAGCGCCAGCACGCCCTTGTCGCCATAGGCTCGGAAGCGCGCCTCGTCGGTCATCGGCCCGACCGTCGGCGCCGGATCGATCTTCCAGTCGCCGGTATGGATGACGACACCGGCCGGCGTCGTGATCGCCAGCGACATCGGTTCGGGAATGGAGTGCGCAACAGGGATGGCCTCGATCTCGAACGGGCCAACGGTGAATTTCTCGCCGGCCCGGTAGATCGTCACCGGGATCTTCGGCGCCCCTTGCTCGCCCTGCCGCTTGGCTTCCAGCAGGCCGGCGCTGAACGGCGTCATCCACACCGGCGCCTTGAGCTTCGGCCAGATGTCGTGGAGCGCGCCGTAATGGTCCTCATGCGCATGGGTGATGACGATGCCGCGCAGATTGGCGACATTCTCCTCGATGAAGCGTGTGTCGGGCAGAACCAGGTCGACGCCGGGCAGGGTTGCATCGGGAAAGGTGACGCCGACGTCGACCACGATCCATTCGCGCGCATTGGCCGGTCCATAGCCGTAGAGGGCAAAGTTCATGCCGATCTCGCCGACACCGCCGAGCGGCACGAAGACAAGTTCGGCGTTTTCCGCTGTCGCCATGGTCTTTCCTTCCTTGCCGGTCAAAATTGCGGGCCGGTCAAAATTGTCGGCCGGTCAAAATTGTCGGCCGGTCAAATTCAAGCTGGTCAAATACCTGGCCAGTCAAACGTATTGGCCGGTCAAACGCCGGCCGAGGCAACCGCGCCGAAATGCACGTCGCCGGCGGCGATCGTCAGAACCGAACCTTCATCGTCGCGGATCACGAAACGGCAGTCCTCGTCAATGGTCTCGAAGGTGCCGCGCACCACATTACCGTCAATTCTGACAGCAACCTGCCCGCCAAGCCCCGCCGCACGCGCCAGCCACCGCCGCCTGACGGCGGCAAGCCCACGCCCTTCGTTCCACAGCCGCGCATTCTCGCTCCAGGCATCCGACAGCGCCAGAAACAGCGTCTCGGCATCGCAAGCAGACCCCAGCGCGCTGAGCGACGTCGCTGGATAAGGCAAATCCTTGGGATAAGCCACCACGTTGACGCCGATACCGACAGCCACCGCCGAACGGTCGCCATCCAGCATCGCCGATTCCAGCAGGATGCCGGCGAGCTTGGCGCCCGAGGCAAGCACATCGTTCGGCCATTTCAGTTCGAAACGGTTCTTGCCTTGGCTCGCACCATCGAGGCCGATCCCGATCCTGCCCTTCGGCACGACAGCGTCGAGCGCGTCGGCCAGCGCCAGTCCGGCAACGAAGCCGAGCGTCGCGGCAAGCCGAAGCTCGGTGTTGGTGATCACCAGCAGCGTCGCTGCCAGATTGCCCTCGGGCGTCGCCCAGGCGCGGCCACGGCGGCCACGCCCGGCTTCCTGCTTTTTTGAGACGACCCAGAGTTTGCCCGGATCGCCGGCCCGCGCGTGCTCCAGCGCCAGCGCATTGGTGGAGCCGACCGTGTCGTGCGCCTCGAGCCGGAACCCGTCCGAAGCCGCGGTTGGAGCCAGCCTGAACGTCATTCCGTCAGAAGAAGGTCTTGGCTGCGGCAGCGGCGTAGGTTCCGATCGGGCCGCCGATCAGCACGTAGAACAGCACGAAAGCGCCGCAGGCGCCGAGTACGACGCGCAGTTCGGTCGCCATCGGCACGAAGCCGCCGACCGGTTCGTCGAACCACATGATCTTGATGATGCGCAGATAATAATAGGCGCCCACCACAGACGCCAGCACGCCGATGATCGCCAGCGCGTAGAGGTTGGCATTGATGGCGGCGAGGAACACGTACCATTTCCCCCAGAAGCCGGCGAGTGGCGGGATACCGGCCAGCGAGAACATCAGGATGGTGAGGATCGTCGCCATGATCGGATTGGTTGCCGACAGTCCGGCGAGATCGCTGATCTGCTCGACATTGCCCTCCTTGCGCCGCATGGCGAGGATGAAGGCGAAGGTGCCGAGCGTCATCACCAGATAGATCAGCATGTAGATGGCGACGCCGCGCACGCCGTCCTGGCTGTTCGCGGCAAGGCCGACCAGCGCATAACCCATATGACCGATGGAGGAATAGGCCATCAGCCGTTTGATGTTGGTCTGGCCGATGGCCGCAAAGGCACCAAGCGCCATCGAGGCGATCGAGATGAAGACGATGATCTGCTGCCAGTCGGCGGCGATCGGCTTGAAGGCGCCCATGGTGACGCGCACCATCAGCGCCATTGCCGCCATCTTCGGTGCCGCCGCCAGAAAAGCCGTCACCGGCGTCGGCGCGCCCTCATAGACGTCGGGCGTCCACATATGGAACGGCACCGCCGAGATCTTGAAGGCAAGGCCGGCCAGCACAAAAACCAGGCCGAAGACGAGGCCGAGCTGGCGCTCGCCGCCGCTCAGCGCCGCGGCGATCTCCTGGAAGCCGGTGTTGCCGGTGTAGCCGTAGACCAGCGAGATGCCGTAAAGCAGCATGCCCGACGACAACGCGCCAAGGACGAAGTACTTCAGCCCAGCCTCGGTCGAGCGCAGATTGTCGCGGTTGATCGCCGCCAGCACGTAGATCGCCAGCGATTGCAGCTCGAGGCCGAGATAGAGCCCGATCATGCCGTTGGCCGAGATCATCAGCATCATGCCGAGCGTGCAGAGCAGGATCAGCACCGGATATTCGAACTTGTCGAAACGCTCCGCCTGGGCAAAGCGGACCGACATGACCAGCGTCACCGCCGAGCCGATCAGCGCCAGCACCTTCATGAAGCGGGCGAATGGGTCCTGGATGAAGGCTTCGCCATAGGCATTGCCCTGCCCTGGGGAAAAGATCAGCCAGGCGCCGGCGATCACCAGCACGGCAACAGCAAGGCCGCTCACCGTGACAGTGGTGTTGGCGCGCGAATAGGCGCCGAGCATCAACAGCGCCAAGGCGCCGATGGCGAGGATCAGCTCTGGCGTCGAGAGCGACAGGCTTGAGAGAAGGTCCGGCGTCATGGTTCGCAAACCCCCAGTCAGTTCGCCGCCGCGGTCTGCGCGGCGCCGATGGATGCGGTGACATTGGTAACGAGCGCCTTGACCGATTCGGCGGTCGCGTCGAAGATCGGCGCCGGATAGACGCCGAAGAAGATGACCAGCGCGACCAGCGGATAGATGATCACCTTCTCGCGCGTCGACAGGTCGAGCAGGCCTTTCAGGCTTTCCTTGGTCAGCGCGCCGAAGATCACCTTGCGGTAGAGCCAGAGCGCATAGGCCGCCGAAAGGACGACGCCGGTGGCGGCGAAGAACGCCACCCAGGTGTTGACCCGGAACACGCCGAGCATGGTCAGGAACTCGCCGACGAAGCCGCTGGTGCCGGGCAGGCCGACATTGGCCATGGTGAAGATCATGAACACGGTTGCATATTTCGGCATGTTGTTGACCAACCCGCCATAGGCGTCGATGTCACGCGTGTGCATGCGGTCGTAGACGACGCCGACGCAGAGGAACAGCGCGCCGGAGACCAGGCCGTGCGACAGCATCTGGAAGATCGAACCCTGGACGCCTTCCTGGTTCATCGCGAAGATTCCCATGGTGACGAAGCCCATGTGAGCGACCGACGAATAGGCGATCAGCTTCTTCATGTCCTCCTGCATCAGCGCCACCAGCGAGGTGTAGATGATGGCGACGACGGAAAGCGTGAAGATCAGCGGCGCGAACATTTCGGATGCGATCGGAAACATCGGCAGCGAAAAACGCAGGAAGCCGTACCCGCCCATCTTGAGCAGGATGGCGGCCAGGATCACCGAGCCGGCCGTCGGCGCCTCGACATGTGCGTCCGGCAGCCAGGTATGCACCGGCCACATCGGCATCTTCACCGCGAAGGACGCGAAGAAGGCAAGCCATAGCCAGGTCTGCATATTGGCTGGGAAGTTATGCGTCAGAAGCGTCGGGATATCGGTGGTGCCGGACTGGAAGAACATCGCCATGATGGCGAGCAGCATCAGCACCGAGCCGGCCAGCGTATAGAGGAAGAACTTGAACGAGGCATAGACGCGCCGCTTGCCGCCCCACACGCCGATGATGATGAACATCGGGATCAGGCCGGCTTCGAAGAAGACGTAGAACAAGACGATGTCGAGCGCGCAGAACACGCCGATCATCAGCGTCTCGAGCAGCAGGAAGGCGATCATATAGGCCCTGACGCGCTTCTCGATCGATTCCCACGAGGCGAGGATGCAGAGCGGCATCAGGAAGGTGGTCAGGATGACGAACAGCATGGAGATGCCGTCTACGCCCATATGGTAGGAGATGCCGGAATCCAGCCAGGCAAACTTCTCGACGAACTGGAAGCCGGGCTGCGAATTGTCGAAGCCGGTCCAGATAAACAGCGAAACCACGAAGGTGAACGCAGTCGTGAACAGCGCGATGGCGCGGATGTTGCGGCGCGCGTTCTCGCTGTCGTCACGCACGAAAAGGATGAGAAGCACACCAACCAGCGGCAGGAAGGTGACCAGCGATAGGATCGGCCAGGCGGTCATCAGAGCATCATCCAGGTGACGAGTGCGGCAACGCCGATCAGCATGGCGAAGGCATAGTGATAGAGGTAGCCGGTCTGCAGCTTGACGACCCGGTTGGTGACGTCGACGACGCGCGCCGAAATGCCGTCCGGCCCGAGCCCGTCGATGACGGTGCCGTCGCCGGTCTTCCACAGGAAGCTGCCGAGGCGCTTTGCCGGCCGCACGAACAGGAAGTCGTAGAGCTCGTCGAAATACCATTTGTTGAGCAGGAAGGCGTAGAGCAGGCGATGGTTGGCGGCGACGCTCCGAGGCATTTCCGGCGCGCGAATATAGAACTGCCAGGCAATCGCAAAGCCGATCAGCATGGCGATGAACGGTGACAGCTCGACCCACAACGGCACTTCGTGGATTTCGTGCAGGATGTGGTTGTCCGGCAGCGTGAACAGCGACGCCTTCCAGAATTCGGCATAGCCCTCGCCAATGAAGGCGCCGTGGAAGATCACGCCGGCGAACAGCGCGCCCGCCGCCAGGATGAACAGCGGTACCAGCATGACCGGTGGCGATTCATGGACATGGTGCATGACCTCGTGGCTGGCCCGCGGCTCGCCGTGGAAGGTCATGAAGATCAGCCGCCAGGAGTAGAAGGAGGTGAAGCAGGCAGCAATGACCAGCAATATGAAGGCAAACGCGGCTACCGCATTGTGGCCGGCGAAGGCCGCTTCGATGATGGCGTCCTTGGAAAAGAAGCCGGCCGTGCCGATGATCGTTACCGGAATGCCGACACCGGTCAGCGCCAGCGTGCCGATCACCATCATCCAGTAAGTCGTCGGGATCAGCGTCCTCAGGCCGCCCATTTTGCGCATGTCCTGCTCGTCGGAGACGGCGTGGATGACCGAGCCCGAGCCGAGGAATAGCAGCGCCTTGAAGAAGGCGTGGGTGAACAGATGGAAAATCGCTGCGCCATAGGCGCCGACGCCGAGCGCCACGAACATGTAGCCGAGCTGCGAACAGGTCGAATAGGCGATGACGCGCTTGATGTCGTTCTGGACGAGACCGACGGTCGCCGCGAAGAAGGCGGTGAAAGCGCCGATGAAGGTGACCACCGTCAGGGCCGAATGCGACAGCTCGAACACCGGCGACAACCGCGCCAGCATGAACACGCCTGCCGTCACCATGGTGGCGGCATGGATCAGTGCCGAGACCGGCGTCGGGCCCTCCATGGCATCCGGCAGCCAGGTGTGCAGCGGCACCTGCGCCGACTTGCCCATGGCGCCCATGAACAGAAGCAGGCAGACGACCGTCATCGCAGCCTGCCTGTCGAGTGCATAGCCGAGGAAGGTCAGCACGGCCGCACCTTGCGGCGCGCCTTCCGCCGGAATGAACGTCGCCGCATTGGCGAAGATGGTGCCGAGATTGACCGAGCCGAACAGCACGAACACGCCGAAGATGCCGAGCGCAAAGCCGAAATCGCCGACGCGGTTGACGACGAAGGCCTTGATTGCAGCCGCATTGGCCGAAGGCTTCTTGTACCAGAAGCCGATCAGCAGATAGGAGGCAAGGCCGACGCCTTCCCAGCCGAAGAACATCTGCACGAGGTTGTCGGCCGTCACCAGCATCAGCATGGCGAAGGTAAACAGCGACAGATAGGCGAAGAAGCGCGGCCGGTCCGGATCGTGATGCATGTAGCCGATCGAGTAGATATGGACCAGCGACGACACCGTGTTGACGACGACCAGCATGACCACCGTCAGCGTGTCGATCCTGAGCGCCCAGGACGCCTCCAGCCCGCCCGACTGGATCCAGCGCATCACCGGCACGGTGAACACCTCGCCGCCGCCGAAGCCGACCGAGAAGAAGGCGACCCACGACAGCACAGCCGCGATCACCAGGAAGCCGGAGGTGATGTATTCTGAAGCCTTGGCGCCGAGCGAACTGCCGAACAGGCCGACGATCAAGAAGCCGAGCAGCGGAAGGAAGACGATGGCCTGATACATGGTGGTTCCGTCAACCCTTCATCATGTTCACGTCTTCGACCGCGATCGAGCCGCGGTTGCGGAAGAAGACGACGAGAATGGCAAGGCCGATCGCCGCTTCGGCCGCCGCGACCGTCAGCACGAACAGTGCGAACACCTGGCCGACCAGGTCGCCGAGCGCCGCCGAAAAGGCGACGAAATTGATGTTGACCGCAAGCAGGATAAGCTCGATCGACATCAGGATGACGATGACGTTCCTGCGGTTCAGGAAGATGCCGAATACGCCGAGCGTGAACAGGATCGCCGATACGGTCAGGTAGTGCGCGATGCCGACGACCATCTCAGACTCCTTCGCCCGTCTTGACCTTGCGGATTTCCACTCCGGTTGCCGCCGTGCGGCCGACCTGGGCGGCGATCGACTGCCGCTTGACGCCCGGCTTGTGGCGCAGCGTCAGCACGATGGCGCCGATCATGGCGACCAGCAGCACCAGCCCCGCCACCTGGAAGTAATAGAGGTAATCCGTATAGAGGATGTCGCCGAGCGCTGCCGTGTTCGAGCGCGCGGCCAGGTCCGGAATGGGCTTGGCGACCGTCGCCGCCAGTTTCGGCACGAATGTATAGCCGCCGAGCACCACGATCAGCTCCGCCGCCAGGATCAGCCCGACCAGCGCGCCGATCGGTGCATATTGCAGGGCGCCTTCCTTCATTTCGGCGAAGTCGACGTCGAGCATCATGACGACGAACAGGAACAGCACCAGCACCGCGCCGACATAGACGACGAGCAGGATCATCGCCAGGAACTCGGCGCCGGTCAGCATGAACAGGCCGGCGGCGTTGAAGAAGGTCAGGATCAGGAACAGCACCGAATGCACGGGATTGCGCGCCGATATGACCATGAACGCCGATGCCACCGCGACAAAGGCGAAGAGGTAGAAAAAGGCCGCCTCTAGTCCACTCAGCATGGGTTCCCCCGGGTTTCCTGTCAGAACAGGACGTTCGTCCTGTTTTTTGCCACCGCCTCCGGTCGGCAAGTTGCGTGTTCCTTAAACGAGGCCCCTCGCCCCGTCCATGCGTCAAATATCAGCGGTAAGGCGCATCCAGCGAGATGTTGCGCGCCAGTTCACGCTCCCAGCGGTCGCCATTGGCCAGGAGCCTGTCCTTGTCGTAATAAAGTTCCTCGCGCGTCTCCGTCGCGAACTCGAAATTCGGCCCCTCGACGATGGCGTCGACCGGGCAGGCTTCCTGGCAGAAGCCGCAATAAATGCATTTCACCATATCGATGTCGTAGCGCACGGTGCGCCGCGTGCCGTCATTGCGGCGCGGGCCGGCCTCGATGGTGATGGCCTGCGCCGGGCAGATCGCCTCGCACAATTTGCAGGCGATGCAGCGTTCCTCGCCGTTCGGATAGCGGCGCAGCGCATGCTCGCCGCGGAAGCGCGGGCTGACCGGCCCCTTCTCATGCGGATAGTTGATCGTCTCCTTCGGCGCGAAGAACTGGCGCATCGACAGGAAGAAAGCGCTGACGAAATCCTGCAAAAGCAGTGACTTGGCGGCCTGGGATAATGCTGACATCACGCAAACCCCGTGAGTTTGAGGAAGGCGGCGGTGGCGACCACCATGAACAGCGAGATCGGCAGGAACACCTTCCAGCCGAGCCGCATCAGCTGGTCGTAGCGGTAGCGCGGCACGAACGCCTTCACCATGGAGAACATGAAGAACACCAGGCAGACCTTGAGCACGAACCAGATCAGCCCCGGCACCCAGGTGAACGGCGCGAAGTTGAAGGGCGGCAGCCAGCCGCCAAGGAACAGGATGGTGGCCAGCGCGCACATCAGGACGACGGCGACATATTCGCCGAGGAAGAACAACAGGAACGGCGTCGAGGAATATTCGACCATATGGCCGGCGACAAGTTCCGATTCGGCTTCCACAAGGTCGAAGGGCGGCCGGTTGGTCTCGGCCAACGCCGAGATGAAGAAGACGATGAACATCGGGAACAGCGACAGCCAATGCCAGTCGAGGAAGGTGTTGGGCAGGCCGAGCCGCGTGCCCAGCCCGTCCTGCTGCGACAAGACGATGTCGGACAGGTTGAGCGAGCCGACGCAAAGCAGCACGGTCACGATGACGAAACCGATGGAGACTTCGTAGGACACCATCTGCGCCGCCGAGCGCAGCGCGCCGAGGAACGGGTATTTCGAATTGGACGCCCAGCCGCCCATGATGACGCCATAGACCTCGAGCGAGGAGATGGCGAAGACATAGAGGATGCCGACATTGACGTTGGCGATCGCCCAGCCTTCATTGACCGGTATGACCGCCCAGGCAGAGATCGCCAGCACCGCCGACACCAAGGGCGCCAGCAGGAAAACGCCCTTGTTGGCGCCGGACGGGATCACCGGCTCCTTGAAGACGAATTTCAGCAGATCGGCGAAGGCCTGCAGCGTGCCCCACGGGCCGACGACGTTCGGTCCGCGGCGCAATTGCACCGCCGCCCAGATCTTGCGGTCGGCGTAAAGCACATAGGCGACGAAGATCAACAGAACGACGATCAGCACGACCGACTTCAAAAGGATCAGCAGCGCCGGCAGCACGTAGAAGGAGAAGAAGGTGTCCATGTCTACTCCGCCGCCTGCCTGAAGCCGTTCTTCGCCAAAGCCGAGCACTCGGCCATCACCGCGGAAGCCCGCGCGATCGGGTTGGTCAGGTAGAAATCCTTGACCGGCGAGGTGAAGGTGCCCTTGTTCAGCCGCCCGCCGAGCTTGGCAACCCTGGCGATGTCGGCCGGGTCGCCGGCCGCGACATGGTCGATGCGGGCAAGATGCGGGTATTCCGCATAGAGCTTAGCGCGCAGCTGCGGCAGCGAATCGAACGGCAGCTTCTTGCCAAGCACATCCGACAGTGCCCGAAGGATCGCCCAGTCCTCGCGTGCCTCGCCGGGCGCGAAGCCGGCACGGTTGGTCTGCTGCACGCGCCCCTCGGTGTTGACGAAGGTGCCCGACTTCTCGGTATAGGCGGCCCCCGGCAGGATGACGTTGGCGCGATGCGCGCCCTTGTCGCCATGCGTGCCGATATAGACGACGAACGCGCCGCCGGTCTTGGCCATGTCGATTTCGTCGGCGCCGAGCAGGAACAGCACGTCGGTCTCGCCGAGCATGCCGGCGACGTTCCTGCCGCCCTCGCCCGGCACGAAGCCGACATCGAGGCCGCCGACGCGCGCCGCCGCGGTGTGTAGCACGGCAAAGCCGTTCCAATCGGCCCTGGCGGCGTTGACGGCGACGGCGAGCTTCGCCGCCTGGCCGAGCACGGCCGCCCCGTCCGGACGCGCCAGCGCACCCTGTCCGACGATGATCAGCGGATGCGTCGCCTTCTTCAGCAGTTGGAAGAACTTGCCGTTGCCGTCGGCCAGATCCTTCAGCGATTCCGGCCCGGCGCCGAGCTGCTCGTAATCATAGCGCGTATCGCCGACATCGCCGATGACGCCGACCGGCAGATTGCCGGCCCGCCAGCGCTTGCGGATGCGGGCGTTGAGCAAGGATGCCTCGAAGCGCGGATTGGCGCCGATGATCAGCACCGCATCGGCCTGTTCGATGCCTTCGATGGTCGGGTTGAACACATAGCTCGCCCGGCCGAGCGACGGATCGAGTGCGGCGCCGTCCTGGCGGCAGTCGGTGTTCTTTGAGCCGAGCGAAGCCATCAGAAGCTTCAGCGCGTAGATCTCCTCGACGGCGGCAAGATCGCCGGCAATGGCACCGATCTTTTCGGGTGCCGCATTCGACACCGCTTCCTTGATCGCGGCAAAAGCCTCGGCCCAGCTTGCCGGGGCCAGTCTGCCGTCCTTGCGCACATAGGGGCGGTCGAGGCGCTGCGTGCGCAAACCGTCCCAGATGAAGCGGGTCTTGTCGGAAATCCATTCCTCGTTCACCGCCTCGTTGGTACGCGGCAGGATGCGCATCACTTCGCGGCCCCGGCTATCGACGCGGATCGCCGAGCCGACGGCGTCCATCACGTCGATGGATTCGGTCTTGGTCAGTTCCCACGGCCGTGCCTGGAAGGCGTAGGGTTTGGAGGTCAGCGCACCGACCGGGCAAAGGTCGATGACATTGCCTTGCAGTTCCGAAGTCATCGCGCTTTCGAGATAGGTGGTGATCTCGGCATCCTCGCCGCGGCCGATCAGGCCGAGCTCGGATATGCCCGCAATCTCGGTGGTGAAGCGGACGCAGCGCGTGCAATGGATGCAGCGGTTCATGATCGTCTTGACGAGCGGCCCGATATACTTGTCTTCGACCGCCCGCTTGTTCTCATGGTAGCGCGAGGAATCGACTCCGAACGCCATCGCCTGGTCCTGCAGGTCGCACTCGCCGCCCTGGTCGCAGATCGGGCAGTCCAGCGGATGGTTGATCAGCAGGAATTCCATCACGCCTTCGCGCGCCTTCTTGACCATCGGCGTGTTGGTGAAGATTTCCGGCGGCTCGCCATTCGGACCGGGGCGCAGGTCGCGCACGCCCATGGCGCAGGACGCCTGCGGCTTGGGCGGGCCGCCCTTTACTTCGATCAGGCACATGCGGCAATTGCCGGCGATCGACAGCCGCTCATGGAAGCAGAAGCGCGGCACTTCCGCGCCGGCGTCCTCGGCCGCCTGCAGCAGCGTGTAATGGTCGGGTACAGTGATCTCTTTCCCGTCGACCTTGAGCTTTGCCATTTCGCCTCAAACCCCTGCGGACGTTCCGCAATCTTTCCTTCCGGGCGCAGCCGAAACCGCGCACGATATTGAATTCACTTTTTGGCCCCGGCCAACGCGGCCGCCTGACCGATCCAGCCGTCACGGCCGATGCGGCCCTTCAACGACAGGTAATCTTCGACCCAGGCGATCTCTTGCGGCGTCCACGCGGCGATCTGGGCGTATGTCCAGATGCCAAGGCCGTTCAGCACCTTTTCCAGTTTCGGCCCGATGCCCGATATCGCCTTGAGGTCGGCGGGCTCGGCGGGCCGATCCATCGGCTTGGGCTGCTTGAAATCCTCCGGCATCAGTCCGGCCGACGCATCCGCTGCAACGGTGCTGGCATTCGCCAAGCTCCGCGCAGCGGTGCTCGTCGCAATGTCGGTCACATCGTTGGCGAAGGACTGCGCCTCGGCAATCAGGGTTTTGGTCGCCGCGCGTGCCTTGGTCGAGGAGCTTTTGCCGGTCGCGGAAACGCGTTCCGTTCGCGCCTCGAAATCCTCGGCGACCGGCTGCCAAAGCCGCTGCGAGGTCTCGGCCGCGCCTGAAAGCACGCCCATCCAGATACCAAAGGCGTGGTTGGCAAGGCCGATGCCGAGTGCCGTCATCGCCGCCGCGCCCGCGACAGGATGCGCCAGGAGATTGACGGCATTGGCCATCTCCTTCGGCATCATCCTGGTCAGATCCTGGTTCATCTTCAGCAACGGGTCCATATCGGGCGTAAAATCGTCGGGTGTCGAAAACAGCGACATAGGTGGTCTCCTGGTCGTTTCCGTCTGCCCCGCGCTCGTTTCCTCGTGTCGGACATTCGTCCGCATTTTGAATTCTTCTATTCCGCCGCCGCCAGCACCGGTTCGGCACGGTGTGCGTTGCGCGAAAACTCGTCGATGCGCCGCTCCACCTCACCGCGGAAATGCCGCATCAGGCCCTGGATCGGCCATGCTGCCGCATCGCCCAGCGCACAGATCGTGTGGCCCTCGACCTGCTTCGTCACGTCGAGCAGCATGTCGATCTCGCGCTTCTGCGCCTCACCGCGCACCAGCCGTTCCATCACCCGCCACATCCAGCCGGTGCCCTCACGGCAGGGCGTGCACTGGCCGCAGCTCTCGTGCTTGTAGAAATAGGACAGCCGCGCGATCGCTTTCACGATATCGGTCGATTTGTCCATGACGATGACAGCCGCCGTGCCGAGGCCCGATTTCAGGTCGCGCAGCGCGTCGAAATCCATCGGCGCGTCGATGATCTGCTCGGCCGGCACCAGCGGCACCGAGGCGCCGCCCGGAATGACCGCCAGCAGATTGTCCCAGCCGCCGCGGATGCCGCCGCAATGCGTATCGATCAGTTCGCGGAACGGGATCGACATCGCCTCTTCGACGGTGCACGGATTGTTAACGTGGCCGGAGATGCAAAACAGCTTGGTGCCGACATTGTTGGGCCGGCCGAAGGACGAGAACCAGGCGGCACCGCGGCGCAGGATGGTCGGCGCGACAGCGATGGACTCGACATTGTTGACCGTCGTCGGGCAGCCATAGAGGCCGACATTGGCCGGAAATGGCGGCTTCAGCCGCGGCTGGCCCTTCTTGCCCTCGAGGCTTTCGAGCAGCGCCGTTTCCTCGCCGCAGATATAGGCGCCGGCGCCATGGTGCATGTAGATGTCGAAATCGTAGCCGGAGGTATTGTTCTTGCCGATCAGCTTGGCCGCATAGGCCTCGTCTATGGCGCGTTGCAGCGCCTCGCGCTCGCGGATGAACTCGCCGCGCACATAGATGTAGGCGGCGACCGCGCCCATGGCGAAGCCGGCAAGCAGGCAGCCTTCGACCAGCGTGTGCGGGTCATGGCGCAGTATGTCGCGGTCCTTGCAGGTGCCGGGCTCGGATTCGTCGGCATTGACGACGAGATAGCTCGGCCGGCCGTCGCTTTGCTTGGGCATGAACGACCATTTGAGCCCGGTCGGGAAACCGGCGCCGCCGCGGCCGCGCAGGCCCGATGCCTTCATCTCGTTGACGATCCACTCGCGCCCCTTGGCAACGATGCCGGGCGTGTTGTCCCAGGCGCCGCGCGCCATGGCGCCGGCCAGCGACTTGTCGAAGCGGCCGTAGATGTTGTTGAAGATGCGGTCTCTGTCCTGAAGCATTGCTCGTTCCTCAGACCGGCTTCTTGCCGGTCGGCCGGCTCTTGTTTCCGGGCGACGGCTTGGCCGCCTTGGCGGCAGCCTTCGCCGGTTTGACCTTGGCCTCCGGCGCTTTGAAAGCAGACGCCGGCTCGGCCTTGTTCTTGGGGCCCTTGCGCTGTTTCGAGACGTCCTCGACCTGCGGTTCGGCCTTGTTGGCATTGGCGGCCGAATGCAGAGGCGCTGCGACGCTCGCCGCCCTTTCCGCCGCGGGCGCGACTTTCGTCGCCGACGGCGATTTCAGCGCCGGGTTGGTCTCGACCGCGTCGGTCTTCGGCTTGCTGGCATTCGAGGGCGCAACCGGCGCCGGCGCGGCAGGAGCAGCTGGCGGAACTGATGCTGCGGCGGCAGCCGCCGGCTCTGCATACTTGGCCGCCTTGGTCGCCGCCCTGGTTTCCCGGTCGCGGGTCGCCTTGAGGATCGCCTTTTCGCTCTTGAGGGTCGTCAGGCCACTGGCCGGCTCAGAGGTGATGCGGCCGTTTTGCGGTCCTGGCGTCACCGAAGCACCTTTGCCGGCGTCATAGAGGTCGATGATCTCGGCAAGCCGCTCCGGCGTCAAATCCTCATAGGTGTCCTTGAATATCATCACCATCGGTGCGTTGACGCAGGCGCCGAGGCACTCGACCTCCTCCCACGACAGCGTGCCCTTGTCGTTGGTGTGGAACTGGTCGTGATGGATCTTCGAGCGGCACACATCCATCAGCGCTTCCGAGCCGCGCAGCATGCAGGGCGTGGTGCCGCAGACCTGGATATGCGCGCGGGTACCGACCGGATTGAGCTGGTACTGCGTATAGAAGGTGGCGACTTCCAGCCCACGGATATAGGGCATGTCGAGCATGTCGGAGATCGTCTCGATCGCCGCCTTGGTCACCCAGCCTTCCTGCTCCTGCGCCAGCATGAGCAAGGGGATAATCGCGGATTGCTCGCGCCCCTTCGGATATTTCTTGATCCACTGCTTCGCCGCCGCCGCATTCGCCCGATTGAAGGCGAAGGAGGCTGGCTGGAGGCTGGCTTCTGCGAGACGGCGGACTGACATTTAGCTTTTAACTCTGTTGTAGCAGTCGAAATAAAAACGAGGGTCGGACCTGGCCAAGACCGCGGTACTCTCATCGTTTCCGATCTTTCCCCGGGTAGTGTCGACATAGTCGCGATATTCGCGATACCGATCCGAGCAATCCGCGCCAAGGGCCACATTCCAATCCGGATATGCCGTATCGGCATAAAGATACCAACCGGAATCCAGATCCCAAAGTCGGCCCGTCGTGGTTACCCTGCACATGACATCTGTCTTCACGCCCTCAAGGCGGCAGGACACCCAATAGGCTTCCGCCGAGCTGCCCCAGGCGGCAACGGCACCCATGCCTGCCACTCCGGCAGCAAAACCGGCAGCAACATGCAGGGCGCTCCGCATCTTCACCGATCCACCTCCCCGAAGACGATATCGAGGGAGCCAAGCACAGCGGTGACGTCGGCCAACATGTGGCCGCGGCACAAAAAGTCCATGGCTTGCAGATGCGCAAAGCCGGGCGCGCGCAGCTTGCAGCGATAGGGTTTGTTGGTGCCGTCGGAGACGAGATAGACGCCGAACTCGCCTTTCGGCGCCTCGACGGCCGCATAGACCTCGCCGGCCGGCACGCGGTAGCCTTCGGTATAGAGTTTGAAGTGATGGATCAGCGCTTCCATCGAGCGCTTCATCGCCGCGCGCTTCGGCGGCACCACCTTGCCGTCGAGGTTAGACACCGGTCCGCTGCCTTCCTTGCCGAGCAACAAGTCGACGCATTGGCGCATGATCTTGGCCGACTGTCGCATCTCTTCCATGCGCACCAGATAACGGTCGAAACAGTCACCGTTCTTGCCGATCGGAATGTCGAAATCCATCTCGGCATAGCATTCGTAGGGCTGCGATTTGCGCAGGTCCCACGGCGCGCCCGAGCCGCGCACCATGACGCCGGAAAAACCCCAGGCCCAGGCGTCGGCCAGAGACACCGTCGCGATGTCGACATTGCGCTGCTTGAAGATGCGGTTGCCGGTCAAGAGTGAGTCGAGGTCGTCGACCGATTTCAGGAACGGGTCGATCCAGCTGCCGATGTCCTCGATCAGCTTCTGCGGCAGGTCCTGGTGGACGCCGCCGGGGCGGAAATAGGCGGCATGCATGCGCGAGCCGCTGGCACGCTCATAGAACACCATCAGCTTTTCGCGTTCGACGAAGCCCCACAGCGGCGGCGTCAGCGCGCCGACATCCATCGCCTGCGTCGTCACGTTGAGGATATGCGACATGATGCGGCCGATTTCCGAATAGAGAACTCGGATCAACTGGCCCCGCTTCGGCACCTCGATGCCGAGCAACCGCTCGGCGGCGAGCGCAAAGGCGTGCTCCTGGTTCATCGGCGCGCAATAATCGAGCCGGTCGAGATAGGGCACGGCCTGCAGATAAGTCTTGGCCTCGATCAGCTTTTCCGTGCCGCGATGCAACAGCCCGATATGCGGATCGACGCGATCGACGACTTCGCCGTCAAGCTCCAGCACCAGGCGCAAAACGCCGTGCGCCGCTGGATGTTGCGGGCCAAAATTGATGTTGAAGTTGCGAACGGAGGTTTCAGCCATTTACTGCTTTGCCTTTTCGTCGCCTGGAAGGACGTAATCCGTACCTTCCCACGGAGACAGAAAATCGAAATTGCGGAATTCCTGCTTGAGCTCCACCGGCTCGTAGATGACGCGCTTGGCTTCGTCGTCGTAACGCACCTCGACGAAGCCGGTCAGCGGAAAGTCCTTGCGCAGCGGATGGCCTTCAAAGCCGTAATCGGTCAAAATCCGCCGCAGATCCGGATGGCCTGAAAACAGCACGCCGTAAAGATCGTAGGTCTCGCGCTCGAACCAGTCGGCGCCGGGATAAATCCCGGTGATCGACGGCACCAGCGTCTCTTCGTCGGCTTGGACCTTTATGCGGACGCGGATATTCTGCCTCGGCGACAGCAGATGATAGACCACATCGAAGCGCTTTGCCCGCGACGGATAATCGGCGCCGCAAACGTCAATGATCGAAATGAACTGGCATTTCGGGTCGTCGCGCAGGAAGGTCACCACCTCGATCAGGTCGCGCGGCTCGACCGAGATGGTGAGTTCGCCATAGGCGAACACCGCCGCGCCGATCCGGCCGATCAGCTTCTCGCCGAGATAGGTCGAGAGGTCATTCAACGCCTGGGTCATGCCGCTCACCGCTCGATCGTGCCGGTGCGGCGGATCTTCTTCTGCAGCAGAAGGATGCCGTAAAGCAGCGCTTCGGCGCTCGGCGGGCAGCCGGGCACGTAGATGTCGACCGGCACGATGCGGTCGCAGCCGCGCACCACCGAATAGGAATAATGATAATAGCCGCCGCCATTGGCGCAGGAGCCCATCGAGATGACGTAGCGCGGCTCCGGCATCTGATCGTAGACCTTGCGCAGCGCCGGCGCCATCTTGTTGGTCAGCGTGCCGGCGACGATCATGATGTCGGACTGGCGCGGGGACGCGCGCGGCGCGACACCGAACCTCTCCGAGTCATAGCGCGGCATCGAAGTATGGATCATCTCGACGGCGCAGCAGGCGAGGCCAAAGGTCATGAACATCAGCGAGCCGCTGCGCGCCCAGGTGATCAGCGCCTCGGTCGAGGTGACGAGAAAGCCCTTGTCGGCGAGCTCGTTGTTGATCTCCAGGAAGAATGGATCGTCGGACCCGACCGGCCTGCCGGTGTTGGGGTCGATGAGGCCCTTGGGCTTCGGCGCGACGAGCGTACCGGAACTGTCGTTCAATCCCATTCCAGCGCTCCTTTTTTCCATTCATAGGCAAAGCCGATGGTCAGCACCGCCAAAAACACCATCATCGACCAGAAACCGAGCATGCCGATCTGACTGAACGACACCGCCCACGGAAACAGGAAGGCCACCTCCAGATCGAAGATGATGAACAGGATCGACACCAGGTAGAAGCGGATGTCGAATTTCATGCGGGCGTCGTCGAACGAGTTGAAGCCGCACTCATAGGCCGAAAGCTTTTCCGGATCGGGGTTGCGATAGGCCACCAGGAAGGGTGCGGCGAGCAGCGCCAGTCCGACGACCAGCGCCACGCCGATGAACAGGACGATGGGCAGGTACGAACTCAACAATGCGTTCATTCTGCAGCTTTCCGTTGCGGCCAATCCACTCTGATTACAGCACCGGACCCACTTGCGGAAGCGTGACAGTTTAACCACTGAACCGTTTTAAGGGGGCTCTATGCTGCAACGCGGCGAGGGTTAGCGCAGCGCTTTCGGCGAAGCAAGTCAAACCTTGTTCAAATCGCGGTGCTGGACGGCATATCCGGGAAAACTGGTCCGATCCGCTCCTGTTTGATTTCCTTCACTTTTTACTCCACTTTTCTCTCCTGACATGGATGCCGCCAAAACCCTGCTAGCATGGCACGGAATCGCAGGTCATTTTCTCTGTCCAAAATCGTCCGGATGCCGCCTTCATGAAGGAAAAAATCTCGCTTGCCATGGCCCGCCGCATTGCGCTGGCGGCACAGGGATTCAATGACCCGCGCCCCACCGGCACGCCTGACCGCCGGCATCTGGCCCGCGTGCTTGCCCGTACCGGCCTGCTGCAGATCGATTCCGTCAGCGCCGTGGTGCGCGCCCACTATATGCCGCTTTATTCGCGGCTTGGCCCTTACAAGCTGGCGTTGCTCGACAACGCCGCCGTCACGCGCAAGCGCATGGTCTTCGAGTATTGGGCGCATGAAGCCTCGTTCTTGCCGGTCGAGACCTATCCGCTGATGCGCTGGCGCATGCAGCGGGCCGAACGCGGCGACGAAATGTACAGCGGACTGGCCAAATGGGGCCGCGAGCACGCCGCCTATATCGAAGACATCTATCGCGAGGTCGCCGAACGAGGCCCGATCGCGGCGTCGGCTTTCGAAGGCCAGAAGGGTTCGGGCGGCTGGTGGGGCTGGAGCCATGCCAAGCATGCCTTCGAGTGGCTGTTCTGGGCCGGCCGCATCACCACGGCGCATCGCCGCGGCTTCGAGCGGTTCTACGATCTGCCGGAGCGCGTGCTGCCGCCGGCGGTACTCGCGCTACCGGTTCCCTGTCCCGAGGATGCTCACCGCGAATTGCTGCGCATCTCGGCCCGCGCCCACGGCATCGCCACGGCAGGCGACCTGCGCGACTATTTCCGCCTCTCGCCCGCCGACATCAAGGGCCGCATCGAGGAGTTGGTCGAGGCCGGCGACCTGTTGCCGGTGAGCGTCGAAGGCTGGAGCAAAACAGCCTATCTCCACAACGACGCCCGTTTGCCGCGCAGGATCGAGGCGCGCGCCTTGCTCGCGCCGTTCGATCCCGTCGTCTTCGAGCGGTCGCGCACCGAGCGCTTGTTCGACTTCCACTACCGCATCGAGATCTACACGCCGGCCGAAAAGCGCCGGTATGGCTATTATGTGCTGCCATTCCTGCTCGGCGACAGCATCGTCGGGCGCGTCGACCTCAGGGCCGACCGTCCGGCCGGCGTATTGCGCGTCCATGCCGCCTATGCGGAGCCCGGCGCCCCGCCACAAACCGCTGCCGAACTCTTCGAGGAATTGAAGCAGATGCAGGGCTGGCTCGGGCTTGAGCGCATCGAGGTGACCGCTGCCGGCGATTTGGGCCGGCCGCTCGCGGACATCGCCGCGCCATAGACGTGCGTTGACACGACTGCCTCCACAAGCCTAAATCGGTTCCAGACGGTCCCCTGCCCGCAACGGCAGGGGCCAAGAGGGAATGCGGTGCGAAATCTCGATTTCAAATCCGCGGCTGTCCCCGCAACTGTAAGCGACGAGCCAAGGCCGAAAACCACTGGGATATTCCCGGGAAGGCGGCACCCAGGCGATGACCCGCGAGCCAGGAGACCTGCCGTCTAGGACCTAAGAATCCGATGGCCTGGCGGGTTTTCCGGGCAAGGAGCCTGATTTGGAACGCGACAGCAGTTTTCCGGCTGAGACAGCGGATTTATTGTCCGGCCATGGTGATTCCCCGGCCGGCGTTACCGTCATCGTCTGCTCGTCCTGCCGTGACGAGACCGGTTCGGACGCTCATCCGCGCGCCGGCGAACTGCTCGCAGAGGACACGCGCCGCGCTGCTTCCAGCGAAAACATCAAAATCCGCGCCGTCGAATGCCTCGGCAATTGCAAGCGCCGGCTCAGCGCGGCCATGCTGCGCGACGGCTGCTGGAGTTACGTCTTCGGTGATCTGACCACGACCAGCGGCGCCGATCTCGTCACCGGGGCAAAGCTGTTCGCCACCTCGACGGATGGGCTCATTCCATGGCGCGGCCGTCCCGATTGCCTGAAGCGCGGCCTGGTTGCCCGCATCCCTCCCCTTGACCTGTTGAAGGACCTGACATGACCGCTGCCTCCCTTTCGCGCGTTCCCTGCACCGTGGTCACCGGCTTTCTCGGCGCCGGCAAGACGACGTTGATCCGCCATTTGCTCGAAAACGCCAAAGGCAAGCGCCTGGCCATCATCGTCAACGAGTTCGGCGACATCGGCATCGACGGCGAGATCCTGAAGGGCTGCGGCATCGACACCTGCCCCGAGGAAAACATCGTCGAGCTGGCCAATGGTTGCATCTGCTGCACCGTCGCCGATGATTTCGTCCCGGCGCTGGACCAGATCCTGTCGCTGACGCCGAGGGTCGACCACATCCTGATCGAGACATCCGGCCTCGCTTTGCCCAAGCCGCTGGTCCAGGCCTTCCAGTGGCCGTCGGTGAAAAGCCGCGTGACGGTGGACGGCGTCATTGCCGTGGTCGACGGACCGGCGCTGGCTGATGGCCGCGTAGCCAACGACATGGACGCCCTGCAGGCGCAGCGGGCGCAGGACGAGACGCTCGACCATGACGATCCGGTCGAGGAAGTGTTCGAAGACCAGCTCGCCTGCGCCGACCTGATCATCCTGTCGAAGAGCGACCTGATGGACGCAGCCGGCTCGGCCCGTGCCAATGCCGTCATCGGCAAGCACGTTGCGCGGGCGGTGAAGATCGTACCGACTTCGCAAGGCAAGGTCGACCCTTCGGTGCTGCTCGGCCTCGGCCTCGCCGTCGAGGACGACATCGAGAACCGCAAGACCCACCACGACGACGAGCTCGACCACGAACATGACGATTTTGACTCGTTCGTCATCGACATCGCATCTGTGTCCAACCCGAACGAGCTCGCACAACGCGTCGCCACGGCGGCGGAGGAAGAAAACGTGTTGCGCGTCAAGGGTTTCGTCGAAGTCGGCGGCAAGCCGATGCGGCTCCTGCTGCAGGCCGTCGGTCCGCGCGTCAACCACTATTACGACCGCGCCTGGACCGCTGAAGACGACCGCCGCTCGCGCCTCGTCGTCATCGGCCTGAAAGGGCTGAACCGCCCGGCCATCGAGCGTATCCTCGCCGGCTGACCCCAGGTACGAGCCGCGATGCACATCCTCACCACCACATCCGCCTCGCTCGACGATCTCGCCGAGCCTGTCGATCTCAGGCAAACGCCTGCGGATGTCGTGGCGCTGTCCTTCACCGACAGCGACCTGGCCGGGCTGGCGGCGGCGTGGAAGGCAGATGCGCACCGCCTGCCGTCGATGCGGCTCGCCGCCTTGCGCGACCTGCGCCATCCGATGTCCGTCGACCTGTGGATCGACAGTGTCGCCCGCCACGCCAAGGTCATTCTGGTCCGCATCCTCGGCGGCTATGACTGGTGGCGCTATGGCTGCGACCAGCTCGCCGCTATCGCGCGAAATCGCGGTATCAAGCTGGCGCTCCTACCGGGCGAGAGCCACGACGAGGATTTGCGACTGATCGAAGGCTCGACGCTGCCGCGCGAGGAGTTGGACGCCCTGCTTGGCTACTTCCGCGAGGGCGGGCCGGCAAATATGACGGCGCTGGTGCAGAGGCTGGCAAGTCTCGCTGGATCGGGTGCGGCGGTAGCCGAACCTGTTAGCGTGCCAAAGGCGGGATTTTACGAGCCGGGACTGGGGGTCGTAGAACGCGGTGTCCCCCTCCCCCTCGAGGGGAGGGCCCGGCCGCAGGCCGGGGGTGGGGTCCTCTCCGAAGCGCGCCTGCACAAAACGTCGAGCACTGCCGTGACGACCCCACCCGGCCCTGCGGGTCCCCTCGAGGGGGAGGGGGACGTCGTGCCAATTCTCTTCTACCGTTCGATGCTGCTCGCGGCCGATGTCGCGCCCATCGACGCGCTTTTCGAAGCCCTGCGCCACCGCGGCATGGCTCCCGTGCCTATGTTCGTCTCCAGCCTCAAGGACCCGGCGTCGCTCGCCTTTGTCGCAACCGCGCTCGCAACCCTGAAGCCTGCCGCCATCATCACCGCCACAGCTTTCGCCTCGGGTGCCGAGCCCGGCGTTGAAACCCTGTTCGACCGCGCCGGCGTGCCCGTGTTCCAGGTCATCGTCGCAACCACCCGCCGCGACATCTGGCAAACCAATCAGCGCGGCCTGGCGCCCGCCGACCTTGCCATGCATGTCGTCCTGCCCGAGCTCGACGGCCGCATCCTGGCCGGCGCCATTTCATTCAAGGGCGAAAGCGAAACCGACCCGGCGCTGGCCTTCCGCGCCTTCGCCAACCGGCCTGAGCCCGACCGCGTGGCGCAAGTGGCGAACCGTGTCGAGGCCTTCGTGCGCCTGCAGCGGTCGCCGCGTGCGGAGCGCAAGCTCGCCATCCTGATCCCCGACTATCCGAGCGCCCCCGGTCGCACCGGCTACGCGGTTGGTCTCGACGTGCCGTCCAGCGTCCTGGCAATGCTGCACGACCTCAGCGAACAGGGCTACGCCGTTGAAAGCATTCCGCAAACACCGCGCGAGTTGCTGGAGACGCTGGAAAAGGGCGGCCATGGGCTGGCATTGAAGGAGTATTTGACCTTCTCGACGGAATTGCCGCCGTCGGCCATCGCTGCGGTGGAAGCCGCATGGGGAAATCCAGAAGATGAGACAGGTTTGTGCGAGGCACCCCCCTCTGTCCTGCCGGATATCTCCCCCTCAAGGGGGGAGATTAGCAGTTCCGCCACCGGCTCTCCCTTAAGGCCCTCGGTAATTGGCGAAAGTAGAGACAACAGCGCAATCTCCCCCCTTGAGGGGGAGATGTCCGGCAGGACAGAGGGGGGCGCGACAGAACGCCAACCTTCGCTGCTGGTCAGCGAAAAACAATTCGCCTTCCGCACAGCCACCTTCGGCAACGTCACCGTGGCACTCGCCCCTGACCGCGGGCGCTCAGCCGACCGCCGCGCCGACTATCACGACCCGACGCTGCCGCCGCGCCATGCGCTGGTCGCCTTTGGGCTCTGGCTGCGCAAGTCGCTCGGCATCCATGCAATTGTCCATGTCGGCGCCCACGGCACGCTGGAGTGGCTGCCCGGCAAGACCGTGGCGCTCAGCGAAAACTGCTTTCCCGAGATAGTCACCGGTCCCCTGCCCGTCATCTATCCCTTCATCGTCTCCAACCCGGGAGAGGCAGCGCAGGCCAAGCGGCGCATTGCCGCCGTCACGCTCGGCCATCTGCCGCCGCCGCTGACCGGCGCCGGGCTGGACGAAAACCAGCACCGGCTTGAACGACTGGTTGACGAATATGCCCAGGCCGACGGGCTCGACCGCCGCCGCCGCGACCGCCTGGCGAAGCTGATCGTCGAGACGGCGGAAAAGACCGGCCTCGCCTCGGAAGCCGGGGTTGCCCAAACCGACGTCCCCGACGAAGCGCTGCGCCGCATCGACGCCTGGCTCTGCGATCTCAAGGATTTCGCCATCAAGGACGGCCTGCACATTTACGGCCGCTCGCCGGAAGGCGAGGCTGATCCGTTGCGGCGGCAAAGCGCGGCAGCTGAAAAAACCGCGCTGCTTGCCGCCCTCGACGGCCGCCACGTCGCTGCCGGTCCGGCCGGTGCGCCGGCGCGTGGCCGGAGCGATGTGCTGCCCACCGGCCGCAATTTGTTTACCGCCGACCCGCGCACCATGCCGACGCCGACCGCCTATGATCTGGGCAAGGTGGCAGCGGAGGAAGTCGTCCGCAGCTACATGCAATCGCATGGCGACTGGCCGCGCTCGCTGGTCATCGACCTCTGGGGCTCGGCCTCGCTGCGCACCGGCGGTGAGGAGATCGCGCAAGGCCTGGCGCTGATGGGCTGCCGGCCGCAATGGGATTCCGCCACCGGCCGCATCACCGGCATAGATGTGCTGCCGCCGGCAACACTCGGCCGTCCGCGCATTGATGTCACCTGGCGCATATCGGGCCTGTTCCGCGACATGTTCCCGACCCAGATCGCGCTGATCGACGCCGCGGCCAACGCGGTGGCGACCCGCGACGAGGACGATTCGGAAAACCCGCTCGCCGCCAGGGCCCGCATCGACGGCAAGATCAGCCCGCGCATTTTCGGCACCTCGCCGGGCACTTACGGCGCGGGCGTCGAGGACTTGTTGTCGAGCGGCGACTGGGCCGCGCGCGAAGAGATCGGCCGCACCTATCTCGCCGCCACCTCGCACGCCTATGGCGGCTCCGAGGGCAAAGGCATTTCGGCGCCCGGCGCGTTCGAGGATCGCCTCGCCGAGGCCGACCTTCTGGTTCATACCGGCGACGACCCCGGCCGCGACATCCTCGAAGGCTCGGCCGACGTCGCCTTCATCGGCGGCTTTTCGGCAGCGCTTGCCGCGCTCGGCAAGAACGCCGACGTGATCGTGCTCGACACCACGGACCCGCAAAAGCCGAAGCCGCGCTCGATCAGTGAGGCCGTATCCCGGGTAGTTCGCGCCCGCGCGGTCAACCCGCGCTTCATCGCCGGCCAGCTGCGGCACGGGCCGCGCGGCGCCTCGGAATTCGCCGAGACGGTCGACCGGCTGGTCGGCTTTGCCGAGACTACCCATGCCATATCGGGCACGCTGATCGAGGCGGTGCACGACGCCTATCTTGGCGACCCCGTGGTGCGCGCCTTCATCCTGCGCGAGAACCCGGCGGCGGCGAAGGTGATCGCCGAGCGTTTGCTGTCGGCACGGCGGCGCGGGCTCTGGCATCCGCTGCGCAATTCGATCGATGGCGATCTCGCCGCACTGATTGCCGAAGCGCAAGCGCTGGGAGTGGCGGCATGAACGCTTTCTCGCTCCGTGGCGCCTGCCCCGCTTTGTCGGCGCCGATGCAAACCGGTGACGGGCTGCTGGTGCGGCTCAATCCGGTCGCTGGAGGACTGTTGCCGAAGTCGTTGATCGGAGCCTGCGAATCCGCCTTGCGCCATGGCAACGGCATCATGGAAGTGACCGCCCGCGGCAGCCTGCAGATCCGCGGCCTGACGCCGGCAAGCGCGCGGCTGCTGGCGATGGAGGTCGATGCGCTCGGCATCGCTGTGCGCACCGGCGTGCCGGTCGAGACCGGCCCGCTGGCCGGGCTCGACCAGGAGGAGATAGCCGACCCGCGCCCGATGGCGGAGCTGATTCGGGCGGCAATTGAGGACGCCGGTGTTACGCAACGCCTTGGCCCGAAGGTTTCGGTGATTGTTGACGGCGGCGGGCAGCTGACAATGGATGCGGTTACGGCCGATGTCAGGCTGGTCGCGGTGCGGGCCGCCGACGGAATTAAGTGGTGGGTATCGCTCGCCGGAGACGTGCAGGGTGCTACGCCGCTGGCGATATCCGAGGAAGATGCGGCTTGTGACATCGCCGTCGCCATTCTCAGGATGGTTGCCGAAAAGGGCCGCGATGCTCATGCACGGGATTTGACGGCGAGGCAGCTGAGATCTCTCGCAAGTTGGCGATCCGTCGCGCCCCCCTCTGTCCTGCCGGACATCTCCCCCTCTAGGGGGGAGATCGGCAGCTTCGCCGGCGGCTTCCCCCCAGCACCTTCGGCGATTGGCGAAAGCGGAGACGAAGGCGCCATCTCCCCCCTAGAGGGGGAGATGTCCGGCAGGACAGAGGGGGGCGCGAAGGATCGCCGGCCCATCGGAATTTTCGATCTGGCAGCCGGCAGTACCTCCCTCGGCATCGGCCTGCCGTTCGGCAGCATACCAGCGCAAAAGCTTATCGATCTCACCGAACACGCCCTCACCCTCGGCACTACCGAAATCCGCCTGGCGCCGGGTCGCGCGCTGCTTTGGCTTGGCCTCTCCCCAGCCGCATGTCTTTCCCTCCAGAAAACCGCCGCAGCCCTCGGCTTTGTCACCGACGCAGCCGATCCGCGCACCAGGATCGCCGCCTGCCCGGGTGCTCCCGCCTGTGCCTCGGGCCGGATCGCCACCCGCGACATCGCCGAGATCATCGCTACAGAAAACCGCGACATCCTCGATTACTCCTTAACGCTGCACATCTCCGGCTGCGCCAAGGGTTGCGCCCATCCTGGTCCGGCGGCGCTGACCCTGGTCGGTGGCGAAAACGGAGCCGGACTTGTCGTGGACGGGACGGCAAAGGCATTGCCCGCCGGATACAGGCCGGGCTACGACGCCGCGCACGGCATCGGCCGCGTTGCAGCGGTGATCCGCAGCGCACGACATCCCGGCGAAACCGCTGCCGCCTGCCTGGCGAGGCTCGGCGCGGCCGGCATCACCGAAATCTATCGACAGGAATGAGCATGCCCGCCCAGAACGCCTACGACTACATCCGTGACGGCACGGCGATCTACGAGCGCTCCTTCGCCATTATCCGCGCCGAAGCCGACCTGTCGCGCTTTTCCGAAGCCGAGGCCGAAATCGCCATCCGCATGATCCACGCCTGCGGCCAGGTCGAGGCTGCGCGACACTTCGTTTTCTCGAGCGATTTCGTCGCCGCCGCGCGCACGGCGTTGGGGGCCGGCGCGCCGATCTTCTGCGACGCGCAGATGGTCTCGCATGGCGTCACGCGCGCCCGGCTTCCGGCCGGCAACGAGGTGATCTGTACGCTGCGCGATCCACGGACAGCCGACATCGCGAAAAAGATCGGCAATACCCGCTCGGCCGCGGCGATCTACCTGTGGGGCGAGCGCATGGCCCGTTCGGTCGTCGCCATCGGCAATGCGCCGACAGCCCTTTTCTATCTGCTGGAAAAGCTGCGCGACGGCGCCCCGAAGCCGGCGGCGATCATCGGCATGCCGGTCGGGTTTGTCGGCGCCGCCGAATCGAAGGATGCGCTGGCCGAAAATTCCTATGGCGTGCCTTACGCCATCGTGCGCGGCCGGCTGGGCGGCAGCGCCATGACCGCCGCCGCGCTCAACGCTTTGGCGAGGCCGGGCCTATGAATGCGATCGCAAGAGGTCGGCTGGTCGGCGTTGGCACCGGTCCTGGCGACCCGGAACTTTTGACGCTGAAGGCAGTGCGCGCGTTGGCCGAGGCCGAAGTCGTTGCGCATTTCGCCAAGCGCGGCAACAACAGCAACGCGCGGGCCATCGTCGGCGCGCATTTTCGCCCCGATTTGATTGAACTGCCGCTGTTCTATCCGGTGACGACCGAGATCGACAAGGATCACAGCGATTACCGCTCGCAGATATCGGATTTCTACGAAGAGTCGGCCGAAAAGGTCGCCGAGCACCTCAGCGCCGGCAGGATGGTCGCGGTGCTCTCGGAGGGCGATCCGCTTTTCTACGGCTCCTACATGCATCTTCATGTCCGGCTGGCGCACCGCTTTCCGAGCGAAGTCATTCCCGGCGTCACCGCCATGTCCGGCTGCTGGTCGGCGACCGGCCTGCCGATCGTCCAGGGCGACGACGTGCTGACGGTGCTGCCGGGCACCATGAGCGAATTCGAGCTGACGCGTCGCCTCGCCGATACCGACGCTGCGGTGATCATGAAGGTCGGCCGCAACCTGCCCAAGATCAGGCGCGCGCTGGAGGCCACCGACAAGCTGGCGCGGGCCATCTATGTCGAGCGCGGCACCATGCCGGGCGGCGTCTCGATGCGGCTGGCCGATAAAAAGGACGACCAGGCGCCTTATTTCGCCATCGTGCTGGTGGCCGGCTGGTCGGGCCGACCAAGCGCATTGAAAGCCGAAGCATGAGCGGCCGCCTCACTGTCATCGGCCTCGGGCCCGGCAACGCCGACCAGGTGACGCCGGAGGCAAGCCGCGCCGTTGCCGAGGCAAAATTCTTCTACGGCTATAAACCCTATCTCGACCGGCTCGATCTGCGCCCCGACCAGATTCGCGTCGCTTCCGACAATCGCGAGGAACTCGCGCGCTCCAGGGACGCGCTGCTGAAGGCTGTGGAAGGCCACGATGTCGCCGTCGTGTCGGGCGGCGATCCCGGCGTCTTCGCCATGGCCGCGGCCGTCTGCGAGGCGATAGAGGCGGGCCCACCCGAATGGCGCGCGGTCGACATCGCCATCGTGCCCGGTATCACCGCCATGCTCGCCGTCGCCGCCCGCATCGGCGCGCCGCTCGGCCATGATTTCTGCGCCATCTCCCTGTCCGACAATCTGAAGCCGTGGGACCTGATCGAGCTACGCCTGCTGGCGGCAGCCGGCGCCGGCTTCGTAATCGCGCTCTACAACCCGATCAGCAAGGCGCGCCCATGGCAGCTAGGCCGCGCCTTCGAATGCCTTGCTGCGATCCTGCCCGGCACCACGCCGGTGATCTTCGGCCGTGCCGCCGGCCGTCCCGACGAGCGCATCGAGGTTTTTCTGCTGGCCGACGCCGATGCCGCGAAGGCCGACATGTCGACCTGCATCATCATCGGCTCGCCGGAAACCAGAATCATCAAGCGGGGTGACAAGGCCGCGCTGGTCTACACGCCGCGTTCGGCAGCGGGCCCAAGAACATGACCGACCAGAAAATGATCGACCATCGCGGCAAGAGATTCGACGGTCTCAGCCGACGTGACGTCCGGCAGCGCCGGCCTGCGGATCATCACCACCTCGATTCCCAGCGCTCGCGCCGCCGCGATCTTGCCGTAGGTCGCCTCGCCGCCGCTGTTTTTGGAAACAACGACTTCGATGTGGTGTTGCAGAAGCAGTGCATGTTCGTCGACTTCCCGAAACGGCCCGCGCGCCAAGAGATAGGTCGCATCGGGCACAGCGAGCCTGGGCTCGACCGGGTCGACACTGCGGATGAGATAATGATGCTGGGGACCGGCCTTGAAGGCAGCGACCTCCTGTCGCCCGAGCGCCAGGAACACGCGGCGCGGCACCGATCCCAGAGCCGTCACCGCGCTGGCAACGGTGTCGACCAACATCCAGCGATCACCTTCGACCGCCTCCCATCCGGGACGCCTGAGCGCAACGATAGGCACGCCGGTCATGCGCGCTGCTTCCGCCGCATTGGCAGAGATTCGCGCCGCATAGGGATGCGTGGCGTCGATCAGCAGGTCGATCTTGTTCTGGCGGAGATACGCCGCCAGCCCGCCGGCACCGCCGAAGCCGCCGACCCGCACCGGCACCCCCTGCGCGGCCGGGTTTTCGGTGCGGCCGGCCAGCGACAGCATGACCGAAATATCCGCGCGCGCGGCCAGCTTTCCGGCCATTTGCCGGGCTTCCGTGGTTCCGCCGAGGATCAGAATGCGGTGGGTCGTCATGCCTGCTGAAGCTCCGCGCGGCGCCAAGCTCACCTCAAAGTGGCTCACGATCATCGGCATCGGCGAGGACGGTGTAGCGGGTCTCGGCGACGAGGCCAAGCGGTTGATCGCGGAGGCCGAATTCGTCTTCGGCGGCAAGCGCCACCTTGCCCTCGTCGCGTCGCTCGCCAAAGGTGAAGCGCGCGCCTGGCCGACACCTTTCGATGCCGAGATGCGCGACGTGCTGGCGCTCTCCGGCAGACGCGTCTGCGTGCTGGCCTCCGGCGATCCCCTCTACCACGGTGTCGGCGTCACCCTCGCCCGCAAGGTCGCGGCAGAGGGTATGCGGGTGATCCCCGCGCCCTCGGCCTTTTCGCTGGCCGCCTCACGCCTGGGCTGGGCGCTGCAGGACGTCGAGACCATTTCGCTGCATGGCCGCTCGCTCGACCTGATCCGGCCGTCGCTGCATCCTTGCACCCGCATTCTCGCGCTGACCTCGGACAGCGATGCACCGGGAGCGATTGCCCGTCTCATGACCGAACTTGGCTTCGGCGCTTCGCGGTTGATGGTGCTGGAGGCGCTGGGTGGGCCGAACGAAAGCCTGCGCTCGGCGAGCGCCGGCACTTTCGACCTCGAAAAGATCAACCCGCTCAACGTGCTCGCGATCGAAGTTGAATCGACTTCGCAAGCACGCATCCTGCCGCTGACACCGGGACTTGCCGATCATTTGTTCGAGCATAACGGCCAGATCACCAAACGCGAAGTGCGCGCCATCACCCTGTCCGCTCTCGCGCCAAGACGCGGCGAACTGCTGTGGGACATCGGCGCCGGATCGGGCTCCATTGGCATCGAATGGATGCTGGCGCATCCCTCCATGCGCGCCATTGCCGTTGAGGCCGATCCGACCCGCGCCGCGCGCATCCGACGCAACGCCGCGGCTTGCGGCGTTCCCAGTCTCACCGTCGTCGAAGGTTCGGCACCGCAAGCTCTTGCCGGGCTGGAGACGCCCGCGGCGATCTTCATCGGCGGCGGCGGCAGCGATGCCGGCGTGCTGGAAGGAGCCATCGATGCCTTGCCTGCCGGCGGCCGCCTCGTCGCCAATGCGGTGACCCTGGAGATGGAGGCGCTGCTGCTTTCCCGTCACGCCGCGCACGGCGGCCAGCTCGCCCGCATCGCTGTATCCCGTGCTTCGCCGGTTGGTTCGATGCAGGCCTGGCGGCCGGCTATGCCGGTCACTCAATGGAGTTGGGTCAAGCCATGATGGTCGCGGGCATCGGCAGCCGCAAAGGCGTCAGCGCAACGGACGTGCTTGCCGCGGTAGAAACCGCGCTGGAGGCGCACGGGCTTGCCCTGCCCGCGCTTTCGGCCCTCGCGACCGCGTCTCTCAAGCAGGATGAGGCGGCAATCTTCGACGCCGGACGCGAACTCCGCCTTCCGGTAATCGTTGTCGGGCAGGACGAACTCAAAGCCGCATCTACGACCAGCCGTTCCGACCTATCGCAGGAGCATGCCGGCACGCCGTCAGTTTCCGAAGCCTCGGCGCTTGCCGCCGCCGGCAAAGGCGCAAAACTGCTCGGGCCGCGCACCGTGCTCGGTGCTGTCACTTGCGCCATCGCCATCAGCGGAGAGGCGGCATGACCGTTCACTTCATCGGTGCCGGCCCGGGTGCTGCCGACCTCATCACCTTGCGCGGCAGCCGCCTGCTCGGCAGTTGTCCCGTCTGCCTCTATGCCGGATCGATCGTCGCGCCCGAGCTGTTGCAGCACTGCGCGCCCGGAACGAGGTTGATCGACACCGCGCCGATGTCGCTCGACGAGATCGAGGCCGAATATCTGGCCGCCCACGCGGCCGGCAATGATGTCGCCCGCCTGCATTCCGGCGATCTTTCGGTGTGGAGCGCCGTTGCCGAGCAGATCCGCCGGTTGGAAAAGCACGGCATTCCCTACACGCTGACGCCGGGCGTGCCGTCATTCGCCGCTGCGGCGGCAGCGCTGCGCCGCGAGCTGACCATTCCAGAAGTCGCGCAAAGCCTGGTGTTGACCCGAATCTCCGGCCGCGCCTCGAAAATGCCGCCCGGCGAAACGCTGGCCGGCTTCGGCCGCACCGGCGCCACGCTGGCCATCCACCTTGCCATCCACGCCATCGACCGCGTCGTCGCCGAGCTGACGCCGCATTGCGGCGCCGACTGCCCGGTCGCGGTCGTCTTCCGTGCCTCCTGGCCGGACGAGCGCGTGCTGACCGGCACGCTGGCCACCATCGAGGCGCAATTGGCCGCCGATCCGATGGAACGCACGGCAATCATCTTCGTCGGCCGCTCGCTGGCGGCCGAAGGCTTTGGCGAAAGTTCACTGTATGACGCGCATTACCAGCGGCGCTTTCGCGGACGGGACGGATTGTGAGCGGCAGCAATAGAAACACTACGGTCGAGCAGGCGCTCACCCGGCTGAACTTCAAGCCGCGCCAGCTGGAGCCCGGTCACGTCTGGCTAGCCGGTGCCGGCCCTGGCGATCCCGGCTGCCTGACGCTGGAAGTGCTGGCCGCCCTCGGACAGTGCGACGCGCTGGTTTATGACGCGCTGGTCTCGCCCGCGGTCGTCGCCGTCGCCGAGGGCGCGGAACTGTTCTATGCCGGCAAACGCGGCGGCAAGCCGTCGATGAAGCAGGACGACATAACCGCTCTGCTGGTCCGGCTGGCGCGCGCGGGCCGGCGCGTCGTCAGGCTGAAGGGCGGCGACCCCTATATTTTCGGGCGTGGCGGCGAAGAGGCGCTGGCGCTGGCCGGGGAAACTATCCCGTTCCGCATCCTGCCTGGCCTGACGTCCGGCCTCAGCGCGCTGGCCGCGACCGGCATTCCCGGCACCATGCGCGGCATCAACAAGGCGCTGATCCTGGCGACCGGCCATGCCGCCGGCACCGATGATGATCTCGACTGGGCGGCAATCGCTCGCACCGGCCAGCCGGTGGTCATCTATATGGGTATGGCCAACCTGCCGCTGATCGCCGCTTCGCTGCTCGAGGGCGGCCTGCCATCTTCGACGCCCGCCGCGGCCATCGTTGCCGCGACGACGCCGCAGGAGCGTATCGTCGTCGCCACGCTCGCGACGATTGCCGAGGAAACGGCCGCAGCCGGCTTGACCTCGCCGGCGCTGATCGTCGTCGGCGGGATCGTCGGGATGCGCGCGGCACTGGCGGGTGAGCCATGACCCGCGCCATCATCATCGGCGCGCCGCGCTCGGGCTCGGGCAAGACCAGCGTCACCATCGGCATTCTACGCGCCCTCGCCCGGCGCGGCCTGAAAGTGCGCGGCGCCAAATCCGGCCCGGACTATATCGATCCCGGCTTCCACACCGCCGCCACCGGGTTGTCCGGCATCAATCTCGACAGTTGGGCAATGCCGCCCGCCCTGCTCAACGCACTGGCCGGCGAAGCGACCGAGGACGCCGACTTCATCTTCCTCGAAAGCGCCATGGGCCTGTTCGACGGGATCCCTGCTGCTCCGGGCCGTTCCGGCTCGGCCGCCGATCTCGCCCGGCTCTATGGCCTGCCGGTGCTGCTGGTGCTCGACGTCTCCGGACAGTCGACCACGGCGGCGGCCGTCGCCAAGGGCTTTGCTATTTATGACCCCGATGTGCGCATGGCCGGGGTCGTGCTCAACCGGCTGGGCAGCGAGCGCCACCGCCGGCTATGCGGCGATGCCATCGAGGCACTTGGCCTGCCTGTCGTCGGCGCCATCCTGCGCGATCCCTCGCTCAACCTGCCCGAGCGCCATCTCGGCCTCGTCCAGGCCGGCGAATATGAGAATCTGATGGCGCATCTCGACCGGCTGGCCGACATGGTCGAGCGCTCGCTCGATCTCGAGGCCATCATGGCGCTGGCGGCGCCATTCACGCCCGCGCCGGGCAATTTCGACGACGCGCTGCCGCCGCCCGGCCAGCGCATCGCATTGGCCGAGGACGCCGCCTTCACCTTCCTCTATCCGCACGTTGCCGCGCATTGGCGCAAGGCCGGCGCCGAGATCGTTCCGTTCTCGCCGCTCACCGATGAGGCGCCAGGCGACGATTGCGATGTCTGCTGGCTGCCCGGCGGCTATCCCGAGCTTCATGCCGGCCGCCTCGCGGCCGCGGCGAATTTCAGGGCCGGCACGGCGCGGTTCGCCGCCACGCGGTCGGTGCACGGCGAGTGCGGCGGCTTCATGGTGTTGGGCGAAGCGCTCGAGGACGCGTCGGGCGAGACGCATCGGATGCTTGGCCTCCTCGGCCATTCGACCAGCTTCGCCAAGCGCAAGATGAATCTCGGCTACCGCGAGGCGCGGCTGCGGTCCGGCTGTCCGCTCGGCAGCCAAGGCACGCTGATCCGCGGCCATGAATTCCACTACGCGCAGATGATTGCGACCGGCAATGACGAGCCGCTGGCCGACCTCGCCGACGGTCAAGGAAATCCGCTCGGCGCCTCGGGCTACCGGCGCGGCAATGTCAGCGGCACGTTCTTCCATGCCATTGCGAGGGGCGGATGAAGGCCTCGCAACAGCAAATTCTCGATGATATCGCGCTTTGCCTCGTCTTCTTTACCCGGCTGCCGCTGCCGCGAGCCGACTTCCGTGGCCGCAGCCTTGCCGCTGCGATCTGGGCTGCACCCGTTGCCGGCCTCGCCGTCGCTGTTGTCGGTGGGCTGGTCTACGCCGTGGGCACAAGGCTCGGCCTTGCCACGGCTCCCGCTGCCGCATTGACCCTTGCCGCGATCCTGCTCGCCACCGGCTGCCTGCATGAAGACGGGCTTTCGGATGTCGCCGACGGCTTTGGCGGCGGCAAGACACGCGACGGCAAACTCGAGATCATGCGCGACAGCCGCATCGGTGCCTACGGCGCCTGCGCGCTCGGCATCTCGCTGCTGATCCGCTGGAGCGTGCTCTCTGGATTCGCCGGCCCGGCCCATGTCTTCTGGGCCCTCATTGCCGCGCATGCGGGCTCGCGCGGCCTGCTCGGCGCCTTCATGCACCTGCTGCCGCCGGCCCGCGCCGACGGCCTCTCGGCTGATGCAGGCTTAGTCACCGCCGAAACCGCGGGTGTCGGTGCCGCGCTCGGTGCGATCGCGCTGCTAACGCTTGGGGTCGGCGCTGCCATCTTGGCGCTCGTCCTGCTTGCGTTTCTGTTTGCCGCGTTCCGGGCGCTTTGCCTGAACCAGGTCGGCGGCCAGACCGGTGACACCGTCGGTGCCCTGCAGCAGCTGGGCGAGATCGCAATCCTGCTCGTCGCTTCCGTTTCCCTTTCCTGACTCTGTTTCGGAGATTTTGCCCCCATGCCTTTCAAATCGCTCGATGAACTGCGCGCCGCCTGCCTCGACCTGCCCATTGGCAGCGACGCCGCGGCCAATGCCGTCGCCCGCCGCCAGGACACGCTGACCAAGCCGCAAGGCAGCCTTGGCCGGCTGGAGACGATAGTCGCCTGGCTGGCGCGCTGGCAGGGCCGCGACATGCCAAAGCTCGACCGTGTCAAGGTCTTGGTCTTCACCGGCAATCACGGCGTCACCGCGCAAGGCGTGTCGGCCTTCCCGTCGGAGGTCACCGTGCAGATGGTGGCGAATTTCGCCGGCGGCGGCGCCGCCATCAACCAGCTTGCCCGCGTCGCCGGCGCCGAACTCGACGTCATCCCGCTCGACCTCGACCGTCCGACCGGCGACTTCACGCAAGAGCCCGCGATGGACGACGAGGCCTTCCTCGCCGCTGTCTCCGCCGGCTACGACGCGATCAGCAGGGATCTCGACCTCGTCTGCTTCGGCGAAATGGGCATCGGCAACACCACGCCGGCGGCGGCCATCTCGACCGCGCTGTTCGGCGGCGGCGCGGAGCGATGGACCGGGCGTGGCACAGGCGTCGACGATGCCGGCCTCGTGCGCAAGATCGTCGCCATCGAGGCCGGCCTGAAGCGCCATGCCCCGGCGCTAGCTGACCCCCTGAAGATAGCAGCAGCCCTCGGCGGCCGCGAACTTGCAGCGATCCTTGGTGCGACGCTGGCGGCGCGCCATCTCGGCGTGCCGGTATTGCTCGACGGCTTCGTTTGCACCGCCGCCGCGGCACCCTTGGCGAGATTGTATTCTGCCGGCCTCGCTCACACACTGGCCGCTCACGTCTCTGCTGAATCCGGCCATCGCCGGCTGCTGGAGGCACTCGACCTGCCGCCCTTGCTCGACCTCGGCATGCGGCTCGGCGAAGGCTCCGGCGCCTGCCTCGCGGTCAACATCGTCCGCTCGGCATTGGAATGCCACGCCCGCATGGCAAGCTTTGCAGAGGCCGGCGTGTCGGAGAAGTAGGCGCTCGCAGAGGGTGCGGTTAACCGGCCCTTGCGCCGAGCGGAGGCGTCGCGTTTGATCAAGGCGGGCGGAGGAGAAATGCCTTGTGCGGAAAGAACTAGCAGTGATTTTACTGTGCGGACTGTGAACGGGTGGCACCGCCGAGCCGCCTCAGAAACGTGGTCGCCGCGGACTTCATGTCCGACAACGAGAACCAAGCCAATGCGCAGAGGGTGATGAGGATCGTTAAGGCTAGAGGCGGGAGGGTGAAGCATCGGGATTTTGCTTGTAGCGATGAAACACACCATGAAGGCGAGAGCTGGAGAGATTCACGATAGCGATAAGTGACGGGCTGAATGCTTAAGGATATAAGCTTATATTTCAGATCAATTCTTCGAATCCTTTTGCCATTTTTCTCTTCGCCAATAAATTAACGAGGTTCTTGTCTCCTCTCTCAGTGATCTTCCAGTAGCTATTTTTGTCGTTTACCCCGCGCTTTTTTACGCCTTGCTCTAAAAGCCCCAAAGCTCGAAATTGAATTAAGATTTCACTCCAAGTTTCTATACTAATAACCACTTGACCTGCTGCCTCATAGTTCTCTTGATCGATTTTATCCTAGCTATGGAATCTGGAAATGAGGCTCTTCATGTCGTCTTCTGATGCCTCGTTTATTAGGGCCGGTCCAATATCTTGGAAAATAGCATCCCAAGATGCGGTGCATTTCCATTTGTGGTAAGAGGAAGCATACGTGTTAATATCTCTAAGATACCTAACTCCTTCAAGTGTAGTTTCACTTTTTCCGGATTCAAGAGTATCGTCAACTTCGTTATCAATATTTTTTGGATATGTTTCTCTTAGCTTACTATTTTCTTCGGTTAATCTGTTTATTTGCTCCAATAACGCAATAGGCGAAGACCCGTCATTCCTGATCCACCCGGGGCGAGGATTGATCTTGATCTCGCGAATTAACGAGCGTGACACTAATCCTCCCAATTCCGAAGCGCTGGACCATTCCCGGATAGGGTAGTCCTTCATAATCTCGGAGCGGAATGCTTCTAGTTTTTTCCGTAATGTCTCGTCCTTCTCCGTTTTTCCGACAGATATCTCGTCTGGCTTTCCATGAATGAAGGCGAGCACAGGAAGGCCGGTCTTCTTTGCGTAGCGATACTCTTTCTCTGTGTAACTAATGCCTTCATCGGTAACGGAGCCATATCGGCCGCCAATGATCAGGACATAGTAATCGCATTCGTCGATCACCCTCTTGATCACATCCCATTGGCTTTCGTTCGAAGCGACAAAGGCTTCCATCCCGGTTGGGATGCAATCCAGTTCCCAAATTGCCTGAATTACCTCGGCCCGCTCCTCCTTTAGATCGGCAAATGTCGAACTGATGAACACCTGATGCCTAACTGAGTAAGCCAACCAAATTCCTCCCCAAACGCCGCCGACTGTTCCGTCAACAGTTTCCGACCAATTCGCCTCGGAAACAGTCCAGCTATAAATAATGAAATGAAATCAATACAATACCGGACTGTTTCCGGATTTCCAGAAAAAGATATGGCTTGTTGAAAAATCAGCGGAAAATGGTGGGTGCGCACAGGATTGAACTGTGGACCCGCTGATTAAGAGTCAGCTGCTCTACCAACTGAGCTACGCACCCACTCGGCCGGCAAAACCGGCGTTGGCGGGCATATAGCCGCCGATATCCGCCATGTCCAGCCCCGTGGGATTCATTTCCCGACAAATCGCCGAAGTGCCGCGCCCGTCAAACAAAAAGCCTGCCTTCAGTCACCTTGACCGCATGGCCGCCGATGCGGGCGGCCGCCAGTTTGCCGCCTTCGACATTCAGTTCGAGGCGGATGCGCGAAGGCCGGCCCATCTCCAGCCCCTGCTCGATCCACAGTTGTGAAACACCGTCGGTCGGGCCGTCGAAATGCATGATCGCGCCAGCGAACGCGGCCGCCGCCGACCCGGTCGCCGGGTCTTCGTAGGACGGATTGCCGGGCACCATCATGCGGACATGGAAGGCGCTGTCGTGATGCACCGTCTCGCGGCAATAGACATAGGGGCTGGCGAAGGCCCAATCGCTCTTGCGTGGTGCGAGCTCCGACCAGGCCTGGTTGTCCAGCCTGATCCGGGCGGCCGCCTCCAGATTGGCGACGGGGATGGTCACGTAGGGCACGCCCGCCGACCAGAACGAAACGCGGTGGTTCTCGAAGCCGATCTCGTGCGGCCCAAGGCCAAGGGCCGCGCCGATCGCCTCGGGATCGGCCGACAATGCCAGCTGCGCCGGCAGTTTCGCCAGGTCGAACTCGGCAAAGGTCGAACCGTCGTGCTTGCTGACAGCGCAGCGCACCGGACCGATATTCTCCTCGAGCACGAAGATGCCGGCGGCCTCTCCCGCCATTTCGGCGAGCGCTATCGCGGAGCCGACGGTTGGGTGGCCGGCGAACGGCATTTCATAGTCGGGCGTGAAGATACGGATGCGGGCCCGGTGCTTCGGGTTGTCTGGCGGCAGCACGAAGACGGTTTCGGACAGGTTGAACTCGCGCGCCACCGCCTGCATCGCCGCAACATTGAGCCCGTCACAGTCGAGCACGATGGCCAGCGGATTGCCGGCCAGCCGGTTGGTGGTGAATACGTCGTAAAGCAAGTAATTCCGCGGTTGCATCTCAGTAAGTCCTCTGCCTCATTCCCAACATGAGCGAAATTTAATTTGAATTTTGAACCATAAGGCCTGATTTGTGCACTGATGCGATATCACTGAACATAGGGGTCCGGCGTGGACCAGATTGTCAATCTGCCAAAGACGGAATCCGCTTCCGCCATCGAGACGGCGCTCGGGCTCGACCACCAGGGCCTGAAGACAAAACGCCGTCGCGGTTGGGGTTACGCAGTGTTCGCACTGCTTGCCGTCGCCGCGAGTGTCGTCGGCTACCAGTGGTATGCGGGCTCGCCCGCCAAGATCGAGTATACCACGACACTGGCCGCCATGGCCGACCTTACCGTCGCCGTTTCGGCTACCGGCGCGCTGCAGCCTCTCACCCAGGTCGATATTTCCAGCGAACTCTCCGGCGTCGTCCGCTCGGTTTCGGTCAACGAGAACCAGCTGGTGAAGAAGGGCGATGTGCTGGCCGCGCTCGACACCGCAAAGCTGGAGGTGCAGATCGAGCGCGCCCAGGCCTCCGCCAAGGCAGCGGCGGCGAGCGTCGAGGACGCCACCGTGACCCTGGCCGAAAACGAAAAGGCGCTGGTGCGCGCGGCGCAACTGACCAAGCGCGGCATGGCGACGGACCAGTCGCTCGAAGCGGCAACCGCCACCCGCGACCGCTCGAAGGCGGCGCTTGATATCGCCAAAGCCAACCTCGCCATGGCCAATGCCGATCTCAAGGCGCAACAGACGGATCTTGCCAAGAGTACCATCTACGCTCCGATCGACGGCATCATACTGACGCGCTCGGTCGACCCCGGCCAGACGGTCGCCTCCTCGCTGCAGGCGCCGGTGCTGTTCGTCATCGCCGCGGATTTGAAGAACATGGAATTGAAGGCTGCGGTCGACGAGGCCGATATCGGCGCCGTCAAACCCGGCCAGCATGCGCGCTTCACCGTCGACGCGTTCCCCGAACGGCCATTCGACGCCGAAATCCGCGACATTTCCTATGCCTCGGTCACCACCGACGGTGTCGTTACCTATGATGCAAGGCTCGACGTCGACAATAGCGAGCTTCTGTTGCGGCCCGGCATGACAGCCACCGTCTCGGTCGTCACCAAGCAGGCCAAGAACGTGCTCACCGTGCCATCGATCGCCTTCCGCTACCGGCCGGCGCAGACGGCGGAGCGCGGCTGGAGCCTCACCGACCTGTTCACCGGCCGCATGGGACGCCCCGGCGGCAACCGCCAGCACCAGGCGGCGGCGAAGCCCACCGACGGCTCGCGCACGCTCTACGTGCTGGAGAATGGGCGGCCGCATCCGGTCAACGTCAGGGTCGGCTCGACAGACGGAGAACTGACCGAGATCGTCTCCGGCCTGGAGGAAGGCGCGCAAGTCATTACCGCCTCGCAGCAGCGGAGCTGATCGTGGCATCGGGCGCGACCACCCTCATAGGCTTCGACAAGGTCTGGAAAAGCTATGGCCGGGGCGAAGCCCGGGTGCATGCGCTGGCCGGCGTCGACCTCGCCATCAGGCGCGGCGAATTCATCGCCATTATGGGCCCGTCCGGTTCGGGCAAATCGACGGCCATGAACATCATTGGCTGCCTCGACACGCCGACCGCTGGGACCTACAGCTTCGAAGGCATCGACGCCGGCCGTCTCGATCGCAATCGCCGCGCCGTACTGCGCAACCTCTATGTCGGCTTCGTCTTCCAAGGCTACAACCTCTTGCCGCGCACCACGGCGGCGGAGAATGTCGAACTGCCGCTGATCTACCGCGGCGTTGGTGCCCGCGAGCGTCGCGGCCTTGCCATGCAGGCGCTTGCCGAGGTCGGCCTTGTCGGCCGCGAGCATCATACGCCAGCCGAGCTGTCCGGCGGCCAGCAGCAGCGCGTGGCGATCGCCCGCGCCATCGTCACCAGGCCGACGCTGCTCGTTGCCGACGAGCCGACCGGCAATCTCGACACCGCACGCACGCACGAGATCATGGAACTCCTGACGCAGCTGAACAGCGAGCTCGGGCTGACTATCGCCATGGTCACGCACGAAGCCGATGTTGCCGGCTATGCGCAGCGCACGATCCGTTTCCTCGATGGCCATGTCGCCTTGGACACAGCCAATCTCGAGATGGCCTAGCCATGATCTGGGAAACCGTTCGCCTCTCGCTCCGCTCCATCCGCCGCAACGTGCTGCGCTCGTTCCTGACGCTGCTCGGCATCGTCATCGGCGTCGCCGCCGTCATCGCCATGCTGACCATCGGCTCGGGCACCACCGAGAAGGTCAAATCCGACATTTCCAAGCTCGGCAGCAATCTGCTCGTCATCCGTTCCGGCCGTCCGGCCGGGCCTGGCGGACCTGGAGGGCTCGATCAGGTCGTCCGACCGCTGGGCGACAAAGATCTCGCAGCGCTTGTCGCGCATCTGGACGGCGCGCGTGCCATCTCGCCGGCGTCGCAAAAGCAGGTGCGCGTCATTTTCGGCACCGAAAGCCTGACCTCGGGCGTCACCGGAACCGACAGCGCCTATCTCGATGCCCGCGACTGGAAGCTGGTTTTGGGCCGCCCGTTCAGCGATTCGGAAACCCGCTCGGGCACCGGCGTCTGCCTCATCGGTGAGACGGTGCGCCAGCAGTTCTTCGGCGCCGGCGACCCTGAAGGCGAGATCATCCGCGTCAACCGCACTTCCTGCAAGATCATCGGCTTGCTCGAACCGAAGGGCTATACCGGTTTCGGCCAGGACCAGGACAATGTCGTGCTGATGCCGCTCGCCGCCTATCAGCGTCGCATTGCCGGCAATCGCGACATCGATTCGATCTATGTCGCCGCCGACGACCGTACGCCAACCACGGTGCTGCAGCAGCGCGTCGAGGACATCTTGCGCGACACACGCCGCATCACGCCCGACCGCGACGATGATTTCTCGATCCGCGACATGACCCAGATCGCCGATGCCATGGCCAGCGCGACCACCACCATGACTGGCATGCTCGGTGCCGTCGCCGGCGTCAGCCTGCTCGTCGGCGGCATCGGCATTATGAACATCATGCTGGTGTCGGTAACCGAGCGCACGCGCGAGATCGGCATCAGGCTCGCCATCGGCGCCCACGAAAAGCACATCCTCATCCAGTTCCTGGTCGAGGCAACCGTGCTGTCGCTGCTTGGCGGCATCATCGGCATCCTGATCGGCCTGGCCCTTGCCGGCCTCGCCTCGCTGACGCTGACGATCCCGTTTGCGCCAAGCCCGGCGGTCATCCTGCTTGCTGTCGGCTTTTCCGCGCTGATCGGCATGGTGTTCGGCTTCTTCCCGGCGCTGCGCGGCGCGCGGCTTAACCCGATCGACGCGCTGAGGCATGAATAGGCATTGCAGCAAGTGTCGCCTCCAGACGCTGCCAATTTTTTATGCAACCTGCCCTTGTCGCAGCACATTCTGCAATGATAACAATGCTGTTGGGGACTAAGGGGGGAACAATGGATGAGCAAGAAAGCGCGACTGGCTCTGGCGATTGTGATCGTCGAAGCCGCCTTGGCAGGGCTTTGGTGGAATTTGATCCTTTATGGGATGGAGAATCCCGATCGCGTCACCGCTGACTTCCAGCAGGTAATTGGGCAGACGATGGGAACAGCGATGGGGGCGCTCCTGGGTCTCGGCGTGCTGTTGTATTTTGTTGCCGCCCGCAACGACCGCAAGGCTATTGAAGGTAGGCTACGGCGTTAGAGTTGGAAACCTTGCTCGCTCGCAAAGTGCCATTCGATCAGCGGTCTCATATGCGGCATCAGCCCGTCCGGCAGATCGGCGGCATTGCGGATGATTACAGGGCCTTCGATTTCAGGCTCTGATTCGGCGGCGACGAATGCACTGATCCGCTGTGCGAGGTCGTCGGCGGAGGCCGTCTCGCGGTAGCGGCGAAAGATCACCGTGCCGGTTGCCGTCGACAGGGCGTAATGGCGCCTGCCGCGTGTCGCACCTGATAGATCGAGCCCGGTTTCCTCCAGTACCTCGCGGATCATGTTGAAGTCGACGTCAACAATGCCGTCGCGGAAATCGGTTGGCTCGAACGAACCGGCGGCGAAGTAGACGCGCCCGGCATTGACCGTATGCGGTGCCATACGGATCGCCACCAACGCGTTGTCGCCGGCGACCAGCATGGCGTGCGCGTAGGCATGTTCGGCGCCAGGCACCTGTCGATTGCTGCGCCAAAGCATGAAGGTCGAATAACGCACCGCATGGCAACGGCCGACTAGGCGATTGTCGCGATAGCTGAGAGCGGAAAGCAGCACCACGGTGCCGTCGAAAAGCGCCGGCTTGGCCGCGGTCTCACGCCGCCAGTTTGCCGCGATCGCGTCGGCATGATCGCGCTCGAACGGATGCGGGCCGGAATCGAGCCTGACGTCGATGGCATCGACCGGCAGGATGACGTTGCGCGGCAAATCGAAACTCACGCCTGTCTCACACCATGTCGAGGGCAATTGCTACTGGGCAATGGTCGGATGCCTTCGGCCGGTCCCACCCGGCGCGTGGGAAGCGCTCGACCTCCTGGCCCGCCGGAAATATGGTGCGCCAAGGCTGCCCGCTACGGATGATATCGGGAACGGCGGTGGCGTTCTGCCTGGCTAGCGCCCTCGACAAAAGGATGTAGTCGAGCTGGCAGAGATGCCGCTCTTCCGGTCCGCGCGTGTGATAGAAAGTCCAGCGGTCCATTTCCGGCCGCCGCTCGACCGTGTTTTCGCAAAAACCGCCGGCAGTGAGCACGTCGATGCAGGACCGGGTCTCGTCGATCACCTCGAAGCGATGGCCGTCGAAAACATCGCCAGTGATCTTCACGCGCTGCCGGTAGTCGTTCATGTCGCCGCAGATTGCCCAGCGCTTGTCGGCGGCATTATCCTTACCGAAGCGCTCCTCGATGATCCGGCGCACCGCTTGCGCCTCGGCGATGCGCAGCGGCATTGTCGCCTCGCGGCCGTCGAGGCCGTTACGGGGCGAGCCCATCGACTTGAAATGCACGAGATACAGCGTCAACGGCGCGCCAGCGACTGTCAGATCGATTTCCAGGCAGTCGCGTCGGAAGATGCGTTCATTGGCCTGGTGACCAAGCGCTGCCAATTCCGCCGTGTGCAGGCCGAATTGCTCGAACGTGACATAGGCGTAGCTAGTCATGCGCACGAATTCGATTGGCTGGCCCTGCGCGGTCTCGTTGCGCATCATCACGGCGACGTCGATGCCGCGCGAATCATTGCCGGCGGTGGTGTATTTCTGCCGGTAGCCTTGCCCCACCATCTTGAACAGATAGCCATATTCGAAGGCCCTCAGCGCCTCGATATTGTCGACTTCCTGCATGCAGATGATGTCGGCGCGGGTGGCCGCGATCGCCAGCGCCGTCAACTGGCGCGTGTCGTCGGACTGCGCGATCGCCCGCGCCTGCTCGAGCATCTTGTATTCGGCCTCGCTCTGGATGTCGAAAAGCGCCAGTGTGCGATCTTCGTTGAGCTGATTGCGGTATCCGGAATAATCAAACCTGTTCATTAGGTTTTCGACGTTGAAGGTGGCAAGGCGCAGCGACATGGCTTTGAGCTTTGCCCGCAAGCGCGCCCGAAAACAAGGGCGCAGAAACCAGGCGGCTCTGATTGATCGCGCGCTCGCCATGGTTGACGGAACCTTTTTGTTCATCTTCCGTTCAGATGGAAAGTTCCATCAATAGGCCCTTCCCCGAGGTTTCTGGGCGTGGGGCCTGAATTTCGGAGAGTGCGATGAAACCGCTCTTTTTATCTTCCGTCAGATCCGGGCTGATGGCCCTCGGTCTGATCGCCAGCCTCTCGGCCCCGTCGCTTGCCGGGCCGATGCCCAAACCCCTGCTGCCGGTGGCGGGCAACGCTGCCGACATCGTGCAAATTCGTGAAGATTGGGCAGGCGGCAATGACAGGCAGATCTGGCGTTGGCGCAATCGCGGCTTTCGGCAATGGCACGGCGGCGACGATTGGAGATGGCGGTCCCACAATTTCCGCGGCCGTCATTTTTCGAGACACTGGGACAATGGCGGCTGGGACGACAGCTGGCGCTGGCGCCACCATCGCCGCCATTACCGCGGCGGCTACTATGATGATGGTGCGGGTGCCGCGATTCTTGGCTTGGGCCTGGGCCTCGGCCTTGGCAGCCTGTACAACAGCTACAACTACTACGACGCGCCGCCACCGCGCCGCTATTATCGCGCAGGGCGGCTTTCCAGTGCACATGTTCAATGGTGTTACAATCGCTACCGGTCGTACCGCGCCTGGGACAACACCTTCCAGCCCTATTACGGGCCGCGCCAGCAATGCTACTCGCCCTATAGGTAAGCAGGCCGACAACAAGCATCATTCGGCGCCGTGCTTCGCGGCGCCTTTTTCTTCCAGCCAGGAACCGCGAACATCGCCCAGTCCCGACTGCTGATAACGCTATTTTTATCAGGCAGGTCTAATAATCCTCCCGATCAGAACGCCCGAGACGCGAAAAATGGCTGGATTGCGTGCGATGGCCGAGGACGAACAGAGGGACAAACACCGGCAGCGCGTCTTGAAGGGCGCGACGATCCTGACCGGCGTGAGCAATTCCGAGGTCACATGCACGCTGCGCAACATGCACGCCGGCGGCGCCGAATTGAAGGTCTCGATCGACGCGCGCGTGCCCGATGAGTTCCTGCTCTATGTTCCGACCGACGGCATTGCCTACAAGGCCGTGGTCCGCTGGCGCCGCGAGGATCGTATCGGCGTGATGTTCACCGGTACCGAACCAAAGCCCAGTTGGCACTACGGCTGAGATCCCGGCGCTATCCGGGTGGCAGGACTCGCAGTGTCTGCTCGTCAAACAGCGGCTCATCCTGGCCGACGCGAACGAATAGAAGCTTTCGCAGTTCGGGTGATTGCACCTCGAAATACTGAATGCCGTCCGGGGCTTCGCCCCATTCGCCGCAAGGCGGTACGCCGACCTCGTCAGGGTTGGCGACGGTCTTCAATTCCTCACGATAGGCGGCATTGGGACTGAAAACATACCGGAGGATGCGCGCGGGCGTCGCCCCTTCGGTGTAAGGCATGAGCACGCAACGTGTGCTGATGGCTTTCTCGGTCTTCTCCGTAAAAATGCGCTGCAACGCAGCATCGGCGGCCTCGCCAGGCAGCATATCGAAGACTTCGACGACAGGATCGGCCGGCCCGCCGTCGCTGTATTTGATGGCAAGAGCATTGCCGCCAAGCTCGAAATGAATCCGGCGAAGACCGAAATCGCAACGCTGCACCCAGGCAGCCAGCCCGACATCCCTGTCCGCCAGCCGTTCCCAGGTGCATTTGTCGACAGGCGGACGCGACGGCTTGCCTTGGTCGGCGCGAGCGCCGGTTGCCATGGCAACAAGGACCGGCAGGGCGCAGATGCAGGCCGGCAGTCTCTTGCTATTCATCGCTGCAACCCGACAAGGTAAAGGCATCCCAGGCTGAACCATCGGGATTGGCATTGGCGAAATCGGGCCATTCGGTAAAAATCGCGCCGAAGTCAGGCAACAGCAACCCTGCCGGTGCCGGCGAGGCTTCGCGGGAATTCAACTGCTCGGCACCGCCTGCATTGAACGCATAGACCTGCCCATCCCACACTCTGCACAGCCCGGTGCCGTCCTCGAGACCAGCCTCACGATCGTCGTCGGTGCAGGTGTGCCGGATCGTGCCCACAGGAAAGGAGTACTTGCCATTGGTCCAGGTAATGTCCGACGGCAGACGAATGTCGGTGTTGGGCACGATCAACGAAAAGACCTCGGTCGTCAGCGCGGCCGGCTCGTTGTTGGTTGGCCGGAACTGTATCGTCGCTCCCGAACGCGGCTCGCGATAGGTCGCATGGCTGAGCGAACATTCTGTTGCGTTCGCTGCTTGCAACAGGCTCAGCATGCTCAGAAAAATAGCTGCTGCTTTGCGGATGATCATTTAAGTCCCTTGGAGCAGCATCATTGTGAAGTTTGAGCATCGATGCTTTAGCATGGCCCAAGGCCGCGTCGAAAAGAAAGAATCGATGATGCGAAATCTCTTGATGCTCATTTCGATCTTAACATTTACGTGCGGCAGCGCCTTTGCCACGGAACCTTATGTGGGCACATGGTCCGGGGACAGATCGAACTGTACCGCCGTTGCGGATGTTCAACGCCAGACTGTCTACACATTGTACCGCGACGCGCTGTCGGTCCCTGCTCTCGGCTGCGAACACGCATCGTTTCTCAAGACGCCTACGGGCTGGGTGGCTCGGGCCAGCCAATGCTACGGATCCGACCCATCGGCCGAAGAGCCGTTCTCCCGTGTCATCCATATTGTGGTCGACGGGGCGACGGTGAGATTGACATGGCCTGGCTTCGACAGCGGAGTTCTTGTCAGATGCTGAAGACAGGCGTCTTTTTCCGCTGGATATGCAGCCTAGGACAGCAGCTTCAGATGACGCCTACCAGCAGCGCGGCTCCACCGAGGAGGCCAACTGCGCAGACCCACAGGAGCCAAAGCCCGCTCACCCTGCATTCGAGAACCGCTGCAACCGGGTTGTCGGGATCGTAGTGGACCTCGACCTTGTCGCCCTGGAGGTAGCGCTGCGATCGACCGCTGACGAGGCTCGGCAGCGAAGCCGTCACGTTTGCGCCGAACGCGATGCGATCGGCGGCGTAGCGCTGGCCGGCGACGCTATAGCTGTAGACGACGCGGGATTTGAAGACTGTCCGCCAGGGCCGATAGCCGCCTCCGGACCTGTCGCGGGTCTCGAATTTCCGCAGGCCCGAAGCATCGATGCGTCCTGCCGTGATCGGCCATTTGGCCGCCTGTTCCGCAAGTGACTTCTGGGCAAAGCCCATGCGCAGGACAAACAATCCCATGAAAAGCAGCAGGGCAGCGGCGCCGAGGTTCTGCGGCCTGGGCAAAAACGGCCGGATCGCTTCGAGGACGCCGCCGACGGAGAAGACCAATACAAGCGCGCCGACCACCAGCCCGGCCGAAAGCTGGACCATGAACTTGAAGGAGCCGTCGGGCATGGTGCGTTCGATCACCGCCTTGGCTGGATCGGCCGGATTGTAGAAGACGGTTACGCCGGCCCCGTTTGGAAATTTCGCAAGGGTTTCCGCCACTGCAAAGTTTCCAAGGTTCTCCTGCACGCTGTAGTGCGAACTGCGAAATGTCTTGCCGTTCACCTTGTATTCGAAGGTGATTGCCGGGAAGTTGCGGATTTCGGTCGACCCTCTGCTGTCCGAACCGGATCCCGAACTGGTCACCTCGCGGGCCTCGACCCGCGACGAGATGATTTTTCCCGGCGTCGGAGACCAGCGGCTGACCGCCCTAACCTCCCACCATTTCAGCAAGGTGACGAGGGAGAGCATGCCGGCAACCGCGCAGGCAAACCCGATCAACAGAAATTTGAGTTCCAACTCTCACCCCCTTGGCACTTTTGTGCCATGCCCCGCACAGGCATATCACGGTGATGAGGATAGTGCGCCTGTCCAGAAGCCTGGAAACCACACGATCTTGATGCGAAAAGGCCGGCGGATCGCTCCGCCGGCCTTTCTTGATCGGCAATGAAATTGCGATCAGTTCTTGGCCTTGTCGACCAGCTTGTTCATGGAAATTCCCACGCGCCCGCAGGGCGAAGCCCGAGGACGGGTAACGAAACGAACGTGGATGTCCTTCAGTTCTTGGCCTTGTCAACCAGCTTGTTCTTCGAAATCCACGGCATCATCGCGCGCAGCTTGGCGCCGACTTCCTCGATCTGGTGGCTGTCGTTGTTGCGGCGGATGCCCTTGAAGCGCGACATGCCGGCGCGGTATTCCTGCATCCATTCCGAGGTGAACTTGCCGGTCTGGATATCCTTCAGCACGCGCTTCATCTCGGCCTTGGTCTCGGCGGTGATGATGCGCGGGCCCGAGACATATTCGCCCCATTCGGCGGTGTTCGAGATCGAGTAGTTCATGTTGGCAATGCCGCCTTCATAGATCAGGTCGACGATCAATTTGACCTCGTGCAGGCACTCGAAATAGGCCATTTCCGGCGCGTAGCCGGCTTCCACCAGTGTCTCGAAGCCGGCGCGGATCAATTCGACTAGGCCGCCGCACAGCACCACCTGCTCGCCGAACAGGTCGGTCTCGCACTCCTCGCGGAAATTGGTCTCGATAATACCCGAGCGGCCGCCGCCAACGCCGCAGGCATAGGAGAGCGCCAGGTCGAGCGCATTGCCCGAAGCGTCCTGGTTGACCGCGACCAGGCACGGCACACCACCGCCCTTCTGGTATTCGCCGCGCACCGTATGGCCAGGCCCCTTCGGCGCGATCATCACGACGTCAACCGAAGCTTTGGGCTCGATCAGGCCAAAATGCACGTTGAGGCCGTGGGCAAAGGCGATCGCTGCGCCATCGCGGATGTTCGGCGCGATCTCGGATTTGTAGATGTCGGCCTGCAGCTCGTCCGGCGTGGCCATCATCATCAGGTCGGCCCACTTGGCGGCATCGGCTACGCTCATCACCTTGAGCCCGTCGGCCTCGACCTTCTTGGCGGTCGCCGAGCCGGCCTTGAGGCCGATGGCGATGTCCTTGACGCCGGAATCCTTAAGGTTGAGCGCATGCGCCCTGCCCTGGCTGCCATAGCCGATGATGGCGACCTTCTTGCCCTTGATCAGGTTGAGATCGGCATCGCGATCGTAATAGACACGCATTTTTGTTCCTTCCCGTTTTGAATTCAGAGGCCTTGCGGCCCGGTTTTTGCCCCGTAAAGAGCGAGAAACTGCTGCGTCGCCCGGACGGCATCGCCGCCGATCGCCGCATCAGTCAATTCCAGCCGGTCGCCAAGCAGCAGGCGGATCTGCACGTCGCGGGCGACCAGCCCGAAAAAGGTGCGGAACGCCGTCTCCGCGTCGGAAAACTCGAGGAAACCAGCTTCCTTGCCTGCCTCCAGCACCGGTTTAAGGCGCCGGGCCAGTGCGAAGCGGCCGTTCTCCAGCACGATGGCGCCGAGATCGTCCTTCCCCGAACTAGCATGGCCGACCGCCACCCTGTTCAGCGCGATCGAGGTGTCGCTCGAAATTACCTTGAGCCAGTCCGAAGCGAAGCGTTCGAGGCTCGCCGTCAGCGAAGGGAGGTCGAGCCCCTTGCGGTCGACCGGCACTACCCGCACCTTGGACGCCTGCCATTGTACCGTTGCCGTCAACAGCCCGTCGCGATCGCCGAACCATTTGTAGAGCGTCTCCTTCGAGCAGCTCGCCCGCCGCGCCACGGCGGTCATGGTCAACTGATCGCCCTCTTCGACCAGCAGGCGAAGGGCGGCGTCGAGCACGTCCTTCTGCCGCTCCGTCAGCGCCTCGCTGGTTTCGATGTCGGTCACAGCGTGCAACACAGTTTTTCCTCAGGAGGCAAACTCACCGCAGTTCAGATACGAGCTCGATGCGTACCGTACGTTACGGTTCGGCTTTATGGCGTATTGCCCGACCCGACGCAAGCCTTTATTTCTGTAGCTTGCTCCATGCGGGGCATCACGGGAGACACTGATCATGCTCGCCGGATTGCTTGCGTTGACCGTTACCGCAGTGTTCGCGGGTGCGGCTATCTACGTCAGCGTCGCCGAACAGCCGGCGCGGCTTCGCCTCGAGGACAAAGCATTGCTGCAGGAATGGCAGCCTTCCTACAAGCGCGGCGCCGCCATGCAGGCCTCGATTGCCGTCATCGCCTGTTTTCTTGGCCTCGTCGCGTGGTGGCTGACTGGCAATCTCGCTTATCTGGCCGGCGCCGTGCTGATCATCCTGCCTTGGCCATGGACGCTGCTGGTGATGATGCCGGCAAACAGGTTGCTGGAGGCGATGGACGCGAACTCCGTCAATCCTGAAGCTCGGACATTGATCGCCAAATGGGGCAATCTGCATCTGGTCCGCGTCGGGCTTGGCGTTCTGGCGACGTTGGCATTCCTCTTGGGCAGTGCCTGACCTCGCCAATCGGTCGCCATCTTCGTCATGAAGGCGTGTCACTCCAGGGCGGGCGGATCTCGCAGGCGCCCAAGCAGAGCTGACAGCGCGTCCAGTTCAACATTGGAAAGCCGGGAGCCGACCAACTCCGCGATCGACCGGCCGTAGACAGCCCACATGCGGCGGCGCGTCTCGCGTCCCTTGTCTGTGACGCGGACTGTTTGCCCGCGGCCGTCATCGGCAACTGGAAGCTTCTCGACCTGCCCGTCGGCTTCGAGCCGCGCCAGCAGCCGGGAGATGTTGTACTGCGCAAACAGGGTGCGCTCGGTGAGTTGGAACGGCCGCAATCCGCCCTCGCCCGCCTCGGCAAGCTCGTGCAGGATGTCGTACCAGGCAAGCGGCGGCAGGCCACTGTCCTTCAGCGCGTCCTCGGCTCTTTCCAACAACTGGCGCGAAACCCGCATCAGGCGAGCCCAGGCCTTGATGGCTGGAGGTGAAGGAATCCCGGTCATGATTGCATCGTAGGCGATAGATGCAATTGCATCAAGCTTGACGATCGATGCAAGTGCATCTATATAGATGCAATCGCATCAATCACGAGAGGCAATTCCGATGAAGCATGAAATCTGCAAGATCGCCGACATTCCGGAAACAGGCAGCCTCATCGCTCCGTTTTTCGGCCGCGAGGTCCATGTCTACCGCAGCGGCGAGCGTATCCGCGCCGCCGCCAACGTCTGCCTGCATTTCGGTGGCCCGCTCGACTGCAAGGACGGCAAGCTCGTCTGCCAGTGGCACGGCGCCTCGTTCGACATGGCGAACGGTGATCGCCTCGAAGGCCCGGCGCCGAAGGGCTCCCGCCTGATGTTCCTCTCCACCCGCGTCGAGGACGGTGCTTTGAACTATGTCTGGGAGGAGTGAGATGACCGACAAGCTCACTCTCGTCAGCCATCATCTTTGCCCCTATGTGCAGCGCGCGGCGATTTCGCTTCGCGAAAAGGGCGTGCCGTTCGAACGCATCACGGTCGATCTCGCCAACAAGCCTGCCTGGTTCAAGGCGATATCGCCGCTCGGCAAGGTGCCGCTGCTCCGCGTTGAGCATGACGGCCAGGAAACGGTGATCTTCGAATCGCTCGTCATCCTCGAATTCCTCGAGGAAACCCAGCCCAATCCGCTGCATCCCACCGACCCCTACGCCCGTGCCCGGCATCGCGCCTGGATCGAGTTCGGCTCGGCAATCCTCAATGCCATCGGCCGCTTCTATTCAGCTCTCACCGAAGCCGCCTTCATCGCCGAACGCGGGGCTCTGGCAGCAATGTTCGATCGCCTGGAAGTGGAACTGGCGAACGGCGCGGCTGGGCCATGCTTCGACGGCGAGCGCTTTTCACTGGTCGACGCGGTCTACGGCCCGATTTTTCGCTATTTCGACGCCTTCGACCGGATCGGCGATTTCGGCATCCTGGACGGAAAGCCGCATGTCCAGGTGTGGCGCGAGGCGTTGCGCAAACGCCCATCCGTGAAGGGCGCGGTCGCTCCCGATCATCCGCAACGCCTCCATGCATTCTTGCAGGCTAAGGGTTCGCACCTTTCGGAAATCATCCGCCAAAACGATCCGGCCACAGCGCTTCCGCAAGCCCTATCGGCTTGAATGGATTGAGCACCGTTCCTGTAACCATGGAAGCAAGAAACTGCGGCGCCGGCGGGACTTTTGCCAGCGTCGCCACCAGCCTGTCGCGGACGAACGGCATCACAATCGAGTCCGATTGATAAAACGGCGTCAGCACCAGCGACAGCGCCTGGAAGACCCGCACATGCCATCGCCGTGTCCGGACATAGGCCTCCAGTGCAGTATCGATACGGTCCGTTCCTATTAGTGCGTAGTTGAGCGCGGCTGCATCGAGCAGCGCCATGTTCGCGCCCTGGCCGAGCTGCGGGCTCGTTGAATGGGCCGCGTCGCCGATAACGGCCAATCGCCGTCCGGCTGGCGTCTTCATCGTGTGATGGCCATAGCGCGCCAGCGAGAGCTGCTCGAAACTGTCGATCTGGTCGATGAAGGCCGCGCATTCAGGCCACAGCCCGACCAATCTCGCCTTCCATGCCTCGAGACCTGCCGCCCAGACGCGCTCGGCATCCGCCGGCTTGAGGCTCCAGAAGAATGCCGCCATCTTCTGGGCATCCGGCTCGGGCCGGCCGATTGGCAGCACGCCGATCATCACGCTCGCGCTGTCGTAGCGCTGCAGCAGCGCGTGCTCGTCGAAACCCTCGCCGCGCCAGCCAAGCGATGCCCAGAACGCGCCATAGGCGAGCGATCGCGGTTCGCCCGGATTGTTCACGCACCGCCGCAGTTTGGAGCGCGAACCGCTGGCATCCACTACCAGGTCGAACGACCCTATCCGTTGTCCGTTGCCGCAGATCAATGTTGCCCGCTCGCCGGTTTCCAGCGTCTCGAGCTCGATACCTGTCTCAATGGTGAGCGCCTGGCGCCGGGCGGCGCGGAAAAGCACGCCGAACAGAGCCGCGCGGTGCACCGCCAGCCCGAAGCGGCCGCCACTCCGGGCATCGTAGCGGACGTCGAGCACTGTGCGGCCGGTCTTGGCATCTGCACCATGCAGGCGGTCTATGCGGCTGCCCAGCGCCAGAATGTCATCGAGCAGGCCGAGATCGGCAAGCACCGTCAGCCCGGTCGGCTGCAGGATCAGCCCGGACCCGACCGGTTGTGGCTGGTCGAAGCGCTCGAAGATGATGACCCTATGTCCGGCGCGCGTGAGATAGAGCGCGGCGGCAAGTCCAGCCGGCCCGGCGCCGGCAATCGCGATGTCCAGAGAATTGCCCATCTGCCCGCCCCAACCCAGGCCGGACAATCCTTCAGCACCGCCGCTAAATCAAGCCGCCGTCTCGGCCTGGGGGCTCAGCCTTCGGCAGCATCGAAAACCTTCCGTGCCTCGCGTACAGCGCCGTGATTGAGCTCGGCCCATTGGATCAGCTGATGCAAGGGTCCAAACATCGAGCGCCCGAGATCGGTGAGGCTGTATTCGACGCTCGGCGGTTTGGTCGGGAACACCTGGCGATGCACATAGCCGTCGCGCTGCAGATCGTGCAGCGTCTGGGTGAGCATGCGCTGTGAAATATCGGGCACCAGCCGCCGCAATTCGCCGAAGCGGTACGGCTTCTCGGCCAAGGCCTCCATCAACAGTGAACTCCATTTATTGCTTATGCCCTGGATCACGTCGCGAACCGGGCAATCCGCAAGGTTTCCGCCACCGCTGCCTGCTTTGTATATCTCGAGCTTCGATCTCAGATTGACGATCTTGCCGTCCATGGCTGGTTCCCTGGGTGTGCCTACCTCCCGCAAAACTGCCTTCTTTACGAGGATGGGTCAATTCCTATTTTAGTGCTGGTCTCTTTTTGAGACTAACATATGCACCCGCCGCTCCGGCGCAACGTCAGGACATCTCATGACCGACACCCTTCTCGTCACCGGCGCCTCCGGCCAGCTTGGCCGCGGCGTCATTAATCATCTGCTTGACACGCTCAAGGTCTCCCCTCAGCGCATCATCGCCGCCACCCGCAACCCGGAAAATCTGGCCGATCTGGCAGCCCGAGGCGTCACCATCCGGGCAGTCGACTTCGACGACGCCACGTCGTTGGCCAGTGCATTTACCGGTGCGGGCAGGGTTCTGATCATTTCGACAAACGAGCTCGCCGTTCCGGGCAAGCGCCTGAAGCAACATGAGGCTGCGGTCGCCGCAGCAAAAAGCGCCGGCGTTTCGCATCTGCTCTACACGTCGATGCCCAGTCCGGAGCCAGGATCGCCGGTACTGTTTGCGCCTGATCACCACGGCACCGAGCAGGCGATCAAGGCGAGCGGTATCCCCTACACCATCTTCCGCAACGGCTGGTATCAGGAGAACCTGTTCATGGCGCTGCCGCACGCCATCGCGTCGGGGCAGTGGTACACATCCGCCGGAGACGGCCGCATTGCCCATGGCGCGCGCGACGACATGGCCGCGGCGATCGCCGCCAGCCTTGCTTCGAGCGGAACCGAAAGCACGACATACACGCTGACCGGCCCCAAGGCCCACACGATGGCCGAGATTGCAGCCCTCGTCACCGAAGTTACCGGCAAGCCGATCGAGGTCGTCCAGCTTTCGGACGAAGCGCTGACCGGGGGATTGAAGGCAGCCGGCGTCCCCGAAGGTTTCGCGCCTGTCATCGTTTCCTTCGACACCAACACACGCTCCGGCCGCATCAGCATGGTGACGGACGCGATCGAGACGCTGTCCGGCAGGAAGCCGCGGCCGCTGAAGCAATTTCTTGAAGCAAACAAGGCGGCTCTGGTGAGCTGAGCCTGACAAATGGCCGTGCCCTTCGAAGGGCACGGCCGTTTGCTCAGATAGCCACCTGCGTTCCGATCTCGACGACGCGTCCGGTCGGGATCTGGAAATATTCCGTTGCATCGGCCGCCGAGCGCGCCAGCCCGATGAACAGCTTGTCCTGCCAGACCGGCATGCCGGAATTGGGCGAGGCCTTGAGAGAGCGCCGCGACAGGAAGAAGGACGTCGTCATGATGTCGAACTTCCAGCCCTGTTTGCGGCAGATCGCCAGCGCACGCGGGATGTTGGGCTGCTCCATATAGCCGAAGGTCAGCGTCACCCGCATGAACAGCTCGTTGACCATTTCCATCTTGACGCGCTCGCTGTCGGGCACAACCGGCTGCGGTGCCGTCACCACCGAAAGGATGACGTTCTGCTCGTGCAGCACCTTGTAGTGCTTCAGGCTGTGCATCAGCGCGGTCGGCGCGCTCAGCGGATCGCTGGTCAGGAACACCGCGGTGCCCGACACCAGATGCGGCTTCTTCTTCAGCAGATTGCCGGCGAGGAAATCCAGCGGGATCTCGTTCCGGCGCGTCTTGTCGAACAAATAGCGGCTGCCGCGGATCCAGGTCCACATAGTCATCACGATAACTGCGGCGATGGCAAGCGATGCCCAGCCACCTTCAAACACCTTGACTATGTTGGCGGCAAAGAAGCCGGTATCGACGAAGGCGAACACGGCCATCAAGGCGATCGCGACGCCGAGCGGCCATTTCCAGATGCGCGTCATCACAACAAAAAGCAGCACATTCGTCACCAGCATGTTGCCGGTCACCGAAATGCCGTAGGCCGAGGCCAGGCGGCTGGATTCGCCGAAGCCGACCACCAGCAACATCACCACCAGCGCCAGCATCAGGTTGATGCGCGGCAGATAGATCTGGCCCGACTGTTTTTCCGACGTATGCTGGATAACGAAACGCGGCAGCATATTGAGCTGCACCGCCTGTCTGGTCAGCGAAAAAGCGCCGGAGATCACCGCCTGGCTGGCGATGACGGTCGCCGCCGTCGCCAGCACGACCATCGGAATAAGCGTCCAGCCCTGGTTCATCTCGAAGAATGGATGACCGACAACGCCGCCATTTGCCAGCACGAAGGCGCCTTGCCCGACATAGTTGAGCAACAGACAAGGAAACACGATTGCCAGCCAGGCGAGTACGATCGGCTTGCGGCCGAAATGGCCGAGGTCGGCATAGAGCGCCTCGGCGCCGGTGACGGCGAGGAAGACCGCACCAACCGTGACGAAGGCGACATCGGGCGAGTTGACCAGGAACGACACGATGTAATGCGGGCTGATCGCCAGCAGGATTTCCGGATCGGCGATGATGTGGTTAATGCCGGAAAGGCCGATGGCCAGGAACCACAGCGCGGTGACTGGCCCGAACACCAAACCTACGCCGCCGGTGCCGAATCGCTGTACCGCAAACAGGATCGCCAAGATGGCCAGTGTCAGTGGCACCACATAGGGCTGGAATGTCGGCGTGACGACGTTCATACCTTCGACCGCCGATAGCACCGAGATCGCCGGCGTAATGACTGCGTCGCCGAAAAAAAGCGCCGCGCCGACGATGCCGATGCCGAGGATCACCGCCGAGCGGGTCGGGAAACTGTTGCGCGCCAGCGCCATCAGCGACAGCACCCCGCCCTCGCCTCGATTGTCGGCGCGGAGCACGAACATGATGTATTTGATGGTGACGGTGATCGTCAGCGACCAGATGATCAGCGACAACACGCCAAGGATGTCGCCACGGTTGGCGACGTTGCCACCGGCCGATGCGTGCAACGCCTCGCGAAATGCATAGATCGGGCTGGTACCGATATCGCCGTAAACCACGCCGAGCGCGCCCAGCATCAGCACCTTGGTGCTGTGCTGCTCGACCTCAGAATGGCTGGATTGTTCGACAGGTTCTGCCTCGTTACCAGCATTGGTAAGGGCCATGGACGACACTCCGGTAAGCGGGCGGTGCTCTACGCTTGCTGCGCTGCAATATCAAGTGCCGTCACGTAATGGCTCCGTCCCGATATTGCGAGCCCTCCACGACTTGGCAGACTCAGTCCGATCGGCAGACCACCTGGAATGTCGCAACGGACACGTTTTTAAATAGCCACCTGCGTCCCGATCTCGACGACGCGTCCGGTCGGGATCTGGAAATATTCCGTTGCATCGGCCGCCGAGCGCGCCAGCCCGATGAACAGCTTGTCCTGCCAGACCGGCATGCCGGAATTGGGCGAGGCCTTGAGAGAGCGCCGCGACAGGAAGAAGGACGTCGTCATGATGTCGAACTTCCAGCCCTGTTTGCGGCAGATCGCCAGCGCACGCGGGATGTTGGGCTGCTCCATGTAGCCGAAGGTCAGCGTCACCCGCATGAACAGCTCGTTGACCATTTCCATCTTGACGCGCTCGCTGTCGGGCACAACCGGCTGCGGTGCCGTCACCACCGAAAGGATGACGTTCTGCTCGTGCAGCACCTTGTAGTGCTTCAGGCTGTGCATCAGCGCGGTCGGCGCGCTCAGCGGATCGCTCGTCAGGAACACCGCGGTGCCCGACACCAGATGCGGCTTCTTCTTCAGCAGATTGCCGGCGAGGAAATCCAGCGGGATCTCGTTCCGGCGCGTCTTGTCGAACAAATAGCGGGTGCCGCGTATCCATGTGGACATGATCAGCCCCATGCCGCAGGCGACCGTGATCGACACCCACCCGCCTTCGAGGATCTTGACGACGTTTGCGAGGAAAAATCCAGTATCGATCGTGCCGAACAGCAGTGTGAGCGCGGCTGCCAGTGCAAGCTGCCATTTCCACCGGAACCGCATCACCACAAACAACAGGATGGTTGTCATCAGCATTTCGCCAGTCACCGAAATGCCATAGGCGGAAGCCAGCGAACTCGAACTGCCAAAGCCGACCACCAGCAGCATCACGCCGAGCGCGACCACCAGATTGACCCGCGGCATGTAGATCTGGCCGGATTGCATCTCGGAAGTATGCTGCACCTCGATACGTGGCAGCAGATTGAGCTGCACCGCCTGCCGCGTCAGCGAGAAAGCGCCGGAGATCACCGCCTGACTGGCGATCACCGTCGCTGCCGTGGCCAGCCCAACCATGGGCATTAGCGCCCAATCCGGCAGCATCTGGAAGAATGGATTGGTGGGTTTGCCGCCGTTGGCCAGAACGAACGCGCCTTGTCCGAAATAGTTGAGGAGCAGACAAGGGAACACCACGGAGAACCACGCCAGCACGATCGGCCTGCGGCCGAAATGGCCGAGATCGACATAAAGGGCTTCGGCCCCGGTGACCGCCAGGAACACAGCCCCGACCGTGACGAACGCACCGGTGGGCGTATTGGCCAGATAAGCGACCGCGTAATAGGGATTGATCGCCAGCAGGACCGACGGGTCGTCCAGCAGATGGTAGACCCCGGCGGCACCGATCGCCAGGAACCACGCTGCCGTCACCGGTCCGAACACGGCCGCCACCCTGCCGGTGCCAAAGCGTTGCACGGCAAAAAGCATTGCCAGGATGATCAGCGTGATCGGAACAACATAAGTTTCCAGCGTCGGGGTCACCACTTCCAGGCCCTCGACCGCCGAAAGCACGGAGATGGCCGGCGTTATGATGGCGTCGCCGAAAAACAGCGCCGCGCCGCAAAGTCCGATCCCCAGAATGAACCGGGCTCCCTTTGGATAAGCGTTGCGCGCAAGTGCCATCAGCGACAGCGTGCCGCCCTCACCCTTGTTGTCGGCTCTGAGCACGAAAGCGACGTACTTTATCGTGACGATGATCGTCAGCGCCCAGACGATAAGCGACAGCACGCCAAGGACGTCGTTGCGCGCTACCGGTCCCGACGATGCGTGCAGCGCTTCCCGAAACGCGTAGATTGGGCTCGTGCCGATATCGCCGTAAACCACGCCCAACGCGCCCAGCATCAAAACTCTGGTGCTGTGCTGCTCGGCCTTGGAGTGGCTGGATTGTTCGATGGGTTCTGCCTCGCTACCAGCGTGGGCAAGGGCCATGGACGACACTCCCATAGACGTGCGGCGCTCTATGCTGCGGGATGGAAAGGACGCGCTGCCGTGCCGGGAACGCATGGCCTATCGGCTCGCCTTTCTCTACCAGCCACAAGCCTTCAGAAACCGCCTGACCGTTGCGGCCATGCCATACTCCAACGCATCGGCTGTCAACCCATGTCCGATCGAGACTTCGGCCAATGCCGGGATGCGCCTGGCCAGCGCCGGCAAATTGCTCACCACAAGGTCGTGCCCGGCATTGACCTGGAGCCCTGCAGCCAGTGCGGCATCCGCCGTTTTTCCCAATTTCTCCAATTCCTTCGCCGCTTTTGCCGAATCGGAATGATAGCTGCCATATGGACCCGTATAGAGTTCGATCCGGTCGGCGCCGGTGTCGCGAGCGGCTTTCACGCCAGCGGGATCCGGATCGGAAAACAGCGATACGCGAAAGCCTCCCTTCTTCAGGCGCTTGACGACCGGTGTCAGGAACGCAGCCTCGGCGGCGAAGTTCCAGCCATGGTCGGAAGTCGCCTGCGCCGGGTCGTCCGGCACCAGCGTCACCTGCTCCGGCTGATGCTTTTCCACAAGCGCCAGAAAATCCTCGGTCGGATAGCCCTCGATGTTGAATTCCGCATTCGGGAACTCGTCGTCGATCAGCGCCCTGATCTCAGGCAGATCGGAATGCCTGGTGTGCCGCTCGTCGGGTCGCGGGTGCACCGTCAGCCCATGCGCGCCGGCAGCAAGGGCAATGCGTCCAAGCCCGGTCACGCTTGGCCACGGCAGGTCGCGTCGGTTGCGCAGCATGGCGATGGCATTAAGGTTGACGGAAAGCTTTGCAGGCATTTGCACGGCTCCAGGCTGATCTTGGCGCGCATCTATACCGCCTTTAACGGGAACAGACAGAGGGTTTCAGGTGTTCCAAGGTGTGCGAAGAAAATCGAGCCCAAGGAGTTCCCTGTTGAATTTTCTCGAGGCCGTGCCGGCGGTTCGCCGCATCGACACCGATCGCGAAGATCTTTTCGCCATAGATGTCGTCGGCCATGTCGCAGCGGCTGACGCCGAAAACCTGTTCGGATTGCTGGAGGCGGCCTATGCGCTGCATCCGAAAATCGACGTGCTGGTGCGCCTGATCGACCATGAGGGTGTCGACTGGGCCGACGTATCGGACGAGACGATCGAACAGGGCATAGCTCATGCCGTGGAGCATATCGGCCGCTGCGCGGCGATCGGTGAGCCGAACTGGATACCGGAGGCAAGAGCCTTTTTGCCTGCCTCTTTGCCTATCGAACTCCGGCATTTCGAGGCCAAGGACGAAGCCGCCGCCTGGGAATGGCTTGACGCCAGACCGATCGCCCAGCGCTGATACGACGGACCTGACAGCCCTATCGGACGATCGTCAGCCGTTCGGCCGCGCGCGTGATCGCGGTGTAGAGCCAACGCTGGCGAGTTTCCTTGAATGCCCAGCTTTCGTCGAAAAGCACGATCTCGTTCCATTGCGACCCTTGCGCCTTGTGCACGGTCAGCGCGTAACCGTAATCGAAATCGTCGAAGCGCTTCTTCTGCTGCCAGGGAATGTCGGCGTCGGGATCCTCGAATGCGGCCTTGAGCAGCTTGATCTTGGCGACGCCGCGATCCGGGTCGTCTTCCTCCGGTGAGACCAGCAGATTGATGCCGGGCTTGACCGTCTCGCGCGACGAGGTCATCACCTTCCACAGCGAGCCGTTGAGCAGTCCCTTGGCCGGATCGTTGCGCAGACAGACCAGCTTGTCGCCGGCTTGCGGATAATCGGCGTTGAACCCCTTCAGCTCGCGCAGCCGCTGGTTATAACGGCGGCGCGTGCGGTTGGTACCGACCAGCACCTGGTCCGCCTTCAGCACCAGTTCCTGGGTGACGTCTTCCTTGCCGATCACCTGCGCCGCGCCATAGTCGCCGCGCATGAACTCGCGGCCCTCGCGCACGTCGAGCGCAAGCCGGATGATCGGGTTGTCTCGCGCCTGGCGATGGATTTCGGTGAGCAGAATGTCCGGCTCATGGTCCGTGAAGAAGCCGCCGCCGGAAATTGGCGGCAACTGGCCGGGATCGCCGAGCACCAGGATCGGCGTGCCGAAGCTCATCAGGTCACGGCCGAGTTGCTCGTCGACCATTGAGCATTCGTCGATGACGACGAGCTTGGCGCGCGAGATCGGGCTCTGCCGGTTGAGCGAAAATGTCGGCGACATCGATGTCTTGCCGGTTACCTCGTCCGCTACCGATTCTTCGCCCTTCGGCCGGTAGATCAGCGAATGGATGGTGCGGGCATTGACCGCGCCCTTGGAACGCAGCACCTGCGCCGCCTTACCCGTAAACGCGGCGAACTGCACCTGGCCGTCGACATGCTCGGCGAAATAGCGCGCCAGCGTCGTCTTACCGGTGCCGGCATAGCCGAACAGCCGGAACAGCTGCGGCTTGCCGGCTTTCAGCCAGCCGGCCACCGCCTTCAGCGCTTCGTCCTGTTGAGGGGAGAATTCCATCAGCGCGACAGACCGGATTCGCGAGGGAAAGACAAGGTGACTGCCGTCACCATCAATTTTCATCGCCGGCAATCACGCCGCTGCGACAGGGTCAGGCTATCAGTGACGAACAGGAACGTAAAGAGAACAAGGCCAGGCGACCGCAGCTTACCCGGCCCGCTGTGGATCGTTCTCCAGCTGGATCGGCTTGCCATGCGGCGTTGCATGCGCGGCGCGTTCCCAGGCAGCGGCGAGCGCATCGACGTCGCGCTTTCCGGCAACGCCCTTGGCCAAAAGCAGCTTTTCCAGCGCTGCCAGCCAGTGCTCGTAGTAATCGTGACCGTCGCGCGCGGCGCCCGGCCGCTTCACCTCTGCCGACAAAGCATCCGCCCATTCGCTCCACGAAAACAGCCCGTTGTCGTGCAGTGCTACCGTCATGGCAAAGGCCTCTGCTTGCCACGGCTCGGCAAACACAGGCGCCTCGAAACCGGCGGGCAGCATGGCGGCGACTGAGCCCGTCTCACGCCGGCTCAAGGTAGCTCTCCCAGGCATCGATCGACACGACGAGTGTCGGATCGGCGCCCTCGCCCCAGATTTCGCCGCCGGTGAAGGCCACCGTATAGACCCATTGCGGGTTTTCGCCCTGGCCGTGCGCATTGGTGTCGGGAAAGACAAAGCCGTCGCGCACAGCCTCGACGACGCCTCGCTTGCCGCGTGCATAGCGCGGCAACCTGGTGTGGCCGGTCGGATGAAAGTTCTTGGTTCGCACGGGGTCGCCCGCCTTGAACCGCGCAGGCGCGGCGACAGGCCGATCGCAGTGCCCGCCCTTGGCCAGCACCGCCGGAACGTCCTTAGCCTTCAGCACCCGTTTGGGTGTCGCTGCCGGGTCGACTGCGTCGCCCGTAGTCAGGTCCCCGTCGCTGACGAAACCATGGCGTTTGAGCAGCACCTCCAGCGCCTTGATCCATATCTGGTAGTAGCTGGAGGCATAATAATCCGCTGGATGCAGCGATTCCCGCGCGTGCCGGCTCTCGTCGATGGTCCAGGCGCCCATGGCGCCGGCGCACAACGTCACGCCCAGCGCCCGCCTTTCCCAATCGGCATGGAAATAGGGTTCGTCAGGTTCGGGCGCGACCGGCCCGAAACCCATCTGGCCGCCGAGATCCTGCGGCCCGTTCATGCCGGTTCCCGCACCAACGCCGTGCCGATCATGGCATCGCGCGTCACCAGATCGGCGAGCCTTGCCTCATCCCAGCCCTCCGTACCCCGGGGGCGCATCGGCACCACCAGATAGCGCAGCTCGGCGGTCGAATCCCACACCCGGATTGTCGTCCTCGCCGGCAAGGTCAGACCGAATTCCTCGAGCACGCCGCGCGGATCGATCACTGCGCGCGAACGGTAGGGCGGCGCCTTGTACCAGACCGGCGGCAGGCCGAGCACCGACCACGGATAGCAGGAGCATAGCGTGCAGACGACGAGGTTGTGCGTGTCGGCCGTGTTGAACACCGCCTGCATGTGCTCGCCTTGCCGGCCGGTGTAGCCGAGCGATTCGATTGCCGCCGTCGCATCACGCTTCAGCCATGCGGCAAACCCGGGATCAACCCAGGCCTTCGCCACCACCTTTGCGCCGTTGCGCGGCCCGATCTTGGTCTCATAGGTGTCGACGATAACATCAATCGCCGCCGGATCGATCAGGCCTTTGCGGGTGAGAATCGTCTCCAGCGCGCGCACCCGCGCCGCAAAAGGATCAAGCTCGTTGTCGTGGTCGTGATTGTGCGGCATGGCGTCAAATTACGATCGCGGACCCCCGGCCGCAAGCACTACGGCTTGGGCCAGCGCTATTCGGCTGCCGCCTTTTGCGGCACCGGTTCTTCCTCCTCGTCGAACAGTGACGGCTGGTCGACCGCTTCGACCGGGCTCGGCTCACCCCGGCGCCGCGCCCACAGCCTGACCAGCCAGCCGGAAAAATGCTCCATGTAGACGTAAATGACGGGCGTGACGAACAGCGTCAGTGCCTGCGAGGCGACAAGACCGCCGACCACGGCCACGCCGAGAGGCTGACGCAGTTCCGCGCTGGCGCCGGTGCCGAGCGCGATCGGGATGGTACCCATCAGCGCGGCAAGCGTGGTCATCATGATCGGCCGGAAGCGCATCAGGCAGGCCTTGTGGATGGATTCGACGGGCGACATCCCCTCGCGCCTGAGTTCCAGCGCCACGTCGATCATCATGATGCCGTTCTTCTTGACGATGCCGATCAGCATCAGGATGCCGATCACCGCGATCACCGACAGATCCATCCCCGCCAGCCGCAGTGCCACCAGCGCGCCGAGCACCGCCGATGGAAGCCCGGTCAGGATGGTGAGCGGGTGGATGAAGCTCTCATAGAGCATGCCGAGAACGATATAGATGGTCAGAATCGCGCCGCCGATCAGCAGCCCCTGGTTGGAAAGCGAATCCTGGAACGTCTTGGCCGTGCCCGAGAAGGCGGTCGAGATCGTCGGCGGCATGCCGATCTTGTCCTTCAGCGCGTTGATGTGGCTCACGCTGTCGCCGAGGGCCACGCCTTGCGGCAGATTGTAGGAGATGGTCACTGCCGGAAGTTGGCCGAGCTGGTTGACGGTCAAAGCACCGGCGGTCCGATCGACGCGGGCGAACGCACCGAGCGGCACCAGGCTGCCGCTCGCCGTTCTCACCTTGATGGCCAGCATCCGCTCGGGCGACCACTCGATCTTCGGATCGAGCTCCATGATCACGTCGTAGCTGTCGGCCGAACCGAAGATGGTCGACACCTGCTGGGTGCCGAAACCGCCGTAGAGACTGGAGCGCAGCGTGTCGGTATCGACGCCGAGGTTCGCCGCCTTGTCGCGGTCGATCACCAGCGTCGCCTGTAGCGCGTTGTTCTGCAGGTCATTGGTGACGTCGGTGAAGGCGGCATGATCGGCAGCCATCGCGTCCGTCAGCCTCTGCGCCCAGACGTTCGTCAGGCCGGTATCGAGGCCCTGAACGGCAAGCTGGTAGGCACTCGCCGAAGAACGCGCGCCGAGCCGCAGGTTCTGCACCGGCTGCATGTAGGTTTCGATGCCGGGCACATTGGCCAGCTGGCGCCGCAGGTCCGTAAGCACCTTGTCGATGTTCGGTCGGTGGTCCTTGTCTTTCAGCTGCACAAACAGCTGGCCCTGGTTGAGCGCATTGTTTCCACTGCCCGCCGACCAACCGACATGCGCGACGTAGGGCGAATGGGTGAAGACATCCGCCACTTGCCCCTGCAGCTTCACCATCGCGTCAAACGAAATGTCCTGGCGCGCGATGGTCGTCACCGAGACCTGGCCGATATCCTCCTGCGGAAAGAAGCCCTTCGGCGAGATCTGGATCAGCCACACCGACAGCCCGGCGGTCACGAGGAAGACAAGGAAGACAAGGAAATTGTGGTGCAGGCAGGATGTCAGCAGCCTGTCATAGCCCCGCATGAAGACGTTTTGTCTATGGTCCTCGCCATGCGCTGCTTTCTGCTCGGCTTTCGATAATGACAACAGCCGCGAGCACAGCATCGGCGTCAGCGTCAGCGAGACGAACATCGACGCCAGGATGGCGACCGTCACCACCACCGCGAATTCGTTGAAGATGCGCCCGATCACGCCGCCCATCAAAAGCACCGGAATGAACACGGCGACCAGCGAGATCGAGATCGAGATGATGGTGAAGCCGATCTCGCGCGCGCCCTTGAGTGACGCCTCGAGGGCCGAGAGCCCGTCCTCCTCCATATGGCGGAAAATGTTTTCGAGCATGACGATTGCATCGTCGACGACAAGGCCGACCGCCAGCGTCAGCCCCATCAATGAGACGTTGTCGATGGAAAAGCCGAACAGGTACATTACACCCAGCGTGGCGATGAGCGAAATCGGTACCGCCACCGCCGGAATGACCGTCGCCGTCACTCGGCGCAGGAACAGGAAGATCACCATCACCACCAGCGCGATGGTGAGCAGGAGCGTGAACTGCACGTCATCGACCGCCTCGCGGACCGATGTCGAGCGGTCGTTTAGCAACTGGATGCTCGCCGCTGCCGGCATCTGATCGTCGAAGGAAGGCAGCATCGCCTTGACGCGGTCGACGACGTCGACGGTATTGGCATCCGGCTGGCGCTGCACCGCCATAATGATGGCGCGGGTGCCGTCATACCAGCTTGCCGTCGTCGTGGTCTCGACCGAATCGATGACGCGGGTCACCTCGCCGAGCCGCACCGGATGGCCGTTCTTGGTGGCGATGATGATGTTGGAGAATCCCGCCGCATCGTTCAGCTGCGTGTTCGCGGTGATCGTCAGCTGCTGTTTGTTGTTCTTGAGCACGCCGAGCGGCGTGTTGCTGTTGGCCGAGGCAATGGCCGTCTGCAGCTGGTCGATCGAGATGCCGCGTGCGGCGAGCGCCGTCGGATCGATCTGGACGCGCACGGCATATTTCTGCTGCCCGTAGATCGACACCTGCGCAACGCCGTCAATCGTCGACAGCGACGGCGAAATCACATTCTCGGCAAACGCGTCGAGATCAGTCAGCGGAATTGTGTCGCTGACCAGCGACATCAGCAGGATCGGCGCGTCGGCTGGATTGACCTTGCGGTAGCTCGGCGGGCTGGTCATCTCCGGCGGCAATTGTCGTTGCGTACGTGCGATCGCTGCCTGCACGTCGGCGGCGGCTGCATCGATGTCGCGGTTGAGTACGAACTGAATGGCGATCGAGGTCGAGCCGAGCGAGTTGGTCGTCGAGATCGAATCGATGCCAGCGATAGTGGCAAACTGCTTGATCAGAGGCGTTGCCACCGAGGTCGCCATGGTTTCCGGCGAAGCCCCGGGCAGCGAGGCCGAGACGTTGACAACCGGAAATTCGGCGCTTGGCAGCGCCGCGACCGGCAGGAATTTGTAAGCAAATAGTCCGCCCAGAACCAGGGCGAACGACATGAGCAGCGTGGCGACGGGCCTGCGGATGCAGAATTCGGAAATCATGGCTGTGTTCCGCCCGTCCGGTCAGCCTCGGCAACCTTCGGAGCCGCCCGATCGCCTGTGCCGGTCGAAGCCTTGCCTTCGCGCACCGCCGCGCCGTTCTTCAGTTTGGTCTGACCCTCGACGACGACACGCTCGCCGCTTTTCAATCCTTGGCTGATTGCGGTGTTGGTGCCTTCTGTCAGCGCGACCTGCACGGGCCGCATTTCAACGGTGTTGTCCGGCTTGATTACATAGACGAACGGGCCCTTCTGGCTGGGCTGGACGGCGACCGTCGGAACGGACGTCATTTGTGGCATGATGCCGGCATCGAGCACGACGTTGACGTATTGGCCCGGCCATAGCGAAAGATCGGCGTTGGGCACACTGGCCCGCGTTGCGATCGTGCCGGACGCCGTGTCTACGCTGGAATCGACGAAATCCAGCGTTCCCTTACCGACCGGCTTCGGGTCGCCGTCCTTGGTCAGCGTCACCGCACCTTGCCGCGGCGCTGCCAGCGCCTTGTGCAGCAAGGCAAGATCGCTTTCGGGGAGATTGAAGTTCACCTGCAGCGGGTCGACCTGCGTGATCGTCACCAGTGGAGTCGACGTGCTGCTGCCGTTGCTGGTGGTGACGAGATCGCCGACGGCGACGCTGACTGCGCCAAGCCTGCCGGAGATCGGCGCCCTGATCGTGGCGAAGCCAAGCTGGATTTGGTCCGCATCGATCGTTGCCTTGTCGGCGTCGACGGTGGCCGCGGCGGATTTCTGTGCCGCGACGGCCTGATCGTAGGTCTGCTGTGTTCCGGCCTGCCTGGCGACGAGATTTTTGGCGCGCTGAAGATCGGCCGTGGCGCTGGCAAGCAGCGCCTGGTCTTTTGCGAGCGTCGCCTGATCGCGTGCCAGTTGCGCCTTCAACGAGCGATCGTCCAGCGAGAAAAGAAGGTCGCCGGCCTTCACCATCTGTCCGTCCTTGACCGCGATTGCGACGATCTGGCTCGAGACCCGCGCGTTGATGCTGACCACGGCAGGAGAGGACACAAAGCCGATGGCATAGCGCCGGACCGGGAAATCGGCCGTCGTAGCGGTGGCGGCAACCACCGAAGTCGTACGCGCGGCATTTGCCGCTGCAGCGGGCTTGTCCGCCGTCGCCGTCTGCTTCGCCGACAGCATCTGCTGAAGACCGCTCATTGCGCTGGGCGAAAGATAGAGCCACGCCGCGGCAACGCAGGCTGCAGCGATCACCGCTAATACGATCTTTCCGCGCATCGACAAAAGACCTCTCGATCCGACACGCCGCTATCCGGTGGCCGTAGTCTAGCTCAACTCGCAGCCTCTTGCCGCGCTTTTGCCAGATAATAGAGGATGCCGAAGGCGAAAAAGGGCCAAACCCGTCATTACGAAGATTTAATGTGCAGTGCACAATAGAACGGCAGCTAACGCAGCATCGGCCACAGCGTCGCCGCAAGCATCACACCCATGACGATGTTGAACCATTTGAGCCGCACCGCATCCGCCAGAAAGCCGCGCAGCGCCATGCCGAAACCGGCCCAGGTCGAAATGCTCGGCAGCATGACGACGGCGAAAGCGGCTGCGATCAGCACCACCGACACAAACGGGCGTTCCGGACTGGTATAGACGGCCATGGCTGTAATCGCCATCACCCAGGCCTTGGGATTGACCCACTGGAATGCCGCAGCCTCGATGAAGCGCATCGGCTGGCCCTTCGTCTTGTCTTCGCCGCCGAGCGAGCGCGACATGGCGATCTTCGAGGCGAGATAAAGCAAGTAGAGGCCGCCGGCGATCTTCAACCCGGTATGCAGGACCGGAAAGGCCGTCAACACGGCGCCAAGCCCGAAGCCTACGGCAAGCAACAGCACGAGGAAGCCGATGCCGATGCCGAGCATGTGTGGCACGGTTTTGACCAAGCCGAAATTCACGCCCGAGGCCAAAAGCATGAAATTGTTCGGACCCGGCGTGATCGAGGTCACGAAGGCATAAACCAGCAGAGCAAGGAATGCGTCGAAGGTCATGGAGGATCGCAAAGATCAATAATACTGAAATACTGACTTAAATCGATGAGGTGCTGAGTGCAATTGCAATTCGTTGGTCCACGCGCCCCAAGCGTTCCTTCATATCTTAGGCCAATATCCGCTGAGAACATCTATCTGCGGTAGGGCTGCACCGACCATAGATCTGAATTCGGGGCAGTTTCGCGCTGACGGCGCACGCGTCGCAGCCCTTTTCGTCTCGGCGTATTCTCCGGAATCTTGACGCTGTGCGCCAGACCCAGGATCGCCAGAACCTGAATGAATAGCCAGCCGAGATCGATCTGTCCGTGTTCCAGACCAAGCCGTGCAGACTCGGGAAACGCGTGATGGTTGCCGTGGAAACTCTCGCCGAACGTTACCAGCCCGAAACGCGGCAAATTGTATCCTTGCACGGCAACGTCGTCGACGCGCCATCCTTGCTCCCCATCTCGGTGCGCAAAATGCCCAACCAACCAATGCCCGGTAAGCGACACTGAAACGCGCACCGCGATTCCCCATACCACCCAATCCCAGCCGCCAAGCGCGAAAAAGAGGATCGCCCAGGGCAGTTGTTGCAGCATCCAGGTGCGCTCGACGAACTTGTAGAACCGGTCATTCGTGATCGAGTGTTCGATGACGAAGGTGGGTGGATTGCGCAAAGCGACCGCGCAATGCATCTGCCAGAAGGCATCGGTGAAAAATGGCCGACGATGGGCATGGAGATCGTGACATGCGGTCTGGCGCTGAGCCCAGTCACGAATATCGTGAGCATAGATCATCCCAAAAGGACCGGCCATGCCGACGAGCACGCCAAGGTAGACCAGCGCATGCTCGACCCAGATATGAACCTTGAACGACCGGTGGATGAGCAGACGGTGCATCCCCACCGAGTGTCCGGCGCAGATTGTCGCCGCCGTTGTCGCAACGAATAAGGCGAAGGCACTCCAGCTAAATGTCATCGGTCCCAACACAATGGCGGCGATCGTCATCGCCCCGACCCAGATCGACTTTGCCGGCACCCACACGACTTTGCCGTCTTCGGCGTCACTGTCCTGTTGGGAAATCATTCTGCCCGTGGATATGGTTTTCATCGGTACCCCTCCTCCTGCATGAACATTTCCGGACCACAGCCTTGCCTTCTGGCGCGTCGTCCGTTACTTAGGCAGTAAGCTAATCGTCTACTACTGTGAATTAGGTATTTAGGCAATAGTCTAAATGAAAATAAGAAAGGCGGACCGAGGCGCAGCCAACGCCTCGGCATCACAAGGTGGCAGACAGTGATCGAAGATGCAGAGCACGCAGCGGATGCCGAAACGGCTGCTCACGCAAATGGCGCGATACAGCGCGTGTTTGAAGCGCTATCTTCAGCGCCCCGGCGCAAGATCCTCGCCTATCTTGCGCACTCTTCCCTAACGGCGGGCGAGATCGCGGCGCGCTTCGAGATGTCGAAGCCGTCGATCTCGCAGCATTTGAGCATTCTGGAGACGGCCGGGCTCATCGCCAAGGAGCGGCACGGACAGTTCATCCACTATTCTCTGGTCCAGAACAATCTTGTGAACACGCTGAATGGATTTGTTCAGGATGTCTGCCCGGTATCGCGCCCTATCAAGAGAGAAAGCAAAGAACTTGGTCGAGGCGAGGCAGCGCAAAGATCGCAGTTGCGCAAATCTGAAAAGCCCTAGCGGCTTTGCATCGTTTTCATGAGCGCCTTGGCGTATCGGCAGGCGTCAAATTCCACAGCGATCTCGCAAGACTTTTTGTAAGCGGCCATCGCCTCGGCTTCGTCCGCAGAGACGCCTTCACCATGCTGAAGGGCGCTGCCATACATGGTGCAACCCCAGGCATCGCCCTCATTGCAGCTCAGCTTGAATGTGCGCGATAAGGGCAAGATTCATTGGCACTACCGGCGGCAAGCAGTTTGTTTAGCCCAAGCCGACCCAAGAGAATTCCCGCGCCGCGATTTGTGCAGCCGCCGATACTGCCAGTTGCGCAGGCCTGGGCGAACATCTCCTCGGTCCATTGCTTGTCTTCTGGCGAGTGCTCCTGGATGACCCTGGCCGTCTCGAAACAGGCTTCGCCCCTGCGTCCGTCGAAACACCGCCTGGCACAGGCCAAGACGTCTTTCTCACAACCTTGGTAATCTATTCCCGGCGTGGAAAAGAGCGCGTCATCGACGCCCGACGCCCTGCGCCAAATATCGGCCGGGCATTGTTGGAAATAATAGCTCGGTGTGCCCCTGCGGGTCGATTTCTTCAAACAATTTCGGCAGCACTGACTTGTCGAATACCGGCTCCTAGCTGGCCGCCGCCGTCGTGACCGCAAGAACGATTGCGCCGGCGCCTGCTAGAATTGCCGCCGCGAGCATCATGATCACATCCCTTGCGGGCCGCGGTTCATCGCCGCCACCCCGGTACGGCAGATCTCGACCAGCCCGAGCGGTTTCATGATGGCGATGAACTGATCGAGCTTGGAGCCCTTGCCGGTGATCTCGAAGATGAAATGCTCGGTGTTGGCATCGATGACGCTGGCGCGGAATGCATCGGCGAGCCGGAGCGCCTCGACGCGGGCTTCGCCGGTGCCGGCGACCTTGACCAGCGCGAGTTCCCGCTCCAATGGCCGCTCCTGTCCGAATTCCTGCGACCGCACGGTGAGATCGACGACGCGGTGCACCGGCACGATGCGCTCGAGCTGGTGCTTGATCTGCTCCAGCACGTGCGGCGTGCCGCGCGTCACGATGGTGATGCGCGACAGGTGCTTTTCGTGCTCGGTTTCCGAGACCGTCAGGCTCTCGATGTTGTAGCCACGTCCGGAAAACAGGCCGATGACCCGCGCAAGCACGCCCGGCTCGTTGTCGACCAGGACCGAAAGCGTGTGGTTCTCTGGTTTTTCCGTCTCCTTGGCGATGAAATAGGCGGAGCCGGTCGGTTGCAACTGTGCGTTCATGACATGAATCTCGATTTCAAACTTTTGCGCTAATCTGCTGTTTTCGCACAGCTTCCTTGAACCAGACTACACCAGTTCCCTACCCTTGGCGTCGATCGCGTTGGCGACAGCTTCGTCCGTCGCCTCGTCCGGCAACAGCATCTCGTTATGCGCCTTGCCGGACGGGATCATCGGGAAGCAGTTGGCGAGCGTCGCCACGCGGCAGTCGAACAGGACGGGCTTCTTGACCGCGATCATCTCCTTGATGGCATCATCGAGTTCGTCCGGCTTGTCGCAGCGAATGCCGTGGCCGCCATAGGCTTCGGCGAGCTTGACGAAATCCGGCATCGCCTCGGTGTAGGAGTGCGACAGCCGGTTGCCGTGTAGCAGCTGCTGCCACTGCCGCACCATGCCCATATACTGGTTGTTGAGGATGAAGATCTTGATCGGCGCCTCGTGCTGCACCGCCGCGCTCATTTCCTGCATCGTCATCTGCACCGAGGCATCGCCGGCGATATCGATGACCAGCGCATCCGGGTGCGCGATCTGCACGCCGAGTGCCGCCGGCAGGCCGTAGCCCATCGTGCCCAATCCGCCAGAGGTCATCCAGCGGTTCGGCTTCTCGAAATGATAGTGCTGCGCCGCCCACATCTGATGCTGGCCGACCTCGGTGGTGATGTAGGTGTCGAGGTCCTTGGTCAGCGCATAGAGCCGCTGGACGGCGTATTGCGGCATGATCACCTCGTGGTTCATCTTGTAGGCGAGCGAATCGCGCGCGCGCCATTTGGCAATCTGCTCCCACCACGGGTGAAGCGCTTTCTTGTCGGCCTTGGCGGTTGCCCGCCACAGCCGCACCAGATCCTCCAGCACACGCCCGACATCGCCGATGATCGGCACGTCGGTATGGACGTTCTTGTTGATCGACGACGGGTCGATGTCGATGTGGATCTTCTTCGAATTCGGCGAAAACGCCGTCAGCCGCCCGGTGATGCGGTCGTCGAAGCGCGCACCGATGCAGAGCATGACGTCGCAATCGTGCATCGCCATGTTCGCTTCATACGTGCCGTGCATGCCGAGCATGCCCATCCAGTTCTTGCCCGACGCCGGATAGGCGCCGAGGCCCATCAGCGTCGAGGTGATGGGAAAGCCGGTGAGGTCGACCAGCTCGCGCAGCAGATGGCTCGCCTCCGGGCCGGAATTGATGACGCCGCCGCCCGAATAGATGATCGGCTTTCGGGCAGCCCCCATCAGCTCGACCGCCGCCTTGATCTTTTCCAGATCGCCCTGGACCTTCGGTTGGTAGCTGGTGCGCGGCGCCGTCTGCGGCGGGACATAGATACCCCTGGCGAACTGCACGTCCTTCGGGATGTCGACGACGACCGGACCGGGGCGCCCTGTCGTTGCCACATGGAAGGCCTCGTGGATCGTTGCCGCGAGCTCGTTGACGTCCTTGACCAGCCAGTTGTGCTTGGTGCAGGGCCGCGTGATGCCGACCGTGTCGCACTCCTGGAACGCATCCGAGCCGATCAGCGAAGTCGGCACCTGGCCGGTCAGGCAGACCAGCGGGATCGAGTCCATCAGCGCGTCCTGCAATGGCGTCACCGCATTGGTGGCGCCCGGCCCTGAGGTCACCAGCATGACGCCGGCCTTGCCAGTCGAGCGCGCATAGCCTTCCGCCGCGTGGCCCGCGCCCTGCTCGTGGCGGACGAGGATGTGCTCGACCTCGTCCTGCTGGAAGATTTCATCGTAGATTGGCAGAACCGCGCCGCCCGGATAGCCGAAAACATGCTTGACGCCATTGTCCTTCAGCGCCTGCACCACCATTTCGGCACCCGTCATTTCGCTCCTTGGCATTTCAGTTCTTGGCATTTCGCGCCGCTCATTCTGTCCACTGCTCATCGTTCTGGTCCCGTACTGTTCGCCATCTGGCGATTGCTCGTCGTTTAGTCGTGTTTCGGGCAATAAAAAAGGCCCCCGAGGGAGCCTGTGTCTTGCGCATGGGAGGTCACCGCCCGGCGGTTACACCGCCTTGCCCACGCGCTTTCCTACGAGAATGAGTGCCTTTTTCATGGTGGCGGACAATAGAATTGGTTTGACGCCGCTGTCAACGGCGAATGTGCACTTGGCCCGACGTCGGCACATCCGCCCATTATGCACCCGCGCCGCCTTTCCGCCGCGCGGGTGTTCCGTTTCAGGCGCAGAGCACCACACCCCTCGCCTTGGCCCAGCGCTCGATGATCTTGCGCTCCTCGAGCGAGGCGAGACGATTGCCGAAACCGCGCACCTGCACCGCACGGTTTTGCGGGTCGAGTTCGATCGTCAGCAACCGCTCGATCTTGCCCAGCGCCGAGCGCCGCAGCACCCAGATCGAGGCATTGCCGGCGATGCATTTGGCCGCGTATATCGAGACGCAATGATGCATCGCCCGGCTCTCGGCGACCAGATCCTCGGCTGTCTTCAACTGACGGACGAAGAAACGCTCGCCATGCGCCTTTGCCTCCTTGGTCGACGGCTGCCAGTCCCAGTCGTCCAGGCACGAGCCGTCCCAGGCGCGACCCTGCGACTGCGTCCCGGCAGTACGCGTGGTCCGCCCGGCAGCGCGGCGGCGCATTGCCTCGATGCGTTCGATCGCGGCAATGTCTCGATGCCATTCCAGCATCTGCCGACGCAGCGAGGCAAGCGTGCGACCCTTCAGGCTGTACGCCGCATCGCGCTGGTGCACGGCGCCGATATAGTCGCAAAGATCGTCGATCTCCTCCTTCGACGCGGGTTGCCCGCAGAAGAACCGTGTCACCTCGCGCCAGAAGGCCAGATCGTTACGTGGCGTGCGCGCGATTTTCGACTTGGCAAGTCGGGCCGCCAACCCGGAATCATCCGTGTAGGACCGGGCGATCACCACCCAAAATGCCTCGTCGAACGTGAAATCGCCGGGCAAGTTCAAGAAGCAATGCACCTCCTTGCGAGACAGCCACGCACAGGCGCCCGCCTTGTAAAGCGAGTCACCACGTGCCACTGCGGTATACCAAGCCTTGCGAAGCGCAATCTCGCCGGCATTCAACCCCGAGCTGTCCAGCCAGATCCCCTCGAGCGCGGCTGTAACCGGGTAGCGCGCATAGAGATGGCGCGCCGCGGCCAGCCGCAGCCGCGCGGGGTCGCGCGTCTTCAGCTTTGGACGCCACAGCGCGCCGTCGCGGATCGCCATGCCGGCAAAGCCCCGACGTGCCTCGTCGAGCGCCCGCTCGAAATCCGGAGCGGGACGCGGGACAGGAAAAACCCGCCGCAGCGTTACGGCATATGCTTCAATGCGTTCGCGCTCGGCATCCTGCCTGCGCTGGATCATGGACTTTGCCATGGCCGTTCTTCCTGATTGGAACCCTGTCAGCCGCACGCAATTCCAGCGTCGGCACGGAATGTGTCGATCTGGATCGCCGGGTCATTGACAGGTCTCCTTTCAGGACGACGGATCAGAATGGGCGGCTTCTCTAAGCTCGCCGCCAATTTGACGCAAGAGCTATTCTTTCCACGCCCGCGATGGTCTGACGGGTGTTGCAAAGGTGCATCGTTGTCGCCATCAGCGTGTCCGGCCGACGCGTTTCCAGTAGATGAGGGTGCCTGTGAGCCCGCCATGCGGCTTCAGCGCATAATCCGGTATTTCGCCGGCCAGCGTGAAGCCGAGCTTTTCATAGAGCCCGGAAGCCCCCTCCTCTTTTGCCGTGTCGAGGACCAACAGCGTGCGGCCTTTCTCCACAGCAACGGCTTCCGCCGCCTCCATCAGGCGGGTTGCGATGCCCTTGCCGCGGTAATCGAGGCGGATCATCAGCTTGGCGATCTCGGCCCGGTGCGGCTGGTTGGGAGGGCAGTCGAGCAGCAAGGTGATGGTGCCGACCAGAGCCTCGCCGTTCCAGGCCCCAAGCACCGCCCTTTCGCCTCTGGCGGCCGCCTGAAGCGACTTGTTCCAGAAGGCCGCGGCCATCTCCGGCACCAACGGATGCATGAAGCTGACCGAGCCGCCGGCAGCGACTGTCCCGATCAGCAGTTCCGTCAGCATTTTTTGCGTTCCGTCAGCATTGCTGAGTGGCCTGATTTCGATCGAACTCATGTCGTTCCCCTGTCGCCGTCCGTCAGTCGAAACGACTGGTCCGCTTCCGCTTCCTGGCCCGCCGGATTTCCGCGATGCGATCGGCGTCTTCCTCTTGCAGATGTCGCCCGCGTTCCAGCAGTTCGAGCGTGTATTCCTCATAGGTCAGGCCCAGCCGCTCGGCCTTGTGCAGCCGCATCAGCATGATCTCGCGGCTCGGCACTTTCCATGCCTGGGCATGGGCGGTCTGCCAGGCAAGAAACACATAGGGGTCGCCCTTGCCCCAGGGCGGACCGTCATAGTCGTCGAGCGGCGGACCGCCATTGTCGCAGCGTTTTGGACGGCGCGCCTTCACCTCAGCTCCTGGCCAACGCAACCAGATAGTCGGCGGCGTCCGGCCCCGGAGCGTGAAAGACGCAATCGGATGGCGCGCCGAGCGCCAGGCAGTCGCCCGGTTCGAGCCGGTGAACGATGTCTCCCTCTGTGAATTCCAGCCGCCCGGAGATCAGCCATATCTGTTGCCTGATGAAGGCATAAGACGCCGCCGGGAAACTTACCTTGGCGCCGGCCGGCAACTGGATCCGGATCAGTTCGAGGGGTATGTCGGAGACCGGCGAAAGATGCCGCCGCACATAACCCGTAGCCGGATCGCGCCAGAGCGGCTGGTCACGTTCGCGAAGCAGGCCACCGCCCTGCAATTCCGCCCTTGCGATCAATGTGGACAGCGTCATGCCGAAGGCGGCCGCAATACGCACAAGGAGTGCCGCCGTCGGGCTGGTCATGCCGCGTTCTACCGTGCTCAGCATGGCTTTCGAAACATTGGACCGCTCCGCCAGCTCTGCCAGGGACCAGCCTCGAGCCACTCTTTCGGTATGTATTCTTCTGCCGATGGTCGAGGAGATGTCGTTCGCTATATCATCCATTAATCCAATATATCGAAATTCTTCTACAGAGCAACGGCCGTTTCATCCAGTTTTCGCAAACACCTTAATGTCCGCTAAACCATCCGGCCTCATCCCACCTTAACCCCGTTCGCCTAGGCTCATCGCTTGGGAAAAGGGACCGGCGTATCCATGCTCGTTGAACGCGAAGCCTCCATTGGGGAACCGACTTTGCTGGAGCGCCGCAGGGCGGAGCAGAACGACAAGCGCATTCTGGGCAATGTCGTGCAATGCGACGGCGCGCGCGCCACCATCAGCGCCTATGCCGACGATATCGAAGGCACGGTCACCGGCCTGTGGAGCGTCGGCAAGATGATCTCGATCAATCTCGGTACATCACGAACCGTCGGCCTGGTCTATGAAATCGGCAAGTCGGATCGTGCGTGGAGCAGCGAGGGCCAGAATCCGATCGAGGTCAGCATCGAATTGATCGGCGAGGTGCGCGACGGGGCCGAACCCGGCGCGAAGCCGATCTTCGACCGTGGCATCACAACCTACCCGCATATCGGCGCCATTGCCCATCGTATCCGCAGCCGCGACCTGCAGGCCGTCTACGATCTCGCAGGTCGTCATTCGATCACCATCGGCACGCTGTCGCAGGACGAGGCGATCGACGCCAATATCGCCATCGACGATACGCTGGCGCGGCATTTCGCCATTGTCGGCACCACCGGGGTCGGCAAATCGACCGCCGTGTCGCTGCTCTTGCGCAAGTCGATCGCCGCCCGGCCCGACCTGCGCGTGCTCATCCTCGATCCACACAACGAGTTCGCCGCGTCGTTGCCCGAATATTGCGTCAGGGTCGATTCGACGACGCTCGACCTGCCCTTCTGGATGTTCAAGCTAGAGGAATTTGCCGAGGTGCTGTTTCGCGGCCGCGAGACGGTCCCGGAAGAGGTCGACGCCTTGCGCGATCTCATCCCCGCGGCCAAGAACCTCTACCGCAATCCGAACTCCGGCAACTATCTACGGCGCAGCACCGATGCGCTGACCGCAGACGCGCCGGTGCCCTATCGCATTGCCGACCTCATCAAGCTGGTCGACGAGCGCATGGGGCTGCTGGAAAGCAAGAACGATCGCCCGACCCTCAGGTCACTGAAGACACGTATCGAATCGGCGGCATCCGATCCGCGCTACCGTTTCATGTTCAACTCGCGCCTGATCGAGGACACCATCCACGAGACGATCGGCAACATCTTCCGCGTGCCGCATCACGGCCGCCCGGTGACCTGCTTCGAAATGGCCGGCATGCCGTCCGAGGTGGTCAATTCCGTTTGCTCGGTCCTGGCGCGGCTGGCCTTCGACCTGGCGTTGTGGAGCGAAGGCCGCCTGCGGCTGCTCTTCCTGTGCGAGGAAGCGCATCGCTATATGCCGGCCGATCCGCGCCTCGGTTTCGCGCCGACGCGGCACGCGCTGTCGCGCATCGCCAAGGAAGGCCGCAAATATGGCTGTTATCTCGGCGTCGTCACCCAGCGCCCGGGCGAACTCGACCCGACCATCCTGTCGCAGTGCTCGACGTTCTTTGCCATGCGGCTCGCCAACGAGCAGGACCAGGCGATCATCCGCTCGGCGATCGCCGATTCCTCGGCTTCGACGCTCGCGTTCCTGTCTTCCATGGGCCAGCGCGAGGCTATCGCCTTCGGGGAAGGCGTGGCGACGACGATGCGGATGAAGTTCGAAAAGCTCTCCGAGGATTTGATCCCCGGCACCGCCAAACGCGAGAATGCCTTGCCGTCCGAAACCGGCGACGAGGTCGACCTCGTGGCGATCGTCGAACGGCTGCGCAACGTGCCGAAATCACAACAGGCAATGCCTTTCGCGGAAGTCGTCGATCCGGGCCGGCAGGCCGGCGATTCGGACTATCGCAAGCGGTCGGCCGCACGCACCCAGCGAAACGACGATTTCGACTTGCGCTACGGCCTCAAGCCGGCGACCTTCGGCCTGCGTCCCCCAGAATGATTGAGCCGAGCGACTTTTAGGCAGCGCTCGCAGATATCAAAGCTGAGTTTCGATGGCTGTCTTGTCTATAACTGACCACACCTGGCGAATTTTCCCTCTCTGAAGCTCATAAAATACGTTCTCGGCAAACGAAATTCTCTTCCCGCTTACATCGAGCCCAAGGAACGTTCCCCTTGGCGCGCAGTCGAAGCTTAGCCGGCTCGCTACATAAGGCGGATCGGCAACCAATAGCTGAATGTTGAAATAAAGGTCCGGAATTTCGTCGAAGTCTCTCACCAACATCTCGAGATAGCCGGACAATCCGAGCTTGCGACCGTTGTGGGTCACTTCATCATGAACAAACCTCCCCAGATTTGGCCAATCCTGCTTGTTCAGGCATGCAATATAGCCTCGGTAAAGACCGGAGAGATCGGATTTAGTCACGGCAACACCTCTATTTCCGGCAAGCCCCGCAAAGGCAGCATCTCAGCTTGACGGGGTGATGTCGGTCTGCGTGCACCGGAAACGAAGAAAACGATACCAGACGGCCGGAATCACGAATTCAATGACGGAATTCAGGCACAGACGCGGTTGCGCCCTTGCCTCTTCGCCTCATAGAGCTGGCGATCGGCGCGGCGATAGAACTCCTCGGCGGTTTCCTTGCGATCCCAGACGGCAAGCCCGACGCTGGTGGTGATTTTCAGTCGGACATTGCCCGTCAGCACCGACATGTTGGCGATCGCCTTGCGGATGCGCTCGGCGAATTTGGATAGCAGCTCGGCGTCCATATTGGGCGTGACCACCGCGAACTCCTCGCCGCCCAGGCGCGCCACCACGTCGTGATAGCGTGTCATGTCCTTGAGACAGTTGGCGACCGCCCGCAACACCTCGTCGCCGACATCGTGGCCGTGGCTGTCGTTGACCTGCTTGAAATGGTCGAGGTCGAGGATCATCAGCCCTACTGGTTTCTCGATGCGGCGGAACTCTTCGAGATATTCCTTCAGCGCATCGTCGAAATAACGCCGGTTCTGCATGCCGGTGAGGCTGTCGGTGAGCGCCGCATGCTCCAGCGTCTCCGAACGCGCGCTGAGCGAAACGGTCATGGCGCGCAGCTTGCCTTCTTCCGTCGCCTGCTTTCGGATCAGCGGGTAGATGAAGAAAATGCCGAAGAACAGCGCAGTCGCCAACAGCACGCCCGTCGCAAACAGCAGCTTGTTGAGATAGACGATTTCATCGAGTTTTGAAGGCGTATTGCTAATGTCGGCGGCCAGGGTTTGCAGGAGCCCATAGGCGTAAAGCGTCACCAGGCCGGCGGCCAGGATCACAAAAATAAAGACGAAAAAGGCTGATTCCGCCTTGTGGAAACGCATCTGCTCCCCGTTGGAAAGTTCGTAGCGATCTTATGGCATGCGGGAACTTACGGACAGTTAACCTGGACAACTTCAACGCGAAATGTCCCCTCGGTGTCGACTTTTCAGGTTGCGCTCGAAGGAGGGAGTGAGAGCATCGAGTCGATCCCCCCATCAGGACGCAATCTCTGCCATTCCGGGCCCAATTGGTGCCTGAACCAGGTCGCCTGCCGTTTGGCATATTGCCGCGTCGCGATTTTCGCGCGCTCGATGGCCTCGGGAAAACTGAAGGCGCCGGCCAGCGCGGCCTGAAGCTCGCGAACACCGATTGCTTTCATCGCCGGCAGGTCGGGATCGAGGCCGAGCGCTGAAAGCTGTTTCACCTCGTCCAGTGCCCCCTCATCCAGCATGCGGTCGAAGCGGGCATCGATCCGCTCCACCAGAGCCGCTCGCTCCGGCTCGATGACGAAAAAACGCGCGCTGCTGCCGTCGATCAACGGCCGGCCACGCGCGGCCTGCCAGTCCAGGATGGAACGGCCCGACGCGTCGAGCACCTCCAGCGCCCGCACGATGCGCTGGCCATCCGTCGGCTTCAGCATCATGCCGGCCGCAGAATCCTCGCGCAACAGGATGCGGTGCAATCTCACTGCGCCCTGTTCCTGGAGCTCGTAGCGCCAGCGGTCGCGGATCGACTTCGGAATGTCGGGCATCTCCGAGATACCTTCCGTGAGCGCCCGGAAATAAAGCCCGGTTCCGCCGACGAAAATCACTGGCCGCTCCGAAAGCGTGCCGTCGTCGATCAGCTTTATGACATCACGCAACCAGGCGCCGGTTGAATAGGCGGTGGACGGATCGACGTGTCCATAAAGAAAGTGGGGGACGCGGGCGAGTTCGGCAGGACCAGGCCGCGCCGTCAGCACGTCGAGCACCGAATAGCCTTGCATGGAATCGGTGTTGACGATGACACCGCCATTGCGCTCGGCGAGGTCGAGTGCGAGCGCCGACTTGCCGCTGGCGGTCGGCCCGGCTATCAGGATCGCGTTCTTCAGGCGGCCTTCGCCCGCCCGTCCGCTGGAATTTTCGATGCCGCTGATCGCCACGCTTCTATCCCATCCCGCCGGCCGCGCATTGACGTCGACGCTAGCGAATATGGCCTCGCGGTCGGTCGGCGCAAGCGCTGTTCGCTGGCTGGCCGAAGGCATCGCCTGCGAGCTCGACTTGCCGGAGACCGCCGACGCTTCCGAAATAACGGCGCGCCTGCGTGCCGCGCTGGCTTCCGAACCGATCGACGTGGCCGTCCAGCCGGCCGAGAACAGGCGCAAGAAGATCCTGATCGCCGACATGGATTCGACGATGATCGACCAGGAATGCATCGACGAGCTTGCCGACGAGATCGGCGTCAAGGATCGCGTCGCCGCCATCACGGCGCGATCGATGAACGGCGAGATCGCATTCGAGCCGGCCTTGCGCGAGCGCGTGGCGCTGCTCAAGGGTCTCGATGCCGCAATCATCGACCGCATCATCGACAATCGCCTGACGCTAGCCTCCGGCGGCCGCACGCTCGTCCAGACAATGGCGGCCAATGGCGCCCGGACGGCGCTGATCTCCGGTGGTTTCGACATCTTCACCACCCGCATCGCAGCATTGCTCGGCTTTCACGAAAATCGCGCCAACCGCCTGATCGAGCAGGATCGCCGCTTCACCGGCCTGGTCGCCGAACCGATCCTCGGCCGCGCCGCCAAGGCCGAAGCCCTTATCGAGATTTCCGCCCGCCTCGGCCTGACGCCTGCCGATGCCATTGCCGTCGGTGACGGCGCCAACGATCTCGACATGATCCGTCTTGCCGGCATCGGCGTCGCCTTGCATGCCAAGCCGGCCGTGGCAGCCGAGGCAAAGATCCGTATCGACCACGGCGACCTCACCGCCTTGCTTTATCTGCAGGGTTATCGCCGGGAGGAATTTGTCGAATGACGCCGATCCGCACCGAGCGCCTGATCCTGCGCAACTGGGGAGATCGTGACCGCGAGCTCTTCCATCGCATCAATTCCGACGAGTTGGTCATGGAATTCTTTCCGTTTCGCCGCGACCGCGCCCAGGCTGACGCCAAGATGGAGGAGTTGCGCGCGGCTATCGATCGCGACGGCTTCGGCTTCGCGGCCGCTGAGATCGCAGCCACAGGTGAATGCATCGGCTTCGTCGGCATAACCGGAACCGATCATTTGCCATTCCTGCCGCGCGGCACGATCGAGATCGGCTGGCGGCTGGCACCCGAATTCTGGGGCCGCGGCTATGTCACCGAAGCAGCCGAAGCCTGGCTCACCTATGGCTTTGAAAGACTTGGCCTCGACGAAATCGTGTCCTTCGCAGTCAAGGATAACAGCCGGTCCACTGCCGTTATGGAGCGCCTGGGCATGATCGCCGACCCCGCCTCCGATTTCGACCATCCCGGTGTTCCGGACAGCCACACCGCACTCAGGCGACATGTCTTCTACAGGCTGTCACGCACAGACTGGCAGGCAAGAAAAAGAGCGGCCCGCTAGCCGCCCTTTTTCGTTTCAAGATCAGAGCATTGCAGGCTCCTCCGGACTCAATCCATCCGGATTGTCACAAACCTCAGCTCGCCGGTCTTCGACGCCAGCATCAACAGCGCGTTCTTGCGCCCCTGCTCCTTCAGCGCGCCGATCCGGTCCATGACGTCCTTGGGCGTTGCGACCGATTCCTGCGCGATCTCGGTGATCACCTCGCCCGGCTGGATGCCGCGTTCGGCAGCCGCCGAATCCTTGGAGACGTCGGTCACGACGACGCCGGAGACGTCGGCGGCGATGCCGAATTTCGTGCGCGTCTCCTCATTGAGCTCGCCGATCGTCATGCCGAGCACGGCAGCCGTCGAAACCGCAGGCGCCTTGTCGGCATCGTCCTGGTCGGCGTTGCCGTTTTCACCGCCGCTGGCAAGCTTTTCGCCGTCCTCGAGCCGGCCGAGCGTCACCTTGACGGTCTGCTCGACCCCTTTGCGCACGATGATCACGTCGACCGCCTTGCCGACCGGGCTCTCCGCCACGACGCGCGGCAGGTCGCGCATTTCATGGATGTCCTTGCCGTCGAATTTGATGATGACGTCGCCGGCCTGGATTGTGCCGTTGTCGACCGGCCCGCCCTTGATGACGCCGGCGACCAGCGCGCCCTTGGCGGTCGCCATGCCCAGGCTTTCGGCAATGTCGTCGGTCACCGGCTGGATGCGCACGCCGAGCCAGCCGCGCCGCGTCTCGCCGAACTGGCGAAGCTGGTCGACGACGCCCGAGGCAAGCTGCGACGGGATCGAGAAGCCGATGCCGATCGAGCCGCCCGATGGCGAGATGATTGCCGTGTTGATGCCGATGACCTCGCCGCTGCTGTTGAACAGCGGTCCGCCGGAATTGCCGCGGTTGATCGCGGCATCGGTCTGGATGAAGTCGTCATACGGGCCGGAATTGATGTCGCGATTGCGTGCCGAGACGATGCCGACCGTCACCGTGCCGCCGAGACCGAACGGATTGCCGATCGCCATCACCCAGTCGCCGACACGCATCGTGTTGGAATCGCCGAACTTCACCGCCGTCAGCTTGTGCCCTTTCGGATCGACCTTCAGCACCGCGACATCGGTCTTGGTGTCGGTGCCGACCAGCGTCGCCTTGAGCGTCACCCCATCGGAGAAATTCACCTCGATGTCGTCGGCATCGGCAATGACGTGGTTGTTGGTCACCACGATGCCCTGCTCGGCGTCGACCACGAAGCCGGAGCCCAGCGACTGCACCTTTTGCCCGCCGCCGCCCTTGTCGCCGCCACGGTTCTTGAAGAAATCGTCGAAGAAGTCCTGGAAGGGCGAGCCCTCCGGCAGCTGCGGCATCGGCACTGCGCCCGGCCCTTCAGTGCCTTTAACAGTCTGCGACGTCGAGATGTTGACCACGGCGCCAAGCAGGCCGGCGGCGAGATCGGCAACCGAGGGCGGCCCGTCGGCTGCCATCGTCGGCGCCACGAACGACGGAACGGCAATGGCGCCGACCAGAAGCGCAGCGGCCCCGGCGATGAACGTCCGCCTCGCTGCACGCAGAAGGGTGGTGGATGTCATCGAAAGGCCTCCGGGTGTTCTGAAAAAAGCGCTTCGGCAAAAAACGCCGCGTCGCGTCATGTTGGCAAGAAATAAGGCACGTTTGCGGCTATGGCTACCGCCAGAGAATAAATCCTCTGTTACGCCGGCTATCCCTGCACCGGCCCTACTGGCCGGTGCTTGGCTGAGCCGCCGGTGGCGCGGGAGCGGCAGGTGCTGGCGGTGCTGCCGCCGGTGCCGCAGGCGTTTCCTTGCTGTCCGGGTCGCGGAAGAAGCGGAAGAACTCGGAATTCGGCGACAGCACCATCGTCGTTCCTGCGCTGTTCAGCGCCGTGCCATAGGCATTCATCGACCGGTAGAAATCGAAGAAGGCCGGATCGCGCTGATAGGCCCCGGCAAACGTCGCGCTGCGCTGGGCTTCACCTTCACCGCGCAGGATTTCAGACTCTTTCTGCGCTTCGGCGACGATTTCGACCACTTCGCGGTCGGCGCGAGCCCTGATCCGCTGCGCTGCCTCGTTGCCGCGCGCCCTCAGCCGCTCGGCTTCGGCGAGACGTTCGGCCTTCATGCGGTCGAAGGTCTGCTGCGAGACTTCGGCCGTGAGATCGGTGCGGCGGATGCGGACATCCTCGATCTGCAGGCCAAGCGAGGTGGCATCAGGCCTCAGCTGATCGCGCACCTCGCGCATCATCACGGCGCGCTCTTCCGAGAGTGCCGCCTCGAAGTCGCGCAGGCCGTAGACGCGGCGCAAGGCAGCGTCGAGACGCGTCCTCAGCCGGGCCTCGGCCAGTTCGATCTGGCCGGAAACCGCGGCGCGGAACACACGCGGGTCCGAGATACGATAGGCGATAAAGGCATCGACCTCATAGAATTTGCCGCCCGAAACCTGGACACGGATGTTGTCGAGGTCGAAGCGCAGGACCCTGTTTTCGATCAGCTGGACGGTGTCGGCATCGAAGAAGGAGAATGGCGCCTTGAAATAGATGCCCGGCTGGTTCTTGACGTCGACGATTTCGCCGAACCTGAGCACCAGCGCCTGCTGGCGCGCATTGACGACGAAGACCGACGAATAGAGCAGGAACAGGATGACCGCGGCGATGACCGCAATGACGGGAAGACGGTTGGCCATCACTGGTTTCCTCCGGTGGCCGGTGCCGGCGCCTTCTGCTGCAATGCCGGCAGCGGCAGGTAGGGAACCACCCCTTGCCCGTTGCCTTGCTCGACGATGACCTTGCTGGAATCCTTCAGCACCCTCTCCATCGTCTCCAGGTAGAGCCGCTTGCGCGTCACTTCCGGCGCCTTTGCATATTCGTCATAGACCGAGATGAAGCGCTGCGCCTCGCCTTCGGCCTCCTGCACGACCCGGTTCTTGTAGGCGGCCGCGTCTTCGCGGATCTGTGCGGCCGCACCGCGCGCCTGGCCGAGCTTCTGATTGGAATACTGATTGGCCTGCTCGACGAACTTGTCCTCGTCCTGTTCGGCCCGCTGCACCTCGTCGAACGCGTCTGCCACCTCGCGCGGCGGCGCGGCGTCCTCGATGGAAATTGCGTTGACGTTGAGGCCGGCCTTGTAGCCGTCCAGCGTCGTCTGGATGATCTCACGCACCGACGCCGCAATGCCTTGCCGGTCGTCGCGGAAAATGTCCTGCGCCGGGCGCCGGCCGACCGCTTCGCGCATCGCGCTTTCGGCGACCTGCTGCAGCATGCCGCCCGGGTCGGACACGTCGAACAGATAGGCCTTCGGGTCGGAAACCTGATAGGCCACCGAGAATTGCACGTTGACGATGTTCTGGTCGCCGGAAAGCATCAGGCCATCGCCGCTGGTGCTGCCGCCGCCGATGCTGACAAGCTGCTCGGCGATGTTAGCGGTCTCGACCGTTTCGATGGGCCACCAATGGAAATGCAGGCCCGGCTGCGACAGCTCCGCCTTCGGCTTGCCGAACCTGAGCTCCACCGCAACTTCATCTGGCTGGACGGTGTACACTGCCTTGAACGCCCATAGCACCACCAGCGCCGCGGCAATCAGCCCGAACACGGCAGGGCTCGCGCCACCGCCGCCCGGCAGCGCGCGCCGCAACCGGTCCTGCCCGCGCCGGATGATATCCTCGAGATCGGGAGGCGAGCCCTGCGGGCCGCTGGGTCCTTTTGGTCCCTGACCCCAAGGCCCCTGATTGTTGCCGCCGCCCCACGGGCCGCCGCCGCCGCTCTTGTCGTTCCAGGGCATGAATGTCCTTTCGCTTGGAATTCCCTCAAGCGCCGGCTCACCGGCGCAAAATCCAATATTATTCTTCTATAGGGATGCGACGGCACGCTTTCAACGCGATCGGCTGCCGCCACTGTCCGCCTTTGGGTCCATCTAGACCTGTCGCGACCCCTTTGTCGCCTTCAATGCACGTCGCGGCGCCGCTCGTAAACCGAATAGCGTGTCGCATGGCTGTCCTTTTCGCCAGCCTCCACCTCCTGCGAGCGGACGATCCGCCACAGCGCCGGATCGATCGGCGGGAAATGGGCATCGCCGTCGACCGCGGCCAGAACATGGGTCACGTGCAGCCGATCGGCCAACGGCAGCGCCTGAGCGTAGATTTCGCCTCCGCCGATGACGCAGATCTCGTCGGCGCCGGCCATGCAGCGCCCGCGCACCGTCGCCAGCGCGATTGCGTCCTCGATCGAGTGCGCGACTTCGACGCCCTCGGCGCGCCATGCCTTGTCTCGTGTCACCACGATGTTGAGCCTGCCCGGCAATGGGCGGCCGATGCCTTCATAGGTCTTGCGGCCCATGATGATGGGCTTGCCCATCGTATCGGCTTTGAACCGCTTGAGATCGGTGGACAGCCGCCACGGCAACCCACCCTCGCGCCCGATCACGCCGTTCTCGGCGATGGCGACATAAAGCGCGAGGTCCATCAGCCGCCGTTTCCGCCATCCGACGGCTCCAGCAGCAATATGTCGATGTCATGCTCGGGGTAGAAGTTCTGCGCCTTCATCTCGAACGTCGTCGGTCCGATCTTCCTGACGTTTTCGCCGCAAAACGAGACCAGGTTCTTCGCATCGCCCTTGTCGACGGTCAGCTTGAAACTGCCGATGTTTCCCGACGCCCAGTTGCCGCCCGTGGTCAGGATATAGGCGATGCGGTTCTCGAAATATTTGGGGTAGCCGTCGGGATCGTCCTTGGCTGCCTTGCGCACGGCATTCTCGAAGGCATCGTCCATGCAGTAGCGTGTCTTGTAGGCGGCATACTGACCCTGGAACTGGCCGTCATAGAAGAAGCTGACCGAGGAGGTGCCGCCGACGCTCGGCTTGTAGCGATGCGAGACATGGACCGCCTTGTTGGCCGGAAACGTCGAGCGCCACCAATAGGTCGAGCGCAATTGCCAGAACGGCGTATAGACGGTCTTCATGCCCGAACCGTCGTCAGCAGTGTCCTCGATGATGATGCCGCGGTTGACCCAGTCGTCGGCGACCGCTTGCGGCAGCTTTGCCAGCGCTGCCTTGGCCGCATCGCCGAACGGATAGAACGGCACGCCCTGCGCCTTCAGGTCAGCGCCGATGTCGATGCCGAGCGCGAACACCTTCTGCTCTAGCTGCGGCTTTGCCGGCACCCCGTCGATCGTCACTTCGAAGCCGAGGAAATTGTCGCTCTGCGCCTCCGGAATCGCTGGTATTTCTTCGGGGTCGCCTTCGATGTCGGGCATCGGAAAGGCGACGATCGCATCGACATCCTTGTCGGTATTGTTGCGGAAGACGTAATCGACCATCACTTTTTCCGGCGAGATGTAGAGATCCTCGCTTTCCATCGCCACCGCATCGCTGCGCGAAAGGATCAGCCCACCGGTGCCGAGTTCGGCGACCGAATCATTGGCGAGCGCAGGCGTAGCCGAGAGCGCCAAGGCTGCGGTCAGGACGTAACGGAACATGGAAACTCCCCCGGCGAGAATGCCAACATGACTCTAGCTGTTCAATGTGGCGTTTCAAAGCCTTTCGGCAAATGCGCCGGCGCCTGCCGGCATGTCGTGTCGGTCTAGACACGCCGGTCCCGATCGGGCAGGAGTTCGCCCATGCGCAAGCTTCTCGTCATCGGCATCGGCGCCGGCAATCCGGAACACATGACGGTCCAGGCCATTAACGGTCTCAATCGGGCCGACGTGCTGTTCATTCCTGACAAGGGCGCCAAGAAGAACGATCTCGCCGAATTGCGCCGCCAGATCTGCGACCGCTTCGTCATTAATCCGAACTCGCGCCGTGTCGAATTCGACGTGCCGGTGCGCGCCGAGCCGGCGCCTTCCTACCGCTCGACCGTCGACGACTGGCACGAGGCGATCGCCGCGATCTACGAAGGCCTGATCCGCGACGAACTCCCTGAAGATGGCTGCGGCGCCTTCCTGATCTGGGGCGATCCGTCGCTCTACGACAGTGCGCTGCGCATCCTTGAGCGCGTGCGCCTCAGAGGCAATGTAGCGTTCGAGCTGGAGGTCGTCCCTGGCATCACCGCCATCCAGGCACTCGCAGCCAGCCACAAAATGGCATTGAACCGGATCGGCGACGCCATTTTGATCACCACCGGCCGCCGGCTCGCCGAGGAAGGTCTGCCCGAAAACGCCGGCAGCACCATCGTCATGCTGGACGGCAAATGCGCCTTCAACACGCTGGACGACAACGACGTCACCGTTCACTGGGGCGCCTATCTCGGGACGCCTGACGAGATCGTCATCTCGGGCCGGATTGGCGACGTCGGCGACAAGATCGTGACCACCCGTGAGCAGGCCCGCCGGAAAAAAGGCTGGATCATGGACACCTATCTGCTGCGCAAGCCGGGCGAGCCTAAGAAGTAACAGGGATCACACGCGGCATGAATTCCGCCGGCGTCACGCTGCGTCGATCTCGGCCTGCAGCGCCTCCATATGCGCCGCCGCTGCTGAAGACGCAGCCCGCTCGATCGCGCGGAAGCGGCTGACCACAGCAAGCCCGACCGACGTCAACTGGGCGCCACCGCCTTTCTTGCCGCCTGTCTGCGCCGCAACCAGCGGTTTGCCGAACACGCGGTTCATGTCTTCGACCAGATCCCAGGCGTGCTTGTAGGACATCTCCATGCCGCGTGCCGCGGCTGAAATCGAGCCGAAGGCGGCGATCTGTTCCAGAAGCTCGATCTTGCCCGGTCCGATGCGGCCATCTGGATCGAGATTTATCCGCAAACTCAGCGACGGCATTTGCTCCTCCGCGGTCACGCTATTCTACAAGTTCCGCGCCGATACCGCTATTCCAAAACGATATAGCGAATCATCGGCCGTTCACTCATCCGCCTCGGCGGGCAGGCCGGCGCCGGTATTCGCCCGGTCGAAGCTCACCGTCTTGACCACGGCGAAGACCTGTCGACCAAGCCGAAGCTCCAGTGTCTGCCGCGACTGTTCGGTGATGCGGGCAAGCACGGTTGCGCCATTGCAGTCGATGCCGATCTCGACCGTGGGCCCTTCGCCCGGCTCTATCGCCACGATCGTGCCCGGCAATATGTTGAGCGCGCTGAGGCCAACCGGCTGCTCGGTGGCGATCATCACGTCGCGGGCACGGATGCGGACGCGCACCGGCGCACCGACTGGCGTTGCCAGAAGCGGCACCCGGATCTCGCCCGCCAATGAGCCTAGCACCGTCATGCCAAAGGCTTCGTCGTGGCGCAGAACCGCGGTATCCAGCACGCCACCGCCCTCGCCGCGCTCTTCGGCCGGCAATAGATCCAGACGCTGCATGATCGCACCGGTCGGACCGGAAGCGGCGACCTTTCCTTGCATCAGCACCACGACGTCGCTCGCCAGCCGCGCCACTTCGGCGATCGAGTGGCTGACATAGACGATCGGAATTTTCGTCTCGTCGCGCAGCCGCTCGATGTAAGGCAAGATCTCGGCCTTGCGCCGCTCATCGAGCGACGCCAGCGGCTCGTCCATCAGCAGCAATTTCGGACTGGCAAGCAGCGCCCTGCCGATTGCCACGCGCTGCTTCTCGCCACCGGAGAGTTTTGCCGGCCGCCGATCGAGCAAATGGCCGATCCCGAGCAGTTCGACCACACCATTGATATCGGCGTAACGCTCGGCAGCCGGCGTGAACCAGCGGCCATAGCGCAGATTGCTCGCCACGCTCATATGCGGAAACAGCCGCGCATCCTGGAACACCATGCCGATCCGCCGTTTGTGCTTCGGCACGAACAGGCCGGCATCGCTATCGACCAGCACGCGGCCCTCGGCCGCGACGCGACCTTTGTCGGGGCGGATCAGCCCGGCAATCAAATTGATCAGCGTCGTCTTTCCGGAGCCGGAAGGCCCGAACAGCGCAGTCAGCCGCCCGGCGCTTTCGAAACGGGCATTGACGATGAAATCGCCAAGCCGGTGGCTGATGTCGACCTGAACCGTCATTCGATGTCCATCCGCCGGCCGACACGCCGCGCCAGCACTTCCGAGGCAACAAGTGCCGCCATCGAGATGACGATCGAGATCAGCGTCAGCCTGAGCGCGCCGGCGTCGCCGCCGGGAACCTGCGTGAAAGTGTAGATCGCCGACGGTAGCGTCTGCGTCTCGTTCGGAATGTTGGAGACAAAGGTGATCGTCGCGCCGAATTCGCCCATCGCCTTGGCGAAGGAGAGGATCGCACCGGCGATCAGCCCGGGCAGGATCAGCGGCAGCGTGATCGTGCCGAATACCCATAGCGGATTGGCGCCGAGCGTGCCGGCGGCCGCCTCGATTTTGCGGTCGACGGCCTCGATCGACAGCCGGATGGCCCGCACCATCAGCGGAAAGCCCATCACGCCGCAGGCGAGCGCGGCGCCAGTCCAGCGGAAGGAAAAAACGATCCCGAAATGTTCGGCCAGGAAAGCGCCGGCCGGACCACGCTTGCCGAAAGTCAACAGCAGCAAATAGCCGGTCACCACCGGCGGCACGATCAGCGGCAGATGCACCAGACCATTGAGCAGCGTCTTGCCCCAGAACTGGCCGCGGGCAAGCACAAGAGCGATCAGGATGCCCGGCGGCAGGCTGGCAATCATCGCCACGGTCGCCACCTTGATCGACAGCCGGACCGCATTCCATTCGTCGGGAGCGAGATCCAGCAGCCAGTTCATGTGCGGTGCCGTACGTCAGTTGCTCGGCGCGAGGATTGTAAAACCTTGCGCCTTGAAGAGTTCGCCAGCCTTGGCGGATTGCAGGCATTTCAGGAATGCCGGCGTATCCCTGCTCTTCGAATCCGCAAGCTGGGCGACTGGATAGATGATCGGCGGATGGGTACCCGCGGGGAAAGTGCCGACCACCTTCACGCCAGGCTCCGCATGCGCATCCGTGGCGTAGACGATGCCGAGTGCTGCCTCGCCGGTCGACACCAGCTTTAGGGCGGCGCGGACATTCTCGGCCTGCGCCACCTTGCCTTCGACCGAAGACCAGGCACCGAGCGATTCGAGGGCTGCCTTGCCGTATTTGCCTGCCGGCACAGCTTTGACATCGCCCATGGCAAGTTTGCCGTCACCGACGAGCTTGGCAAGATCGAAACCCTTTTCGATCCTGGTTTCAACCTTGGAATCCCGTGGCGCAACCAGAACGATCTGGTTACCGAGCAGTTTCACTTCGGTTTCGGGCTTGGTCAGCTTCCTGTCAGCAAGATATTTCATCCAGTCGAGATCGGCCGAGATGAACAGGTCTGCTGGCGCGCCGCTTTCAATCTGCCTGGCCAGCGCCGAGCTCGCCGCGTAGGAAATGGTCGCCGGCTCGCCGACATCGGCCTCGCAGGCCTTGTTGACGGCATCGAGCCCATCCTTCAGGCTCGCCGCGGCAAACACGACCACCTTGTCATCGGCATGGGCCGCCGGCACCGCGGCCATCAGGATGGCGGCGAGACCCGCGATGGCAATCGTCGTCGAACCTTTGCGCGCCAGCATGAAACTCTCCTCGTCTCGGAACGCCCGAAGCCGTCCATCGATATATCCATGTGAACATAACAAGGAAAGGCTCTTTACCGCCTACGGCATTCTGAGCTGAGGTTTTCCCGGCCTGCGATAATCTTCGTTGGATACAGCGGCACCGAGGCCGAAGGAAATATTCATATGAAAATCAGCGACCAGGGATTGCGCGTCAAGTCGACGTCGGCCGATCGAGATGGATGCTGACAACGCCCGAGGGCGCAGCCGCAGTAGGCAATGTCGATATGCACGGTCGGCTATGGTGCTAGACTGCGATCGGTGCCTTGATCGTCGCGTCGGCGAAATAGTTCTCGAGCCGGAAATCCTCGAAGCGGAAGGCAAAGAGATCCTTCACCTCGGGATTGATCCACAGCGTCGGCAACGCCTTGGGCGTGCGCCGCAATTGTTCGCGCGCCTGCTCGAAATGGTTCGAGTAAAGATGCGCGTCGCCGAGCGTGTGGATGAAATCGCCGGGTTTCAATCCGGTCACCTGCGCCACCATCAGCGTCAGCAACGCATAGGAAGCGATGTTGAACGGCACACCGAGAAAGATATCGCCCGAACGCTGGTAGAGCTGGCAGGAAAGCTTGCCTTCCGAAACATAGAACTGGAACAGGCAGTGGCAGGGCGGCAAGGCCATGGCCTCCACCTCGGCCGGGTTCCACGCCGAAACGATCAGCCGCCGCGAATTAGGATTTTGGCGTATCTCCTTCAGAAGATTCGCAATCTGGTCGATGGCGCCGTCATGGCCGTCCGGCCACGACCGCCATTGTTTGCCATAGACCGGGCCGAGATCGCCGTTCTCGTCGGCCCACTCATCCCAGATCGAGACGCCGTGATCGTTGAGATATTTGATGTTGGTGTCGCCGGCCAGGAACCACAAAAGTTCGTGGATGATCGACTTCAGGTGCAGCTTCTTGGTGGTGGTGACCGGAAAGCCGCGGGCCAGGTCGAAGCGCATCTGGTAGCCGAATACCGAGCGCGTTCCGGTGCCCGTGCGGTCGCCGCGATCGGCGCCGTTTTCCAGCACATGCTTCAGAAGGTCGAGATACTGGCGCATCGGCTCCGGTCCGATTCGGATTGTCAGCCATCATAGCCGAATGACCATCGGCCGAACACAGCAAAGCGAGACGATTCCAGCAGAAGTCTCACCAGCACCGGCGGCGAGGTTGCTCAGAGCGAGCCGAGCATGCCCAGATCCTTGGCGACGAGGTAATAGAATGTCACCCGGCTCTTGCTGTTGTCGGCCGCCATAGCCTTGCAGGTCTTTTCGATAGCCGCATCCGCCTTGGCACCGTCGGTGACGCCGAGCTTGCCGGCGACCCAGCTGTTCCTGACGCGCTTCAGTTCCTCCGGGTCGGTGCAGGACACTAGCGAGGAATCGCGGTTCCTGAGCGCGATGCCCAGATGCTTGACGATCTTGGCGACCGCGTCGGCATCCGCCGCCGCATCATACTTCTTTACGTCTGCGAGATAATCGGCCATCGAATTTCCCCTCGTCGGCGCCACGGGATCCGGTCGATGAGGATTGTGGCGCGCTGCCGCAAGTATGCGCTAGGTCTCCTCACCGCCACAAAGCTTCGGTTGAGACCGGCTGCAAGTCAACCCTTCATGATCCACTTTGGCACGGACGAAAGTGGCATTCCGGCCTTTCATTTTCCACCGCCAGTCCCTATATTCGCTTCGTCGGCTCGACCGACTATGGCGATAAACAGGCGATGAAATAAGCCGTTCGGACCCGGGGGCGGTACCCGGCGCCTCCACCAAAAACCGCTGCTCAGGAGCGGCTTTTGCTGGGGGCGAAATAGGATCGACGAAGGTGTAAAGATCGTACTTTTGCCCGGCATTGTACCACCGTTATCGGGCTAAACTTATAGTTGCCAACGACAACTATGCGGAAGCACGTCTCGCCGCGTAAGCGGTGCGATAGCTTCAATTCAAGCCCTAGTGGTTCGCACTTCTAGGCGGGGTTCGGAGGTACCTGGCAACAGAAACCTCCATTTCTCCCCCTTTTTGATATGCGCAGCCGCAGGCTCGCCCGATATGTGCAGCTGCGGGCCTGGGCTTTTTACGCCCTGATACGCCCTGGCGCCGCTGCGTTCATACCAGTCCCTGGCTGATCGTTTCGATCGCGCTGCCAAAGGTCTCGTCGGCAGCCTCATGTGACAGAAGCATCTCATTGTGCGCCCTGCCCGTCCTGATCATCGGAAAACAATTGGCGAGCTTGGCAACACGACAGTCAAGGAGCACCGGCCGGTCCACATCGATCATTTCCTGGATCGCATCATCAAGGTCGGCTGGTTTGTCGCAGCGCAGGCCGACCGCTCCGAACGCCTCGGCCAATTTGACAAAATCGGGCAAAGCCTCGGAATAGGAATGCGCGAGGCGGTTGCCGTGGAGAATTTGCTGCCACTGGTGAACCATGCCCATATATCCGTTGTTCAGGATGAAGACCTTGATCGGCGCGTCGTACTGGACTGCCGTCGACATCTCTTTCATGGTCATCTGAACCGATGCGTCGCCGGCGATATCGATGACGAGGCTGTCCGGATGTGCGATCTGCACGCCCAGCGCCGCCGGCAGGCCGTAGCCCATCGTCCCGAGGCCGCCCGAACTCATCCAGCGGTTCGGCTTTTCCAAGCCGTAGAATTGGGCCGCCCACATCTGATGCTGGCCCACTTCAGTGGTGATGTATGTGTCGCGATCCTTCGTCAGCGCGTAGAGACGCTGCACCGCATATTGCGGCATGATCACATCCTTGTTCATCTCGTAGGAGAATGAATTGCGTGCGCGCCAGCCGACGATCCTTCTCCACCAGTCCTGGAGGCGGCCTCCCTCCGGTTTCTGAGGCAATGCGCGCCATAGACGAACCATGTCATCGAGAACATTGCCGACATCGCCTTGTATGCCGATATCGACGTGGACGTTCTTGTTGATCGAGGACGGATCTATATCGATATGGATCTTGCTGGAGTTCGGCGAAAAAGCGTCCACACGCGAGGTCACGCGGTCATCGAAGCGCGCGCCGACACAGATCATGACGTCGCAATCGTGCATCGCCATGTTCGCCTCATAGGAACCATGCAGACCGACCATTTTGAGCCAGTTCTTGCCGGAGGCGGGGTAAGCTCCAAGGCCCATCAGCGTCGAGGTGATCGGAAAGTCGGTCAGTTGAACCAGCTCCCGCAGCAATCTCGATGCTTCCGGGCCGGAATTGACGATGCCGCCGCCGGCATAAATAACGGGACGGCTGGCATTGGCCATCAGTGCTATCGCCTGGCCGATCTTGCCGATATCACCCTGCAGCTTCGGTCGATAATTTTTCAGCGCAGCAACACCCGATGGCGGGGTGTACACGCCGGACGCAAACAGAACGTCCTTTGGCATGTCGACGAGAACAGGCCCCGGTCGCCCCGACCGGGCGATGTGGAACGCCGTATGGATTGCTGACGCCACGTCATTGACGTCTTTGACCAAAGAGTTGTGCTTGGTGCAGGATCGCGTGATACCAATCGTGTCACATTCCTGAAAGGCATCGGAGCCGATCAATGTTGTCGGCACTTGTCCGGACAGACAGACGATCGGCACTGAATCCATCAGAGCGTCCTGCAGGGGCGTCACGGCATTCGTCGTGCCTGGGCCTGATGTGACCAGCATCACGCCGACCTTGCCCGTGGACCGGGCATAACCCTCCGCGGCATGGCCGGCGCCCTGTTCGTGGCGCACGAGGATATGTTTGATGTCGTCCTGCTGGAATATCTCGTCGTAGATCGGCAATATGGCCGCGCCGGGATAGCCGAAAATATGCTCCACACCATTGTCTTTGAGTGCGCGGAGAACGATCTCCGCTCCTGTCATGCGGTTGCTCGTATGCTGAATGGAATTATCGCTTGTCATGGTTCTGTCCCGTAGCGTGATGAGGATGGGTTGACGGGGCGTCGCCGAAATCGGGCGTAAGAAGAATTTCGGGCATAAAAAAAGGCCCCGTCGGGAGCCTGTTTGTGGCGCACGGGTGGCTGTCGCCGGATGGTTACACCATCCTGCCCGTGCGCTTTCCTACCACTGCAAGAACGATTGCGATCTTCATGATGATCGCTGCTACACAGAAAATCGCGCATCGTCAACGTCTCAGGCTGAGGCGTCTCAGGCTGAGGCGAAAGCCCAAGGGCCTCCCATCATCGGAACCTCCGATGGCAGCATTCGTTTCTTCCCGTTTCCCTTCTTCTACGCCTTTGCGGGACAAGGCCTCAGTTTCTCGCCGCGTGTGGTCATGCCCGGCGAGCTGCCTCATGGAGAGATAAGATGAACCAGGAAACCACACCAAAACACGAACGCATCCTGATCGTTGGCGGCAGTTCCGGCATGGGGCTGTCGCTGGCCGAACAGCAGCTTGCCGCCGGCGCCGAGGTTACGATCGTCGGCCGCTCCGAGGACCGGTTGTCGGCCGCACGGCAGCGCTTGCCTCACCCGGAAAGGCTGAGGACGATCGCCGCCGACATCACAAGCGAGGACGAGGTCCAGCGCCTGTTCCGGGATGTCGGCACGCTCGACCACATCGTCTCGACCGCCGCCGACGTTACCGGCGTCTATGTGTTGCTTCCCGAGATGGATATCTCGGTGGCGCGGAAAGTGATGGATTCCAAAGTCGTCGGACCGCTTCTTCTTGCCAAGCATGGCGCGCCTCGTCTGACGCCCGGGGGATCGATCACGCTGACCTCGGGCATCGCCGCCTATCGTCCGGCGGCGAAAGGCTCGGTGGTGGCAGCCGTTAATGGGGCACTTGGCTCACTCGCCTACGCGCTTGCCGTCGAACTGGCGCCGATCCGCGTCAACGTCGTTTCGCCCGGCTGGGTCGACACGCCGATTTGGGATGCCGTCGTCGGCAGCGGAAAGACAGCCGCGCTGGACGCCATGGCAAAGCGTCTGCTCGTCGGCCGGATCGGCCAGGCAGCCGACATTGCCCAAGCCATCACGTCCCTCATGCACAACGGCTTCATCACCGGAACCGTGCTTCATGTCGATGGTGGCCAGCGACTGGTCTAGCGATGGCCAAAATTTCGCGGACCATTGCAAGGAACAGCCGCAGCACCGGCGCTTGAATGCGGCGGTGGCGCCATACCATGGTGACCGGCGTCACCGGGCTGCTTCCGACCCAGGGCAGCACGACGATATTGGCGTCAGCCGCGGAAGCCACGAGACGCGGGACCAGCGCGCATCCAAGACCGCCTTCAACAAGGCTCCGTATCGCGCCCATGCTGGCGAACTCGCCGACGAGTTTTGGACGGTCAGGCAATGTTGCGGCAAACGTTTCGTCGAACATCCGCCTATAGACGCAACCGGGCTGGGTGACGAGGAAGGCCTCGTCGGCCAGATCGTCGGGCGTTATGGCAGAATATCCGGCCAACCGGTGATTTGCCGGCATTATGGTGACGAGCTCTTCTAATGCCACTTGCTCGCTTCGCAGCTCCGGCGGCGCCGCCGGGACGGCTCCGAAATGGAAAGATACGTCCAGCGCCCCGCTTGTCACGCCGGCACGCAACCCACTGCTATCGTCCGCCCTGAGGTTCAGTTCCACATCGGGATGGCGCCGATGGAATTCCGCCAGCACAGCTGGCAAGCGTGTCGAGCAAAGCGTCTCCAGGCCGCCGACAGTCAGGCGACCGGCAACCGTGCCGCTCGCGTCGGCGACTGCGGAACGGGCTTCGTCCGCGAGGTCGAGGAGATCGTTTGCATAGTCCAGCAGGCGTTGTCCCGCCGCCGTCAGCTTCAAGCCACGCCGTGATCTGTCGAACAGCGACGTGCCTAGATCGCTTTCCAGCGCCTGGATCTGTTCGGTCACGCTCGATTGGGCAAGATGAACCCGCTCGGAGGCGCGTGTGATGTTCAAGGTGGTGGCGACCGCCACGAAGGTTTTGAGATGTCGAAGCTGCATGTCCTGAACCCGTCATATAGGCATAGGCTGCTTTGAACCGGGACCGCAAACGTGAAAAGGCCGGGAACATCGCCCGGCCTTTTTGTCTCGATAAGCGAAGTTTACTCCGCCGGCGCTTCCGCGACGTCCCGGCTGCGGCCGAGCGTTATTTTGGCCAGTGTGAAGGAGATCGCCGCGCAGAGCGTGATGCCCGCCACCATCGGCAGCGGCGTGCCGTCGAAAAACACGCCGGCGACGCCCATGGCGACCGCGCCGATGGCGAAGTGCAGCGTGCCCATCAGCGCCGACGCGGTACCGGCGATCTCGCCATGCTCTTCCATGGCCAGCACCGACGTCGTCGGGATGACCAGGCCGAGAAAGCCGTAGCCGATGAACAGCAGCGCCGCCATCACGTCGAGCCGGTCGACACCCGATGCCATCACCGCGAACAGCACCACCATCGTCGTCGCATAGCCGGTCACCGCGACGCGCACCACGCGCTGCAGCCCGAACCGCTCCGATAGCAACCCGGTCAGCTGCGACATGCCGATGAAGGCAACCGCATTGATCGAGAAGAACACGCTGTAAACCGAAGGCGACAGGCCATAATGGTCGATCAGGATGAAGGACGAGCTCGACAGATAGACGAAGAAGCTCGCAATGCCGAAGCCGGCGATGGCCGTCAGGCCAAGGAAGTTGCGGTCGCCCATCAGGAAGCGGTAGCCGGAAAGTGCCGTCCCGAAGGACGACCCGGCGCGCTCCTCGACCGGCCGTGTCTCCTTGAGCGAGGTCGCCAGCAGGATGGTGGCGAGCACGGCCGCGCCCGTCACCGTCCAGAACACGGCGCGCCAGCCGAAATTCTCGATGATCTGGCTACCGGTCAGCGGTGCCAGGATCGGCGACACCGAAAACACAAGCATCAGCAGCGACATCAGCTTGGCGGCCTCGGTGCCGGTATGCAGATCGCGCACGATCGCGCGCGGCACGGCCATGCCGGCGCTGGCGCCGAGCCCTTGCAGGAAGCGGAAGGCGATCAGCCATTCGATCGAGGGAGCCAGCGCCGAGCCGACGCCGCCGACCATGAACAGCGCCAGGCCGCCGTAGAGTGGCAGCTTGCGGCCGACCATGTCGGAGATCGGTCCGACGACGATCTGGCCGAAGCCCATGGAAAGAAAGAAGATCAGCAGGCTCATCTGCACCGCAGCAGTGCCGGCATGCAGATCCTCTCCGATTGAAGGCAGGGCCGGAAGATACATGTCGATGGCAAACGGGCCGATCGCGGACAATAGGCCGAGCACGACCGCAATGCGGAGGAATTTGGCGTTCATGATAGCAGGCTCTTTCGAATTCTGGTTGCCGCCGAGGACCGGCGTGTAACCCTAGGACGTTCCATCCCGTGGAGTTCCGACTCTTCTGCGGAACGAAACCCCCTTCGTGCGAGTCCACAAATTTAGACAGGCTTGTCTAATTCGTCAACCACCTCTATATAGTTTTGCATGAAGGCCAACGTCTCTCCTGACATTTTCCCGCCGCGAGGCCACGAGGCCAAGCGCATGTCGATTGTCGATGCCGCCGCCTCGGTCTTCTGCCGCGAAAGCTTTGCCGGTGCCAATATCGACATGATTGCCGCCGAGGCCGGCGTCTCCCGCCAGACCATCTACAATCATCACGGCGACAAGGAAAAACTCTTCGTTGCCATCGTCCGCGACCTCACCGAACGTTGCAATGCCGGCATCTTTGCCACGATCTCCACTTTTCCCGATCAGCCGAAGGATCTCGAGGCCGACCTCATCGCCTTTGCTGTGCGGATGAACCACAACTGCATCTGCAACCGCGACGGCAAATTCCTGCGCAAGCTGATCCAGACCGAGGGCGGGCGCTATCCCGAGTTGTTCGCCGAATGGCGCGAAGAGGGACCGGGCAGGACATGGCCGGCGATCGCCGCCCGCTTCGCCCGCCTCGCTCATGCGGGCTTCCTTGACATCGACGATCCCGATGTCGCAGCGCGCCAGTTCATGGCGCTTGCCAATGCCGAGTTGCAGACGACGTTCATGCTCGGCGGCACGCCGACCGAGGACGAGGTGGTGCAATCGGCGACAAATGGCGTGCGCACCTTCCTGCGCGCCTTCGGCAAGCGGCAGCCTATGGCCCGGGCGAGCAAACAGGGCGCGCTCGCCAGCGCTTGACGATCAAAGCCGTTTGGCGATCAAATCGTCGCCAATGGGCTTCGCTTCCGCACGCCGGCGATCTATATCCGGTTTACGCCGCGCTCAAGCTTGATTACAGCTATCAGGACGATTCAACGGAACCCGACAGCCACATGGCCGACGACCACATCCGCTACGACATTCTGGCCCAGGAGGCGTTGCGCGGCGTCATGCGCAAGGTCCTGGCCGAAGTCGCGCGCACCGGTCTCCCGGGCAACCATCATTTCTTCATCACCTTTCTCACCGGCGCGCCGGGCGTGCGCGTGTCGTCGCGGCTGCGCGAGCGCTATCCCGAACAGATGACCATCGTCATCCAGTTCCAGTATTGGGACCTGAAGGTGAGCGACACCGGCTTTGAGGTCGGGCTGTCGTTTTCCGACGTGCCGGAGAAACTGGAAATCCCGTTCTCGGCCGTACGCGGCTTTTACGACCCGTCCGTCAACTTCGAGCTCGAATTCGACGTCAAGACCGATACCCCGGCGGAACAGGAGACAAAGGCCAAGCCTGCTCCCGAACCGCTGGCCATCGTCGCCGAGAAAAAGCCCGAGTCGAAGAAGAAAACCGCCGAGGCGGAAAAGAAGCCTGCCGCGGCCGACGCCGTCGCCAAGGGCGCCGACGTGGTGTCGCTTGACGCCTTCCGCAAGAAGTGACCCGACGGGCGGCGTGACATGGCCGAGATCGTCAATCTCCGTCAGGCACGCAAGCAGAAGGCGCGAGCCGAGAAGGAGCGCCTGGCCGAACAGAACCGGGCGCTGCATGGCCGTTCCAAACCCAGCCGGGATCGCGACCGCCTGATCGCCGACAAGGCCGATAAATTCGTCGCCGGCCATCGCCGCGAAAATTCGGGCGATTCGGACAAATCCGATGCTTGAAGTGTGAGTAGGATCGTCTCGTGAGCCCGGTGGAAAAGCGCTCGGTCACCATTCGCGGCCACCGCACCAGCTATTCGCTCGAAAAGCCTTTTTACGACGACCTGGTCGCCATCGCGGCCGTGCGAAAACTGACGCTCGCCGCCCTTGTCGCCGAAATCGACGAGAGCCGTCCGCGGGATGCCAATCTCTCCTCGGCGCTCCGGCTCTATGTGCTGGATTGGGCCAAGCGCAGCAAGTTGTAGCCTTCAGGCAACGCTATCCTGTTTCCTGCGCCGGATACGGAAGCTCAGCAAAGCCGAGCGGTCGCGTTCTTCGGCCTGCCAAGCGGCGTATCCTGCAGTTTCAGGTCGGCGAGCGTGAACTGGCCAAAATAGGCGATGTTCGTGGCAAGCCGGATCAGCTTCAAGAGGGCAATGCCGGCAAACAACCCCGCCGTCGCAACCACCACCGCTATGCCGGCAATGAGCAGCACCCGGGCATCGGTGGTAAAATCGCGCAGATGGCTGGGGTTGGCGTGATCGGACTTCATTTGCAGACCTTGCTTTCTGGCGGCGTGCCGACTTGCGGATGGGTCGCCGGCCGTGCCACCGAAGATGGCGGGCACGAGCGATGTTGGTGACACCACGCCAGCATCAGGCCCTGCTTGCAATCAAAGGGTTCCCCGGCGGAGGGCCAGTGACCATTGGCGACCTCGCGGAGCGCCTGCGCATCCGCCATCACAGCGCAGTGGAATTGGTCAACCGTCTTTGCGAAGCCGGGCTGGTCGCGAGGGACCACGACGAGGAGGACCACCGCCGCGTGCTGCTGCGGCTGACCGAGCGCGCCGACGACAGTCTCGCCGATCTGTCAGCCGCTCATCTCGACGAACTCGGGCGGATCGAGCCGATGCTGAAGCGCTTGCTTGCTGGAGGCGACACATAAGGGATGCGCCGTCACCCGCCATTCAGCGATTTCAGCAGATCGTCGATCGACGAGGGATCGAGCTTGAGCTTTGGCGGGGGCTGCACTGGCGGTGGCACGTTGTTTGCGGCCGGTGGCTCCCGTTCCGCGCGCTCCGCCGCGGCCTTGCGTTCGGCGTCGAGCCTTGCCTTCTCTTCCGAGGCGATCCGCAACGCCTCTTCCGCCCTCTGGCGTTGCTGTTCTTCGGCCTGCGCGGCTTCCTCGGCAGCCTGTTGCGCCGCCTTGGCTTTGGCTTCGGCATCCGCTGCGGCCTTTGCAGCCGCCTCGGCTTTCGCCCTGGCCTCGGCTTCGGCTTTCGCCGCTGCATCCGCCTTTGCCTTGGCTTCAGCCTGCGCCCTGGCCTCCGCTTCGGCTTGGGCCTGCGCCTCAGCTTCGGCCTTTGCCTTGGCGTCCGCTTCAGCTTTCGCTTTGGCCTCAGCCTGCGCCCTCGCCTCCGCATCCGCCTGTGCCTTGGCGTCCGCTTCAGCCTTCGCCTTGGCTTCAGCCTGCGCCCTCGCCTCGGCTTCGGCCTGGGCCTGAGCCTCGGCTTCGGCCTTTGCCTTGGCGTCGGCCTCGGCCTTCAGCCGCGCTGCTTCCTGTTGCCTGCGCAGTTCCTCCGCCGCTCTTTCACGCTCGGTTTGCAGCGCAGCGTAGTAGCGCACCTCACGCCGCAGCCTTTGTTTCTCGAGCAGTGCGGCTTGCATGGCTTCGACCCGCTGCTGCTCCTTTTCCAGCGCACGCTGGGTCAGGAACTGTGCCAGCGGCTCGCTGTCGAACTGCCGTTTGGTGGCGCCAAACGGCCCGTCGACGCTGAAATTCAAAATCGGTTCGGAGCCGACCAGCGCCTCATCGCCGGGCCGGTAGGCGATCTCGCCCTTGGCATCGACGGTGCTGGTGTTCAGATCGGCGGTGATGTCGGCGGACAGCGTCGCGCCCGGGCTTTCGAATTTGACCGGCGGCGCCCTCAGCGTGCCGCCGGCGATGGTGAAGGCAATATCGGTGTCCTGCGCCGGAAAACTGCCCGCCGCGGCGATCTGCGGCACAAAGCCGGCGGTGTTCGACGCGTCGATATCGCGCCCTATCGCGTCGGCCTTGGCAATGAATGCGCCAAAGGCATCGGGATTGAAGCCGGCAATAGTCATGCCCTTCAGCGTCGCCGTGCCGGAACCGGACAGCGCCGCAACCATCGCGTCGACCGATTTGCCGCTGGTCGAAAGCGCCGTCGAGAACTCGCCGCTTCCGCTGATGCCGGCCTCCGGCAGCACGGCTACCAGATCGGCGCCGGCGAGTTTCATCTGACTGGAGAAAAGCCCGGTGCCGTCATTGTTCTTGAGCTCGAACAGGCCACTCAACGCGCCGCCGAGGAACTTTGCCTTGAGGTCGGAAACGCGGATGCCCTCCTGGTCGAGCTGCAGCGACAGCGCAGCGTCATAGGCGGTGGCAAGCGGGCCGGCGGCAAGCGACGCCGCCGTCAGATCGAGATCGGCGGTAAATGGCAGACTGGATTTCTGGCTGAACGGTGCTGTCGGCCAGGTCCTGTCATTGACAAGGAAGGCCTGGTCACCGAACAGCATCACCGCCATCGGATCGAGGTCCAGCTCGTCCAGCGACAGCGCGCCGGCAAGATGCGGCAGCCCCTCTTTGATGTCGATATTTACGTCACCGGAGACCGCCGCTTCGTTGACGGCGCCGCTGAGGCCGCTCAGCACCAGGAGACCATTGCCGTAATCGGCATCGGCTGCAAGCGACGTCGACATGCCGGTGCCCATGCCGGGCAGGCCAACGCCGGTCGTCATCAGCCATGGCTCGATGTCGGCCGTTTCAAGGCTGACCTTGCCCTTGGCGGCCGCGCCTTGAGCCGTGTCGGCAATTGTCCCGTCGAAACCAGCTTTGAAGTCGTTGCCGGCCAGGCTGAATCGTGTCGCCAGGCCACCGCCAAGCGTGCCTTTGGCCGAGACCTCGGTGGTCGCCTCGCCGAGCATGCCGAGTGGCAGCGCCGGCAAACCGTAAAGCGCCAGCAGCGCCGTGGCGTCGGCATTCCTTGCGTTGAAGGTCAGCGTCACCGGCGCTTCGAGAGGCCGGTCGAGCGCCCCTTTGCCGGATAACGACGCCGAAAAGGCCGAGCCACCGGCCTTGCCCTGTGCGCTCATTGCCAGTCCAGTCGTACCGTCGCCATTGTCTGCGGCACTCGTGACCGCATCGATACGCGCATCCTGGAACAGCTCGGGATAGGCAGCAGCACGCTCCGCCAGGCCCTTCAGCACTGCATTGTCGGGATAATGCTGGACGGCGACGTCGATCAGCGGCTTGAGGTCGACGGCGACCACCGAGGCGTCGAGCTTGCCGGTCGGGCTCGCCGGGAAATCCTTGATTCGACCGGTAGCGCTGATCGAGGCGCCGGCAAGTCCGCCGACCGACAGGCGATCGATCTCAAGCAGCCCATCGCGCAATCTAAGCGCGGTGTCGACGCTATCGGCGGTCAACCCGCCGGCGCTGACCGGCCCGGCCTTGATCTGGAAATCGAGGTCGCGGTCGGAAAAACGGTTGGCGCCCTTGTCGCTGACGAAGATCGAGGCGAAGGCGGCGAGCCCGTCGACATCGAGTTCGCCACCTTCCAGTTGCATCAGCACCGATGGCCTTGTGTCGTCGGGCTGGCTGGAATCGATGCGGCCGGAGAACTTCGCCTTGCCGAGGATGAGTTCGAGATCGCTGAAGGCCTGGTGCTTCTCGCTCAAATCCACCTTGGCCTTGAAGCCGGCGGCCGGCAAGCGGCGGATCGCCTCGTCGACGTCCTTCGACAGCCATGCGGCGAAGCCGGAGGGCTGCGCCACCGCCAGAAGCAGCGATCCGGTGAAACCGAAATGGTCCTCGACGCTGACCATGCCGTTGGCTTCCAGCTTGGCGCGGCCGGGCAGCGTGGCGGCCAGCGATTTTACCGCCCAGCCGCCCTCGGCTGGCTCGGCGGACAGGTGCACGTCGCGAACGGTGGTATCGCCTGCCACCACCGCCGGCAGTTTCACCTCGACCGTGCCCGGTATGGTCGGCCTCGGCAGATCGAGCAGCGCCTGCTCCAGCGCCGCCACCCGCTCGGACAGCGTCAATCCGGCACCGGCCGCCGCCCCCACGGCCTCGTCGAACTGCACCTGCGCGCCATTGGCCTCGATCGAGAAATGCGGCTTCAGCCCAAGATCGACCGCAGCCTTGCCGTCGGCGGTGTAGGGATTGTCCCGTGGCCCGGTCTCGAAGCGGAATTCGTCGACGCCGAGCTTCTGGTGGTCGAGCGAAAACTTGCCGTTCAGCCTGAAGCCCGGGTCCGGTTTGCCGGCGCTGACTTTCAGCGCCTCGCCGCCGGTGCCCAGCTGCCGCGCCGCAGTCTGGTCTGCGCCCGATATCTTGAACTGGCCCGAATAGACGGCGGCGCCCTCGACGAGGCCCACATTGCCGTCGGTCTCGATGACCAGCGGATAGGCGTCCGGATCGGCCTTGAGCCTGAGCCGCATTTGCCCGTCCGGTTCGGCCTTGCCGGTGGAAGCGGCGATCGTGGTCCGCAACCCGTCCAGCAACAGCGAGCCGTCCAGCCGCCAGGGGCCGGCCAGCGACTTGGCCGAGATCGTCGAGTTGATCTCGGAAATAAGATGGCTGCGCCCGCCGGCGGCGTGGCTGAGCGCGATCTGTCCTTCCGTCACCGTCAGCTTCTCGATGGAGATCTGGCCGGGATCGAAGGGCGAGGACGGCCGTATCGTCCAGTCGACCGTGCCGTCGGCGGCGATGTCAATCGTCGCCTTCGGCCGCACTAGGCGCATGTCGAAGATCAGCACCTCGCCGCGCAGGAATGGCGCGAGTTCTGCATCCATCGAAAAGGTTTCGACGGTCATCGCCGGCTGGCCGTTAGGGCCACCGGCAACGGCGACGTTGGAAAAGGTCACCGAGGGGAACGGCAACAGCCTTGCCGTCGCATCGCCTCGCACGGTCACCTTGCGGCCCAGGACGGCACTGGCCTCGCGCTCGAAATCGGCACGGTAACCTGTCCAGTCGACAAAGTACGGCACCACCAGCGCCGCACACAGCACCAGCACAAGAAGCCCACCGAAGATCACGAACAGGCGTGCGAGCATGAACTCCTAGACAGTTGATAGTAAAGTCAGTGGCACTCTACCCGCATCAGCGTGTCGATAAAGAGGCAAATCGGGGCGCGGCAGCGGCCTAATGTCAGTCCTTTCCCGGCAGTATCTTCCCCGGGTTCATGATGTTCAGCGGATCGAGCGCCTGCTTGATCGTGCGCATGATGTCGACGCCATGGCCGAGCTCATGCCGCAGGAAGCCGATCTTGCCCTGCCCTATGCCATGCTCGCCGGTGCAGGTTCCATCCATGCCGATTGCCCGCATGTTCAGCCGCGCCACGAATTCTTCCGTCTGCGCGATCTCCTTCGGATCGTCCGCGTCCATCAGCACCAGCACGTGGAAATTGCCGTCGCCGGCATGGCCGACGATCGGCGCGACCAGTCCCATCTCGGCAATGTCGGCCTCGGTTTCGGTCACGCATTCGGCAAAGCGCGAGATCGGCACGCAGACATCGGTCGACAGCCCCTTGGCGCCGGGCCTGAGCGTCAGCGACGACCAATAGGCGTCGTGCCTGGCCTTCCACAGTTTCGTCCGCTCCTCGGCGACGCTGGTCCACAGGAACGGGCCGCCGCCATATTCCTCGGCGATCATGCCGAAGGTCTCGGCGTGCTCGGCAACGCCGGCATCACTGCCATGGAATTCCACGAACAGGCACGGGCTTTCGGGGTAGTCGAGCTTCGAATAGCTCTTCATCGCCCGCATCTGCAGCGCATTGACCAGTTCGATGCGCGCCACCGGAATGCCCATCTGGATCGTTGCGATCACCGCATTGCAGGCCGCCTCGACGCTGGGAAATGGGCAGACGCCGCCGGAGATCGCCTGCGGAATACCTTGCAGCCTCAGGGTCAGCGAGGTGATGATGCCGAGTGTGCCTTCCGAGCCGATCAGCAGCCGCGTCAGATCATAGCCGGCCGAGCTCTTCTTGGCGCGCTTGCCGGTCGTCACTGCTTCCCCGTCGGCCATCACCGCCGTCAGCGACAGGACGTTCTCGCGCATCGTGCCGTAGCGCACCGCGTTGGTGCCCGACGCTCGTGTCGCCGCCATGCCGCCGAGCGAGGCGTTGGCGCCCGGGTCGATCGGAAAGAACAGGCCGGTGTCGCGCAGATGCCGGTTGAGATCCTCGCGCGTCACGCCGGGCTCGACGGTGCAGTCGAGGTCCTGCGGATTGACCGCAATGATACGGTTCATGCGTGACGTATCGAGCGAGATGCCGCCGCCCGGCGCATTGGTGTGGCCTTCCAGCGAGGAACCGACGCCAAAGGCGATCACCGGCACGCGATGTGCCGCGCATGCGCGCACGATCTCCTGCACCTCCTCCGTCGTCTCGGCAAAGGCGACGCCGTCCGGCGCCTGCGTCGGGATATAGGTCGTGGTGTGCGCGTGCTGGGCGCGGATCGCCTGGCCGGTCTGGAATCGCTCGCCGAGCCGCTGCTTGAGGATGCCGAGTACGGCGGCAATGCCTTCTTCGTTGCGCTCGACCGGATTGAGGTCGCTTAGAGCCATCGATTCCTCCGCGAATGGACCAGCGTCCACCCTTGTTCTGCATCTACGGATGCGTAGTCTCACCAACCACGCTCTGTCCAGTCCACGCTCATCCCGGCATGACGAGAAGGAAGTTTCCGATGCCCATCCCCGCCCCTTTCGTCTCCCGCGCCATGGACATCGAGGAGGCCTGGATCGACTACAACGGCCATCTCAACATGGCCTATTACAACGTACTGTTCGACCGGTGCTCCGACGAAGCCTTCGAGATGATGGGGATGGGGCCGGATTACGTGAAAGAACGACGGCTGACCATCTACACCGCGGAAGTCCATGTCTGCTACGTCCAGGAGTTGCATCTCGACCACAAGGTCACCGTTTCGTTCCAGCTGCTGGACCATGACGACAAGCGGCTGAGGGCCTATCAAGAAATCCGCCATCTCGACGGTTGGCTCGCCGCCACTTCAGAAACATTGTCGCTGCACGTCGACATGGCTGGCCCGAAGGTAGCGCCCTTCCCCGCCGACGTCCTGGCCAGGGTGGAAGCGATGCGCGCCGCCCATGCCGCCCTGCCGATGCCGGAGCGCGCCGGCCGCTCGATCGGTATTCGTCGTAAGCCGGCTTGAACCACGGTCCAACCGCCGTTAACCTTACCGAGGTTTTAACGTGAACAAGCCGAATTGAGACGTTGAACGACTCAGCGCGGCGTTGGAAAACCGTCCGCATCGAATTGCGATACGGGCGGCGGAGCAGCAGCGGTTCGGGGAACGTGCATGAAAACCGATATCAAGGTCGAGGCGGACAGGCTGGCGGCTGACCCACGCATCACCGACTATGATTTCTGGCGCTCGCTGAAGAACCTCAACAACGAGATCTTCCACATCGCCAACAACAACGAGCCGATCCCCTTCGCCATGATCCGCTGGCGCGCCATCCTGAAGCAGGCGCGGATGAAACGCGGCCACGCCTGAACGGTGGGGGAAGAAACAGACCGGCCGTCCGGTTTGCATTTCTGATGATGTGCTGACGAACGATCCCAAGTGTCAAGGCAGCCGCTTCACCGCCCCCAGCGGCGAACGCGCCACGACAGGCGATGATTGGATAATCGCCGTATTGGTCATCGCGAACGGAATGATCCGGTCGATCACCCGCTCGAGCTCGGCCACCGAGGCGACATGCGCCAGCGCGATGAAACAGTCTTCACCGGCGACCCGGTCGCATTGGGCGATTTCCGGTAGGTCGCGGATGATTTCGGCCACGACAGCGAGCTGGCCCGGCACCGGCCTGATCCGCAGCCACGCCGACAATTTCATGCCGAGCGCGGCCGGATTGATGCGCACCGTGTAGGCCTCGATCACGCCGCTCTCCTGCAGCCGCTTGATGCGCTCGGCCACGCTCGGCGCCGACAGGCCGACCGACCGCGCCAGTTCGGCGGTGCTGGTGCGCGCGTCCTTTTCCAGCAGGCGCAGGATTTTCAGGTCCGCCGGATCCAGATCGCTATTTTCATTTCGAAGGCGTTTCAGCGGAATGCTCCTTTCTTTCGGAAAGGAAATGGCCGAAATGCCCGGCCATTATCCATATCAATGGCAAAAATCGCCTGCGATACTGATCCCATGCAAGATCGGACGCAAGCCCCCGCAGCAAGTCCGGCACTCGCCGGCCCCGCCTTTATCTTGGCAAACGCGGTCCCGCCGCATCTCTGGTTCGGCGTCAGCGCCGTGTTCCACTATCTCGGACCGGCCTTCGCGGTGCTGCTGTTCCCGCATGTCGGCGTGCTCGGCATGGCGTGGCTGCGCATTGCCACCGCGGCGCTCGTCTTTGCCCCGCTGACCCGACCGTGGGCGGTCTTCGCCCGCGCCGATCGCTCGACGCAGTTGCTGCTTGTGGCCTTCGGCGCCTGCCTTGGCGTGATGAACTGTTCTTTCTACCTGGCGCTCGATCGGCTGCCGATCTCGCTGGTGGCAGCGATCGAATTCGTCGGCACGATCGGCGTCGCGCTTGTTGGTCTCAGAAGCCCGCGCAATCTCGCCGCCCTCGCAATCGCTGTCGCCGGCACCCTGTTGCTGATCGACGTCAAATGGTCGAGCGATCCCGTCGGCCTGTTCTGGGCCTTCCTCAACGGCACGCTGTTCGTTGGCTACATCGTTCTTGGCCACCGCGTCGCGCGCGCCGGCGCTGGTGACGGCATCGCCGGGCTGGGTGCCGCCATGGCGGTCGCCCTTCTCGTCGTTCTGCCGATCGGTTTCGCCGATGCTCTGCCGGCTTTCTCGGCGCCGCCGCTGCTGCTTGCGGGGGTCGGCGTCGGCATCTGCTCGTCGGTCATTCCCTATATTTGCGACCAGCTTGCCATGTCGAGGCTGCCGCGCTCCAGCTTCGCGCTGATGCTGTCATTGCTGCCGGTCACCGCAACGTTGATCGGCGTCATCGTGCTGCGGCAGGTGCCGAGCCTCACCGACTGCCTTGGCATCGCCCTGGTGGTGGCCGGCGTCGCCCTTCACAAACCGGCGCCGGCGCCGGACTGATCAGGCCAGTTTCTCCTTGAGGAAGGCGATCGTCCTGCCCCAGGCGAGGTCAGCCGCCTGCTTGTCATAGCGGGCCGCCGACGTGTCGTTGTTGAAGGCATGGTTGGCGCCTTCATAGACATAGACCGAGTATTCGACATGGGCCGCGTCGAGTGCCTTCTTGAAGGCATCGATGCCGGCATTGGTGCGGGTGTCGAGCCCGGCATAATGCAGCATGAGGGCGGCCTTGATCTTCGGCACGTCCTCGGCCTGTGGCTGCATGCCGTAATAGGCGACGGCGGCGGCGAGGTCCGGCGCGTTGACGGCCAGCATGTTCACCGTGCCGCCGCCCCAGCAGAAGCCGACGGCGCCGACCTTGCCGTTGCCGTCCTCGTAGCCTTTGAGGTAGGCGACGGTTGCCACGGCATTGGCGGCGACCTGTGCTGGATCGAGCTGGGAAAACAGGTCACGTGCCCTGTTTTCATCGTCCGGCGTGCCGCCGAGCGGTGTCATGAAGTCCGGCGCAAGCGCCACGAACCCTTCCAGCGCCACGCGCCGCGCCACATCGCGAATATGCGGGTTGAGACCCCTGTTCTCGTGCACCACGACGACCGTGCCAAGCTTGCCGGTCTGGTCCGCCGGCCTGACCAGATAGCCCTTCATCTCGCCGGCGCTGCCGGGATAGCTGATGTCCTTGGCTTTCACCCGCGGATCGTCTTCCGCCACGATTGCCGCCTGGGCCGAGTTCGCCGCCAGCAGCGGCGCGATCGCGGCAGCTGCCGCACCCGATCCGGCAAGCCTGGTCAATTGCTCCATGAAGCGCCGTCGGTCGAGCGTCAGATGCGTGTATTCGTCATAGGCGTCGATCATCGCCTGGGTAATGACAGGCTCGGCGGCAATGGGTCCGGCAGGTTTTGTCATGGCGCGCTCCTCGTCGGCGCCCCCCGCGGCAACATAGAGCCGAAGCTTGCCTGGTCCAGTCACGGCTGAGTGAGGCTGCCGTAAGTCCCTGCACGACGCCGTGATGCCGCGCGCCGCACTGTCGTTAAATTTTGGTCCTTTGTGGCAATGCTAAATGCACGCACCACGATGTAAAAAGAAGTTACCGGGCTATGCCTCACTCGGGCCATTTGGCGAACGACAATGGCCATTTGGCGGGAAAAGAATGCCTGATTGACGACGAAGGAATATGCCATGACCTTTCCCTCCCCGCTTCTGGCAAGTGGGTTCGCCCTCGCCGCTATGGCTTTGCTGGCGCTGCGGTTCACTGCCTTCACCGCATTCAAACGATCGTTGATCAAAATCCGCGCCAACCGGCACCCGCCCGCAAACACCAAAGCCTGAGGAAAGGTCATGGACGTTCAGGACATCATCAACACCGTCTCCCAGAAATCCGGTCTCAACCAGGCTTTGACGGAAAAGATCGCCGGCACGATTTTCTCGGTGCTCGAACACGAGGCGGAAGGCACGACCCTGTCCAGCTTCTTCGCCAAAATCCCGGGAGCCGACGCCCTGGCCAAGCAATATGATGTCATGGCTCCCGGCGCGGCTTCCGGTGGTGGCCTCCTGTCCTCGCTGGAGGGCGCGCTCGGTGGCGCTCTCGGCGAAAAGACCGGCGCGCTGATCAACGGCGTCGCCATACTCAAGGCATCAGGCCTTACGCTCGCACAGATCAGCCAGGCCGGCACGATGCTGGTCCAGCAGGCCGAGGCAGCCGCCGGCCCGCAGCTGACCAGTGAGGTACTTGCATCGGTACCCGACCTGAAAGGGCATCTCGGGCTCTGAAGGAACTTCTCTATTTCGGCAGCGTATAGGCCATCACATAGTCGCCCGGCTTGGTACCGACCGAGCCGTGGCCGCCGGCAACGATGACGACCAACTGCCGTCCGTCGGCTACCGTGTAGGTCATCGGTGTCGACTGCCCGCCGGCCGGCAGCCGCGCCTGCCAGAGCTGTTTGCCGGTCGTCAGGTCATAAGCGCGCACATAGTCGTCGACCGCCGCACCGAGGAAGGCGACGCCGCCGGCAGTGATCATCGGCCCGCCAATGCCGGGCACGCCGACCTTGAATGGCAGTGGCAATGGCGTCATGTCGTAGACGGTGCCGTTGCGATGCTTGTAGACGATCTTGCCGGTCCGAAGGTCGGCGCCCGCCACATAGCCCCAGGGCGGCGCCTGGCAGGGAATGCCGAGCGGCGACAGGAACGGCTTCAATATCACTGCGTAAGGCGCACCGTCATTGCGGTTCAGGCCCTGTTCGCTGCCCTTGGTGTCGCCGGGCGGCGGCACGTCGGCGCGCGGCACCAGCTTGGAGATGAACGCCAGGTATGTCGGCATGCCGAACATCACCTGCCGGACCGGATCGACTGCCACGCCGCCCCAGTTGAAGGTGCCGAAATTGCCGGGGTAGATCAGTGAGCCCTGCAGCGACGGCGGCGTGTAGCGGCCCTCATAGCGCAACTTCCGGAGCTCGATCCGGCAGGCCAGCTGGTCGAACATGGTAATGCCCCACATGTCGGCACCGGTCAGCGGTTTCGGACTGAAGCTGAGATCCGAGACCGGCTGCGTCGGCGAGGTATGGTCGCCCTCGATCGCGCCGCCCGGTGCCGGCACTTCCTTGACCGGAACGATCGGCTCGCCGCTGCGCCGGTCGAGCACATAGAGGTCGCCCTGCTTGGTCGGCCCGACCAGCGCCGGCACCACGCCACTTTCCGTGGTGATGTCGACCAGCGTCGGCTGCGCCGGCACGTCCATGTCCCAGAGATCGTGGTGCACGGTCTGCCGCACCCAGCGCAATTGTCCGCTGTTGAGATCGAGCGCGGTGATCGACGAGGAGAATTTCTCGTCATTGGCGCTGCGCCCGGCGCCGAGCTGGTCCGGCGTCTTGTTGCCGAGCGGCACATAAAGCAGGCCGAGCTTCTCGTCGGCGCTTGCCGTCGACCACATGTTGGGCGAGTTGTTGGTGTAGGTCTGGTCCGGCGGCAGCGGCGTCGTCTGGTCCGGATTGCCGGAATCCCAATTCCACAACAGCGCGCCGGTGTCGGCATCGTAGGCACGGATGACCCCGGACGGCTCCTGCGTCGAATAATTGTCGTTGACCGCGCCGCCGACGATGATCTTGTTGGCGACGATCAGCGGCGCCGAGGTCGAATAATAATAGCCCGGCTTCGGATATGGCATGTTGGCGAGCAGGTTCAGCGTGCCGCCTTCGGCGAAAGTCGGGCAGACCTGGCCATTCGCCGCATCGAGCGCGATCAGCCGGGCGTCGGATGTCGGCAGGTAGATGCGTGTGGCACAGGGCTGGCCGGCGGCGACCTTGGCATCGGCATAATAGGACACGCCGCGGCAGGTCTGGTGCTGGCGGTCCTTGTTGAGCTTGACCTGCGGATCGAAGCGCCATTTCTCCTTACCGCTCGCGGCATCGATGGCGATGGCGAAATTATGCGGCGTGCAGATGTAGAGCGTGTCGGCGATTTTTAGCGGCGTCACCTGATAGGTCGTCTCGGCGATGTCGCCGGGCCCTTTCACGTCGCCGGTGCGATAGGTCCAGGCCGGCTGCAGATTGGCAACGTTTTCGGCGGTGATCTGGTCGAGCGGCGAATAGCGCTGGCCGTATTGCGTGCGACCGTAATAGTGCCATTCGCCAGCCGGCACGTTGCCGCCAAGATCGGCCGTCGGCGTCACCTTGTCGGTGTTGAGTTCACCCGCAATATCCTTTGGATCGGTCGTCATCGAATAGCCGGCGACGGCAAGCGATGCCAGCACGGCGAGGATCAGCGGCGCGCGTCCGTCGGGACCGGTAAGCCCGCGCCGCGCCCATGGCGTCAACAGCCATAGCGCGACAAGCACGATGATGCCGCCGCGCGGGCCGAGCTCCCACCAGTCGAAGCCGATCTCCCAAACCGCCCAGGCGAGCGTGCCGAGCACGATCGCCGCGTAGAGCCACAGCGCCGTGGATCTGCGCCTGTAGAGCAGCCAGGCCGCGACAAGGAAAGCTAGACCGACGATGACGTAGTACCAGCTGCCGCCCAGCGTCACGAGCCAGATGCCGCCGCCGCCAATCGCCAGGCCGATGAGGAAAAGGATCAGGGAGGTGATGACCACAGCCAAGACGGTGCTCCTTCGACTGGTGCGCTCCGCGACGCGTCCATGGGCAACCCCGCATTGCGTTCCTGCCCCCACGCAACTTTCTCCGGCCCGCTTCCACTGTCAAGCAAGCTCGGCGTTTTACGGTGCCGGCCCATCGCAAGCCCGGCGTTTTGGTTAGCAGACCCATCCAGATTGTGAGTCCACCGACTGGACAGAGAACAAAACGGAGACACTTCTGGCCTTTCGCTGCCGAATCACTACATTCGGGGGGAGATGTCCGGCTTTTCGGAAGACATGCCCTTTTTTGACGAACCGAACGCGCGGCCCGTGGCCCCGTCGGGCATTGCCGCGCGCGCCATGGCTGCCCGCAGCAACCAGAACAACGCGCCCGATTATCTCAACGGCCTCAACCCCGAGCAGCGGCTGGCGGTGGAAACCACCGAAGGCCCGGTGCTGGTGCTGGCCGGCGCCGGCACCGGCAAAACGCGCGTCCTGACCACCCGCATCGCCCACATCCTTGCCACCGGCAAGGCTTTCCCCTCGCAGATCCTCGCCGTCACCTTCACCAACAAGGCGGCGCGCGAGATGAAGCAGCGCATCGGCCTGTTGATCGGCGAAGGCAATGTCGAGGGCATGCCGTGGCTCGGCACCTTCCACTCGATTGGAGTGAAGCTGCTGCGCAGACATGCCGAGCTGGCCGGGCTCAAATCCGACTTCACCATTCTCGACACGGATGATGTCGTGCGCCTGATCAAGCAGCTTATCCAGGCCGAAGGGCTGGACGACAAGCGCTGGCCGGCCAAGCAGTTCGCCCAGATGATCGACGGCTGGAAGAACAAGGGCCTTGGCCCCGCCGACATCCCCGAGGGCGATGCCCGTGCCTTCGCCAACGGCAAGGGCCGCGAGCTCTACAAGGCCTATCAGGAGCGGCTGCAAACGCTGAACGCTTGCGACTTCGGCGATCTCCTGTGCCATCCGATCCGCATCTTCCGCGCCAATCCGGACGTGCTGAAGGAATACCACAAGCGCTTCCGCTACATCCTCGTCGACGAATATCAGGACACCAACACCGCCCAGTACATGTGGCTGCGGCTGCTGGCACAGCGGCCGCAATCCTCCCCCCTTGAGGGGGAGGTGCCCGCGAAGCGGGCGGAGGGGGTTGCCGCAGAAGGCACCGCTAGAGCGTCGAGCACTGCCGCCGGTAGGTCAAGCACTGCCGCACGGACCCCACCCGACCGGGCTTCGCCCGGCCACCCTCCCCTCAAGGGGGAGGGAAGCCCGCGCCTGTCCACCGTAAATATCTGCTGCGTCGGCGACGACGACCAGTCGATCTATGGCTGGCGCGGCGCCGAGGTCGACAACATACTGCGCTTCGACAAGGATTTTCCCGGCGCCACCATCATCCGGCTGGAGCGCAACTATCGCTCGACCGCGCACATCCTCGGCACCGCCTCCCACCTCATCGCCCACAATGAGGGCCGCTTCGGCAAGACGCTGTTCACCGAAAAGATCGCCGAGGACGACGAGAAGGTGCATGTCCACGCCGCCTGGGATTCCGAAGAGGAGGCCCGCGCCGTCGGCGAGACGATCGAGGCTTATCAGCGCCAGAAGCACAATCTCAACGACATGGCGATCCTCGTCCGCGCGTCCTTCCAGATGCGCGAATTCGAGGACCGCTTCGTCACGCTCGGCCTCAACTACCGCGTCATCGGCGGCCCGCGCTTCTACGAGCGCCTCGAAATCCGCGATGCGCTGGCTTTCCTTCGCGTCGTCGCACAAGGCGCCGACGACCTCGCCTTCGAGCGCATCGTCAACGTGCCGAAGCGCGGCCTTGGCGAGGCCACCATCCGCCAGATCCACGACACCGCACGGGCGCTGCGCATCCCGATGCTGGAGGCGGCGGCAAAACTCGCCGAAAGCGACGAGCTGAAGCCGAAGCCGCGCGCCGCGCTGCGCGAGGTATCGGCCAATTTCGAACGCTGGCAAAAGGCTCTCGAAACCACGCCGCACGCCGAGCTCGCCGAGACCATTCTGGAGGAGAGCGGCTACACCGACATGTGGAAGAACGACCGTTCGATCGAAGCGCCCGGCCGGCTCGAGAACTTAAAAGAACTGATCCGCTCCATGGAGGAGTACGAATCGCTGCGCTCCTTCCTCGAACATGTCGCGCTGGTGATGGACGCCGAGCAGAACGCCGAGCTCGACGCGGTCAACATCATGACGCTGCATTCGGCCAAGGGCCTCGAATTCGAAACCGTGTTCCTGCCCGGCTGGGAAGAAGGCCTGTTCCCGCACCAACGCTCGCTCGACGAGGGCGGCCGCTCAGGGCTGGAGGAGGAACGCCGCCTCGCCTATGTCGGGCTGACCCGCGCCAAGAAGAACCTGCACATCTGGTTCGTCTCCAACCGCCGCATCCACGGCCTCTGGCAATCGACCATCCCGTCGCGCTTCCTTGACGAGCTGCCGGAAGCCCATGTCGAAGTTTCCGAGAGCGGCAACTCCTACGGCGGCTACGGCAATGCCTATGGCGGCGGCTCGTTCGCCTCCGGTCGTGGAGGCCAAGGTGCAGGCAGGCAGAACCCTTATGGGGCATCGCGCTTCGACAACATCGGCGGCAATAACGGCGCCGAAAAATCCGGCGCTTTCTCCAGCACCTATGCGACACCGGGCTGGCAGCGCGCTCAGGCCAACCGCACCGAGGCGACCGACCGCAATTGGGGCACGCGCTCCGGTCACCAGGTCGAGCGCATCGGCTATGGCGAAACCGACTCCGGCTACGGCGCCGGCCGCACCTCGGTCAAGGGCCGCACCATCGACGGCGAGCTGGTCGCCAAATCCGTCGCCGACACGCCGTCCCCCTTCAGCGTCGGCGACCGCGTCTTCCACCAGAAATTCGGCAACGGCAACATCTCGGCCATCGAAGGCAACAAGCTGACCATCGACTTCGACAAGGCCGGCCAGAAACGCGTGCTGGACGGGTTTGTCACCGGGGTGTGAGGCCGCCTATGATCTAGTACCGTTATAAGTTTGCTACTGGGACTTTTCATTAATAGCAGCAATGTGCGCTTCACAATACACCAAGCGCAGATCGTCATCGCTCATGGCTTCATATTCGGCGAGCCTTGGCGCACCCGCAAAGAAGGCCAGCATGTTAGCTTTCGTACGATTTTTGTTCACCTCCATTAGCCATTCGAACATCTGAAAATTGTCCTTTGGCCGGCGAGGCTGTGGTGAAACTTGCCCAAAATATGCATCGCCAAATTCACGATACTCAGCCAACTCCGCATCTGACATCGACGATTTGAGGATAACTGATTTGTTTTGGTTCTTCGTGACGCCGACAAACATTTCCTTTTTTTGCTCGTCGACAGCCACACTCGTGACTGTTCCTAAAGTCCCGCCTTCTCCAATATCTTCGAACAAATAGGCTTCGCCAATTTTCAGGCGCGCGCTCGTCTGCCCAAACGCCTCTGAAGGCACCTTTCCATCGAAGGTGGCCGGGAACCTGAGGTATTTTTCGATCGACTCCCCAATACGGTAAGCATCAATGTGGTTTCGCTTTCTCCGGTATGCCTCGCTAACGCTAACCATACCCGGACGATTGAATTCCGGCATACCAAGGCCGAATGGCCACGCTGCGATGGACGGAGCCACTTCGAGTTGACGGTGGAACGCCATATTCGTCACAAAGACATACGCCGTAACGCCGGAAGCAAGCGTGGTCTGTTCATATTTTGAAAGCCGATCCATGGCCGGTTCAAGCCAATCAGGTTTTCCGTCTTTGACGAGCAGCAGAGGGGTATTGAGATCAATAAAAATGAGGCGCTCATCCTGTGCTGGTTTGGCCAAAGCAGCATTCAAATGCGGAATGAGCTTAGCCAGCAGTTTGCCATCTTTACCGCCATCGGCCGCAGTGCGACCAAGTTGCCCGGCCACAGATCGCATCTTTGCTTCTACCCAATAGCGTTTGCCAGTCGTCTCAGAAACCGCAGCGAACTCACAATGTTTGACCGCGCCATCACCCTCGTCCTCCAACGTCAGAGCGAAGCCGGCGCGGATCAAGATGCTGGCGACGATCAATTCGTAATACGCACCTTGGAAGTTGCCGATATCCTTCAGACGGTTGATGAACCGCGCTTGCAGTTCAGCGTTGTGATCAAGAAGGTAAAGTGCGTACGCCGTGCCTAGATATGCAGCGACGACACCGGTCACCTCGGAACTATGGACCTCCCCGTCCTGTTTAAACATCTGCGCTTGGTATTTGGCATAAACATCGTACCACTGCATGAGCGGGTGGCGGAATTCGAACGGCTTAACGATCTCTGCATTGCCCCATTCCGGGCCGATCTTCCGTTTGATATAATCGTGAAGAAAATCGGGAAACGTTTTCCATTTCTTTGACCAGTGAATAGTGTTTCCCACTGCCACAATCTGGTAGCCATCCATCCGTGCGCCTACGATAGGTCGGCCCAGCCCTTGCTGAGACTGACGAATCTTCTCGTCGGCCTCGTGTGAGTCGAGGCGCGTCTTCCTGGGAGCAAGGTCGGCGACGAAGGCGCTGTGGCATTTCTTGTATTTGAGCCCGCTCCCACAAGGACACGGTTGATTCCTGCCAATCTTCGTCATGGGGTTATATATCCGCACCACGATGAGAAAGCCATAGAAGTTGCCGATGGGCGCTGCCCATTGAACTGTGTTCGCGACTGTATACGTTACTGCGCCAACATCGCGAACGTGATTAGTCCTTCGAGTCTCAGGTCATCGTGGCCTGATAAACCTGCCATACCAGGCAACGGTCAGGGTACGCGGTTAGCGTATCAAGGACATTGTTGCGCAATCGGCCATGCCCGATCATAAAATCAGCTTCACGTAATAGCCTTGCCCTTCACCGATACCGCGCCTGGTTCCACTTATGGCCGAGCAGCGACAGGATGATGATCAGGCCGTTGAAGAACTGGACATAGAAGCCGCTCAGGCCTGCCGCGACGACGCCGGTCTGGATGAACGAGACCGTGACCGCGCCGATCGCGCCGCCGACAACCGTGCCGATGCCGCCCCAGGTCGGGGTGCCGCCGACGAACACCGATGCCAGCACCGGCAGCAGGTATCCGTCGCCCGCCGTCGGCCACCAGGTGAAGTTGATCATCACCGAAAAGGTGCCGGCGATCGCCGCGCCGATACCGACGAAGACGAACACCTTCACCCTGACGCGCTTGACGTCGATACCCATCTGCTGGGCGCTGTCTGGATTGTCGCCGACCACCTTGACCTGCGCGCCGAAGCGATGGCGGTTGTAAAGCAGCGCCGACAGCACGACGAAGCCGATGGCCCAGAAGATCTGCACCGGAATGCCATAAAGCTGGCTGGAGAAGATCTTGTAGGCCCAGCTGTCGGCAAGACCGGTCAGTGCCGTCGACCTGCCCTCGTTGATGATCTGGATCAGGCCGCGCAGCAGGAAATTCATGCCGAGCGTGGCGATCAGCGACGACAGCCCGCCATAGACGACCAGCGACCCGACCAGGAAGCCGAGCAGCATGCCGGTGACGATTGCGGCGGCGATGCCGAGGAACGGGTCGTAGCCGGCCTGCACGACCAGCGCAAACACCCAGGAGGCAAAGCCCATCGTCGCCGGAAACGACAGGTCGATCTCGCCGCAGGTGACGACGAAGACCAGCGGCACCACCACGAACAGCGCTACCGGCAGCGTGGTGAGTACGGAGCTGTAGAGATACCAGGTGGTGAAGACGATCGGGTTGGCGATCATGAACACCGCCATCATGACGATGAACACGGCAAGCGTGCCGAGCGCGGCGCGGTTGTCGAGGATGAACCCGCGCAGCCAATTGTCGGACGGGTGTCTCCACTCTTTCCCGGCGGCCTCATTATGCGTGCCGCCGAGGGGGCTCTGCAGATCGGGTTCCATGGTCTTGCTCATCGTGCCGCCCTCCCCGCATCGCCCGCGTCGTGCAACCCCGGCAATCCGCTGGGGTGGGCGACGTCTTCCATGAAATTGATCAGGTCTTCGGCCGATTTGACCTCGCTGCGGTCGGCGCTGAGCGCGACCTTGCCGCGATCCAGCACCACGAAGCGATCGGCGATATCGAAGACGTGGTGGATGTTGTGGCCGATGAACAGGATCGAGCGACCGCTCGCCCGCACCTGGCGCACGAAGTGGAAGACCTTGGCGGTCTCGGTCAGCGATAGCGCGGTCGTCGGTTCGTCGAGGACAATCAGCTCCGCCTTCTTATAGATGGCCCGCGCGATCGCCACGCCCTGCCGTTCGCCGCCCGAGAGCTGGCCGACGATCGACTGTGGCGTGAACACTTTCGAGGTGAAGCCGATCTCGCGCATCAGCCGGCTCGCCTCCGCGATCTCCTTGTTGACCTTCAGCCAGCCAAGCCAGCCGGTGAGTTCGCGGCCCATGAAGATATTGCGTACGATCGTCTGCTGCACGGCGAGCGCCCGGTCCTGGAACACCGTTTCGATACCGGCGTCGCGCGAGCGCGCAGGGCTCCATCCGGTCACCGGCTTGCCGCGGACGAGAATCTCGCCGCTGGTCGGTTTGACCACGCCGGACAGGATCTTGATCAGCGTCGACTTGCCGGCGCCATTGTCGCCGATCAGGCCGACCACCTCGCCGCGATCGACGCTGAGATTGACCCCGCCCAGCGCATAGACCTGGCCGTAGGACTTGGTGATGTCGCGCAGTTCGATGATGCGTTCGGCCATGGCGATCCTCGCTTGATTGTCGCGTGCCGGCCTTTTCGCCGGCGGTCCCGCCGGCCGGGCTCGATCCCGGCCGGCGGCTTGGGAGGTCAGCGCAGCGCCTGCTTGGCGAGCTCGGCGACGATCTCGTAATTCTGCGGCGTGACGAAGCCGGCGCCGGTGTCGACATTCATCGGTGCGAGACCTAGCACAACCTGCTGGCAGAGGCTGAGGATCGGCAGATAGCCTTGCAGGAACGGCTGCTGGTCGGCCGTCAGCTGCACCCAGCCGCCCTTGAAGCCCTCGACGATCTGCGGGCTGGTGTCGAAGCCGAAGTTGAAGATATCGCCCGGCTTCCTGCCCGCCGCCTGCATATAGGTGGGCACATTGCCCAGCATCTGGCCGCCGGGATAGCCAACCGCCTTGACGTCGGGATTGTTGAGCAGTGCCGCGGTGATCACCGGAAGGGCCAGATTTGGGTCGGAAGCCCATTCGCCGCTCGGCGGCGAGGAGAGCTGTATGACCTCGACACCCGCTTCCTTGAGGGCAGCGACAGTGCCGCGTTCTCGCGCGCCGCGGCTCTCGTTCTCGAACGGGCCGATCATGATTGCCTTGTCGCCGGCCTTGAGCCCGGCCAGCTTGACCGCCTCGGCGCCGAGCGCGCGGCCCTGCTGCTCCTGCTGGGCACCGACATAGCCGCCGCCGAACGCCGCCGTGACCGTCGGCACCGGCACGTTCTGATACATCATCTTGATGCCGTCCTTGTGTGCCTGTTCGGCCAGCGGCATGATCGCGGCGTCGCCGGGGTGGCCCATCATGGCGATGCCTTGGGGCTTGACCGCGACAGCCTCGCGCAATTGCTGCACCATCTTCTCGACATCCCACTGGGAAAAGATGTAGTCGACCTTCGGCCCGAGATCGGCCGCGGCCTGCTTCGCGCCATTATAGACGATTGTGCCGAAGGCATCGCCCTCGGCGCCGCCGACGAAGAAACGGATATGGACATCCTTACACCACTGGGCATCGAGCGCCTGCGCCGGCAAGGTCGAGAGTGCGGCGGCGAGCGCCATCGCGGCTGCCGCGACGGTCGAGCGCAGAACTGTCCTTCTCATCGTAATGCTCATGCACTTATCCTCCCTTTGTTCCCTCGCTAGCCGAGGGGTTTCGACGATCGCTTCGGCATTGCGCCGCAATCTTTCGCTGGCCGGCACCTCCCGTCGGCTTGTCCTGTTTTTATGCATGTCGTTATCGCAAAACCGCTGGGCACTTTTGCGCGACATGCATTAGCCTCACACCGGGTTCGGCAGGTAGCTCGCGCCTCCCCGGCATTGTTGGAGATAATCCAGTGCCCGCGCCTGGCCGGTGATCTCGAGATCGCCGCGATAGACCGGGTCGTGCCAGCCCTCAATGTCGATGGCGCCCTTGTAGCCGGCCAGCCGCAGCTCGCTGATCACCCGCGTCCAGTCGCTATCGCCGAAGCCAGGGGTGCGCATCTGCACGAACGGCAGGCGGCCGAACACGCCATGTTCGCGGATCACGTCCCAGCGCACCGTCGCGTCCTTGCCGTGGACGTGGAAGATACGCGGCGCCCATTTGCGGATCTGCGGGATCGGATCGATCAGATAGACCAGCTGGTGGCAGGGCTCCCACTCCAGGCCGAGATTGTCGTCCGGCAATTCGTTGAACATCAGCTCCCAGGCGTCCGGATTGTGGGCGATGTTCCAGTCGCCGCTGGCCCAGTTGCCGTCCATGGCGCAATTCTCGAACGCGATGCGCACGCCCTTGTCGGCGGCCCGCTTTGCCAGCTTCCCCCAGACCTCGCGGAAGCGCGGCAGGCTGTCGGGCAGCGGCTTGCCGCGGATGCGGCCGGTAAAGCCGCTGACCACATTGGTGCCGAACAGATGCGCGTTGTCGATGATCGTTTCCCACGCCTCGAGCACGCCGCGATCGACTTCACCGCTCTCCAGCGGGTTGCCGAACACGCCGATTGACGAGACGACGACATCGGCATCGCCGATCGCCTCGCGGATCTCGCCTGCCAGCCGTGGAATGTCCTTGCCGCCCAGCGTCTGCCAGAAGAACGGCTGGATGCTCTCGAAGCCGAGCGGCAGGATCTGCCTGACATAGGCGGCCGGGTCGTCGAGATTGGCCCGCACCATTGTGCCGATCCTGATGTCGAGCAGCGGGGTTGGCATCATGATCCCTCCTGTTGAGCGATAGCGACCCGGCGCCCGGTCTCGGCGCTCTCGATCGCAGCGAAAACCATGGCCAGGCTCTTGATGTTGTCGGCGCCGCGCGTCTCCGGCTCGGTGCCGGTCTCGACGGCGCGGACGAAATCCTGGATGATGCCGAGATGGCCGCCGACGCGATCTGCCGGGTCGAGCGGCGGCACGGCTATCGATTCGGTGCGGTCGAACAGGCCTTCACGGACCGGCCGCACGACTTCCGCCTTCAACCCGTCCGCGCCGTCCCAGACAATGCTGCCGCGCTCGGCGACGATCCGCCATGTACTGTCCCAGCTGGTACGGAAGCCGGCCGCGCACCAGCTGCCGGCATAGGTGAACAGCTTGCCGCCGCCGAGGTCGAAGCTTGCGGTTGCCGACGACCCTTGCCGATACCAGGAATTGACCGGCTCCCACTCCTGGCAATAGACGCCGGCCGGTTCGCCGGCCACCATGTAGCGGGCTGCATCGAATGTGTGGATCGCCATATCGAGCAGCAGCACATGGCGCATCTCTTCGCGAAAACCGCCGAAATGCGGCGCAACGAAGAAATCGGCGTGGATGCTGGTTGGCGCACCAATGGCGCCGGAATCGAGAAAGCGCCGGATGCGCCTGACATTGGCGACATAGCGGCGGTTCTGCACGACGGCATGGATGCGGCCGGCGCTGCGGGCCGCCTCGACAATGGCACGCGCATTGTCCGGGCTGTCGGCCAGCGGCTTTTCGGTCAAGAGATGGCAATGGTGGGCAAAGGCGGAAAGCGCGACCTCGCGGCGGGCGGCGGGAACCACGACGTCGAATACCGCGTCGGGCCTGGTCTGGTCGAGCACGGCGTCGAGCTCGGTTCCGATGACGGCGCTCGAAAGCTCGTATTCGCGCGCCCTTGCCCGCGCCCTTTCGGCGTCGATATCGACCAGGCCGACAATGGCGAGCTCGTCGATCTGCTTGGCCGCATCGAGCCACGCCTTGCTCATCGCTCCGCAGCCGACCAGGACGACATTGATCATCCAGCACTCCTCCCTCTCGGCCCCTCCAGACCGATCGTCACGGCGTTCACGGCAGAGCCGCAAACGTTCTTCCGTAAACGTTTACGAGAACACACCCGATGGCGTAGAATGTCAATTGGCCGGCTGTGAAAAATCGTGGCGTCGGCTTGGCCCGGAGAGCAGCCGGTGCTAGCCAAGCAAGGGGGAGAACTGTCCTTTGGCGTCCAGTATTCACGACCTTGCACGTCACCTGAATATTTCCATCGGCACGGTGTCGCGCGCGCTCAACGGCCGCGCCGACGTCAATGCCGACACGCGCCAGCGCGTGCTCGATGCGGCCAAGAAGCTGAACTATTCACCGAACCAGTCCGGCCGCAGCCTGCGGCGCGGCGCCACCCATTCGATCGCCTTCATGCTGCAGCCGCATCCGGGCGACCAGGAATATGGCGAGCCGTTCTTCATTCCGTTCCTGACCGGGTTGCAGGCCAAGCTCGCCGAAAGCGGCCTTGACCTGATCGTAGTGATGGGCGCGCCGGGCGACTATCAGCAGGAGCGCCTGCGCCGTGTCGTCGAGACCCGCAGGGCGGATGCCGTAGTGCTGGCCTGGACGCGGCGCGAGGACGAGCGCATCGACTATCTGACCCAGGCTGGTTTCCCGTTCGCGACGCTCGGCCGCAGCCGCTCCGGCGGCGATTCCTATCCCTCGCTCGACCTCGATTTCGAAAAAGCCGGGGCTGACGCGGTCGATCGTCTCGTCGCGCGCGGTCACCGCCGCATCGCCGCCATCCGCCCGTCGCTCGACCTCAATTTCGGCTATCTGTTCCTCGCCGGCTATCGCAAGGCGTTGCGGCGGCACGGCATCGAGTTCGACCCCGAGTTGATCGCCGACGGCTTCATCAACGAGGCCGGCGGCTACGCCGTGACGCCGAAGGTCATGCACTCCAAGGACCCGCCGACGGCCATCATCTTCAACAACGACGCGATGGCGCTTGGCGGCTGCAAGGCTCTGGCCGAGGCGGGCATCAGGCCCGGCCACGACGTTGCGGTGATCGTCATCGTCGACACCCCGCTCTGCCGCTATTTTTCCCCGGCGCTGACCGGCTTCCGCCCGGCGCTCGAGCCGATGGGCGAGCGGTTGGCCGAAATGCTGCTGGCATCGATCCCGGCTTACGCCGGCGCCGAAGGCGCACGCATCATCCGTGAAGTCTGGCCGCTGGAACTGATCGCGCGCGACAGCGATTGAATCGCGGCGCTCACTGAGCAGGCTCAGATTGATCAAGACCCCCGCGCTCGCGCTCCGGCGTTGCGACCAGCGAGGCAGCGGCGGCGTTGGCGGCGCCAAGTGCCGCCTCGACGGGCTCTCCACGCGCAAGCCACGCCGCAAAGGCGCCGACGAATTCATCACCGGCACCGTGGGTGCTGACCACCTCCACCGGCATCGCCGGCAAGGCGAATGCCTGGCCGTCGCGGTCGCGATAGGCAACGCCCTCGCCGCCGGCCGTGACGATTGCAGCCGGATAGAAACCGACGAGCATGCCAGCCGCCTTCGTAGCACCCTCGAGCGTGTCGACGACCGAAACGCCGGCCAGGAACTCCGCCTCGATGGCGTTGACGATGACGATGTCGGTCAGCGCGATCAGTTCGGCTGTCAGCTTTCGCGCCGGCGCCGCATTGAGAACGACGCGGCCGCCATGCGCCTTCACCGCTCGCGCCGCGGCAATGTTGGCGGCTTCCGGTACCTCGTTTTGCAGCAGCAGAACCGCCGTTTGCGCGATCAACTCGGCCGCCTCAATAATGTCCTTTTCGCCGAGAGTGAGATTGCTGCCCGAGACGATCACCGCGCCATAGTCGCCGCTGTCGTCGAAAATCGCTACGCTCATGCCCGAGCCGGCGCCCGAAGCCACTCCCACGAAGCGCTGGTCGACGCCGTTGCGATCGAGATTGTCGAGAAGCGCGCGGCCGAAATCATCGTCGCCGACAGCTCCGATCATCGCCGCACGCACGCCGGCCCGCGCTGCCGACACCGCCTGGTTGCTGCCCTTGCCGCCGCATTTCGGATGCCAGGCATGGCCGGTGACCGTTTCGCCCTTGCGCGGGCGATTGGGGGCTTCGACCATGATATCGTAATGCAGGCTGCCGAATACGGTCACCAGCGGCCGAGGAGCCGTCATGTGCCCCACACCTTCATGAGCCGCTTGCCTTTCATGAGTTCTTGTCTTTCCGTTTCGACGTCACGGCAGACATGGTGCGGCCGAGATTGCGCTCCGCCGCCTGGTAGTCGCGTTGCGCGACCGCGACGAACAGCGCGTCGAGAATGTTGAGCTGGGCAATGCGCGCGGCTGCGTTCTCACCCATCAACGGCGAGCCTTGGGCGGTCGAGCAAAGCACGATGTCGGCGACGGCTGCCAATGGCGAGTTGTCATAGTTGGTGATGGCCAGCGTGCGCGCGCCGCTTTTGCGCGCAAGTTGGATGGCGTCGATAACAGCGCTCGTGTTGCCTGAATGCGAGAAGCCGACGGCGATGTCGTCGGCGCCGAGCAGCGAGGCCGACATCAACATCATGTGCGAATCGTCGTAGACAGAGGTGCGGATGCCGATGCGCAGGAATTTATGCGAGACGTCGCGTGCGATCTGCGCCGAGCCGCCGACGCCGTAGAAATCGCGATTCCTGGCGCGGTAAAGCAGATCGGCGGCACGGTCGAAATCGTCCATGTCGAGGATGGCGAGCGTCTCCTCCAGCGCCTGGATGGAGGTGCGGAACACCTTCTGCACGATCTCGGCCGAACTGTCGTCCACCGACAGCTCCTGATGCATCTCGGCGGTCGGCAGGCGGCTGTATTCATAGACCGCCGTGCGAAAGTCGCGATAGCCGGAAAAACCCAGCTTCTTGGCGATCTTGACCACCATCGCCTCCGAGACACCGGCCTCCTCGGCGATCTGCTTGAGCGGTATGGTCTCGTCGAAGCCGCGCCGTCCGAAGACCGTTTCAACCACCTTCGCCTCGAGCGGCGTCAGATGCGGCATCATCATGCGAATGCGCGGTCCTACTGCTTTCAGGTCCAGCCCGGTCAAGGTCATCCACGTCCCCTCGTCACGCGATCGATAAGCATCGCGGCGAGGATTATAAGGCCAGTTGCCAGGAGCTGATAGAAGGACTGCACGTTCATCAGCGTCAGGCCGTTGCGCATGCTGCCAAGGATGATGGCACCCAGGATGGTGCCGACGACGCTGCCCTTGCCGCCCATCAGCGAGGCGCCGCCGATCGCCGCCGCTGCTATGGCGTCGAGCTCCCAGAGATTGCCCAGAATGGGTTCGGCCGCACCCAGCCGGCCGATCAGGATCTGCGCTGCAAGCGCTGCCAGCAGGCCCGAGATCATATAGGCGGCGATCTTGGTGCGGGCGATCGGCACGCCGGCTATGTAGGCCGCCTCCTCATTGCCGCCGACGGCGAGCAGAAATTCGCCAAACGGCGTCTTCTTGAGGATGATCCAGGCAATCAGCGCGACCACGGCCACGATGATGACCGCCAACGGCAATCCGAACAGCGAGCCATTGAAGATGGCACGGAAGCCGGCAGGCAGGCCGAGCACCGGATTGCCGCCGGTATAGATCAGCGCCAGCGCCCGGTAGGTGCTGAGCGTTCCCAGCGTGACGATGAAGGGCTGCAGCCCGACATAGGCGACCAGCACGCCGTTGAGCAGTCCGCAGGCAAGGCCGATGGCGAAGCCGGCGGCGATGGCCAGCGGAAACGGCACACCGGCAACCAGCATCGAGGCCGAGATGACCGCCGAAAGCGCTGCCGTCGGCCCGACGGACAGGTCGATGCCGCCCGAGATGATGACCAGCGTCATGCCCAACGCCAGGCAGGCATTGATGCTCGACTGCTGCAGGATGTTGATCAGGTTGCGCTCGGCAAAGAAGCCGGGGACCAGCGCCCCGAAGACGGCAAGGATCACCACCAGGCCGATCAGCGTGCCGGCGTCGCGCACGGAAAACCGGTGCAGGAAATCTGCCCTTGGGCGCGCTGCTGTGTGTTGGGCTATATCGGTCATCCGCTGGTCCTGTCCGTTATGCACCGGCCCGATGGCCTTGCGCCTTGCCGGTCTCAATCTCCGTTTGGGGTATGGCGTGCGCGGCGATCGCGTGTTCGCTGAGACTTGCGCGGTCCAGTTCGGCGGCGACCGTGCCGTCGCGCATGACCAGCACGCGGTCGGCGACCCGGATCACCTCGGGGAGTTCTGACGACACGACGATTACCGAATGGCCTTCGGCGGCGAGTTCCTCGATCAGGTGGTAGATCTCCGCCTTGGCGCCGACATCGATGCCGCGCGTCGGCTCGTCGAACAGAAGGATCCGCGTTCCCGCCGCCAGCCAGCGGCCGATGATCGCTTTCTGCTGGTTGCCGCCGCTGAACAGGCGGATCGGCCGGTCGAGCAGGAACGGCCTGAGATTGACCCGCTTCATCTTCTCGGCCGCGACCCGTTTCAGCCTTTTGTGATCGATGACGCCGCGCGGCGCGAACACGCCCATCGAGGCCAGCGCCATGTTGCTGGAGATCGACCGCAACGGCACGATGCCTTCGCGCTTGCGCTCCTCCGGCACCAGGCCGATGCCGGCCGCGATGGCGTCGCGCGGACTGGAAAGCTTTACCGCCTTGCCGTCGATCTCTATTGCGCCTGATGAGGCCCGGTCGGCGCCGGCCAGCAGCCGCAGCAGTTCGGTGCGGCCGGACCCGACCAGGCCGGCAATGCCCAACACCTCGCCGTGATGCAGGTCGAACGAAACGTCACGGACCTTGGTTGCCGAGGCGAGGCCACGCACGCTCAGCCTGATCTCGGGGGAAGCATGCGAGCGGTGTTGTTCCTGGGCAAGCTCGCGGCCGACCATCATCGAAACGACGGCCTTTTCCGACACCTGCGCGAGATCGACGGTTTCGACCACAACGCCGTCGCGCATGACAGTGGCGCGCTCGCAGATGCCGAACACCTCGTCCAGCTTGTGCGAGACATAGATGACGGCGACACCGTCGCGTGCCAGACCGGCAATGACTTCCGCCAGCCGTTCGAACTCGCTCGGCGTGAGGCTCGACGTCGGCTCGTCCATCGCCACGATCCTGGCGCGGTCGAGCAGCGCCCGGGCGATCTCGACGATCTGCCGCTGCGCCACCTTCAGCGAGCCAAGCGGGGCTGCCGGATCGATGGTCGGGTCGATGGCGGCCAGCGCTTCCGCAGCGCGGCTTTCCTGCTCGCGCCGTGCGACGAAGACGCCGCCGCGCGTCAACGGATGGCCGAGGAACATGTTCTGGGCGACGCTGAGGCGTGGCACCTGCTGTAATTCCTGATGGATCATCGCCACGCCCGCGGCGCGTGCGGCGACCGGATTGTTCAGCGTCACCGGCTTGCCGTCGATCAGCACGCTTCCCGCCGTCGGTCGGTAGACGCCTGACAGTATGCGCAGCAGCGTCGATTTGCCGGCGCCGTTTTCACCGAGCAGGCCATGGATCTCGCCGGCGCCGACCGAAAACGACACGTCGCTCAGCGCCCGCACAGCCGGAAACTCTTTGGAAATGCCCTCGAATTGCAGCCGCGCTGACATTGCTTCGGTTCTCCAGGCAAGGTGCCGACCCAAGGCCGGCACCTGCCGGCCCTGCTCTACTGGCCCGCTGCCGCGTCCTCGAGCAGCGCCTTGCGCACGGCGTCGCCGGCGCCAGAGTAACGGTCGGCATTGTCCTTGGTGATCAGCGCCTGCGGCGTGGCGACGACGCGCGGCAGCTTCTGCCCGGCCACCAGCCGCAGCGCAGATTCCAGCGCCACCTCGCCGGTCAGCACCGGGAACGAATCGACGGTGCCGGTCAGCTCGCCGGCGCGGATCGAGGCATAGGCGTCGGAGATCCCGTCGGTGCCGAAGACCGCAACCTTGTCCTGCAGCCCGGCAGCCTTGACCGCCTCGACGATGCCCAGCGCCATGCCGTCATTGTTGGCATAGAAGCCGATCAGATCGGGGTGCTGTTGCAGGATGTTGGTGGCCGCGTCGTAGGAGGTCTGGCGATCCCAGTTACCGGGGACGCTGGCGACGACGTCGAACTTGCCGGCCTCGGTGATCGTTGTCTTGAAACCATCGGTGCGCTGGACGGCGGCGTAGACGCCGGCCTGGCCTTCGACGATGGCGACCTTGCCGCCGTCCGGCCGGTTCTTGATGAACCATTTGGCGACGCGCACGCCGTTGTCGCGCTGGACATTACCGACATAATGCTCGGCCTGCGGGATGACCGCGTCGTTGACGTTGACCACCGGCACGTTGGCCGCCTTGGCCTGTTCCATGATCGGCTGCAGGTTGGAGTCGGTCTGCGGCGAGACGAGCAGCACGTTGTAGCCCTGTGTGACCAGGCCTTCGGCGATGGTGAGCTGACCGAGCTGGTCGCCCTCGCTCTGCGCTGCCTGGTAGACGACGGGCACGCCGGTGCGGTCGCCGAACGACTTGTAGCCCTCTCCCAGCGAGCGCCAGTATTCATTGGTCAGCGTCTTGGAGACCGCACCCGCCTTGGTACCCTCGGGCAGCTTGGGGAACGCACCGAACCTGGCCTCGAGCTGCGACCAGTCGATGCGATCCTTCTCGGTGTCGGAATTGAGCGGCGCGAGGTCCGCGGAAAAAGCCGAGCCGATGGACAGCGCCATCAGGGCAGCGGCAGCGGTGGCAAGTAGAAATTTCATGATCTTCCTCCCTTGTTGAAAAACGGTCTATGCCGCCGGCCTCAGCTGTCCGGCCCGAGCATGGCTTCCTGGATGATGGCCTGCGAGGCGACCGCGTCCTGACGGTCGACGGCAGTGGACAGCCGATTGTCCTTTTCCAGCCGATCGACGAAGCGCAGCATGCGCTTGACAGTCGCGATGTTGACTTCGCATTCGTGGACCGGGTCGAGCCCGGTCATGTCGGGGAACGTGTCGAAGTAGATGGCGCCGGCATAGCCGTCTCGACGGATCTGCCTGAGCAGCTCGATCGTCTGCAGCGTATGCACGGCCCCGACCATCAGGCCGTCGTCGCGCTTGGCGTAGCCGTCGTTGAGATGCACGCCGAGCAGCTTGCTGTGTCGCGCCACGAGTGCTGCGGCAAAGGCCGGCTGCTCGTCGGCATAGAGCACATGGGCGAAATCGAGCGTCACGCCGAGATTTGGCAGGCCGATCTCGCGGATCGCCAGCAATGTAGTCGCCGCATCTGGCATCAGGCTGTAGGAGCGCGGCTCGTTGGGTTTGTATTCAAGGCTGATTTGGCAGCCCGGATCATGCGCCGCAACTTCACGAATGCCATCGATTTCGTGTTGCCAGAGCGCTGCGTAGTCCACCTGGAAGGCATAGTCGAAGCCATCCTGCCCGAGCCACAAGGTCATCAGGCTGGCGCCCGCCTCGCGGGTGGCGTCGATGCCGGCCTTGGTCAGGTCGATGGCTTCGCGGCGAATGGCAGGATCCGGGTTGGTGAAGGCGCCGAGCTTGAAAGCCGGATTGGAATAGTAGCGCATGGCGAAACCATTGATGGAAAGCCCGATATCGCCGAGTTTGCGCGCTATTTCCGCAGGCTTTTCATCGACATGGTCGGGGTAGTTGAGGTCGAGATCGGTCAACTCCGCAACCTTCGCCGCACGTGCCGCCATTTGCAGCATGGACGGTTTGCCGACAAGATCGGGCCACTCGGACTGTGGCCGCGAGGCAAAGGAATTGAGGCGGGTGGCGAAACGATAGGCAGTCATCGGGGACCTTTCATTGTCATAACTTTACATTATAACGATTATTTGTAAAGTCGTTAATTGCTCGCTCGGCGACGACGAATTCGCCATACCCAGGCCAGTTGCGACCATGGGGGACAAGCGAGCGCGGCACTGTCACGCAAGTATCATGTTCGCGTCCTAGATCGCTTCTCCGAAGGCTTTCGCGGCATCCTCGATGCCACGCGGCGCTTTTTCAGATCCCGGCAGCTTTGTCTCAAAAGAGGATATCCATGAAAAACCTGCACCGAACCGCGTCCCTCGCCGTCGCGCTGGCGATGTTCACCGCCTTGACCCCGGCCTTGGCTGAAAACGCCGCGACCGTCGGCGGCGTCAGCTTCGTCAACAAGGGCCTGGTCGGTGTCGGCCGCATCCCGGCCAGCCAGAAGGACAAGTTCGGCGAGACGTTTGGCTCGGGCTCGGGTATGTCGATCGACGCTGCCGGCTGGACGCGTGGCGCCGATGGCTATAAGGGCTCGCTGTGGCTGCTGCCGGATCGCGGCTACAATGTCGTCGGCACCACCGATTACCGTCCGCGCCTCAACACGATCGCCCTCGAGTTCGCGCCGATCGCGCCGGGTGCGGCACCGGCCACCGGCCAGGAACAATCGGGCCTCACCGCGACGCTTGCCGACACCATGCTTTTGACCGACGACAAGGGTACCGACGCAACCGGCCTCGATCCGCTCAACGGCGTGCGTGCCGCGACCGACGACATGCCGATCCTGCCCGAAGCCAACGGCAAGCTCGCGCTCGATGACGAAGCGATCGCACGGCTGCCCGACGGCACGATGTTCATCTCGGACGAATACGGTCCGAACATCTACCGCTTCTCCGCCGATGGGCGTCTGATGTCGGCAACGCAGCCGCCGGCGGCGCTTGTCCCGATGCGTCACGGGACGCCAAACTTTGCTTCCAACAATCCGGGACCTGGCGCGGCAGACCCAGATCCGAAGGATCCCGAAACCGGCCGTCAGAACAACCAGGGCCTCGAAGGCATGGCGCTGACGCCGGACGACAAGTTCCTGATTGCCGTGCTGCAGTCGGCCCCAAGGCAGGATGGCGGCGATTCCGCCTCGACGCGCCAGAACACGCGCGCGCTGGTCTACGATGCCTCGGATCCCGGCCAGCTCAAGCTCGCGCATGAATATGTCGTGCCGCTGCCGGTGTTCACCGATGCCAAGGGCAAAACCAAGATCGCCGCGCAGAGTGAAATCGTGGCGCTGTCGGACAAGACCTTCCTGATGCTGGCGCGCGACAGCGGCAATGGCCAGGGGCTGAAGGGCGACACTTCGCTCCATCGCGAGATCAGCGTCGTCGATGTGTCGGCGGCAACCGATATCGCCGGCACAGAGTTCGACAAGGACAAGCCACTGGCACCCAAGGGTGAGCTCGATCCATCGGTGACGCCGGCCAAGCTGACGCCGTTCATCGATATCAACGACAAGTCCGAGCTCGGCCGCTTCGGGTTGCACAATGGCGCGCCCAACGACCGCAACAACCTTTCGGAGAAATGGGAGGCGATGTCGGTGGTGAGCGTCCTCGATCCAAAGCTGCCCGACGACTATTTCCTGTTCGTCGCCAATGACAATGACTTCCTCACGCAGGACGGCTTCCAGGTCGGCGCGGCCTACAAGGCCGAGGATGGCGCCGATGTCGACACCATGTTCCTGGTCTATCAGGTCACGCTCCCAGGCCTCGCCAAGAAGTAGCGGCACCCACTCAGGCGGACGCGCGGAACGCGTCCGCCTGAGCTGGCGCGATTGAGCGGTCGTGCCCTTCAGTTGCGGCTCGCCCGCGCAAGGACGGTGTCCTAGTGCGTTGCAAAACCTGCGACTGACGATCCAGTCGAAGGCACTTACCTCAACATCTCCGCGTCCTTTGGCACGCCGGCATCGATCGGCTCGGCCGTCCTGTTCGACACGGCGGCGATCTTCCCGGCGGCCGACAGGTTCGGGCGCACGAAGACCGGCGCGACGCCGTCGACGCGGCTGTAGAGGTCGATAATGTCCTGATTCATGAAGCGCACACAGCCGGAGGAAGCGTTCTTCCCAATGGAATCCCACTCCGGCGTGCCGTGCAGCCTATACATCGTGTCCTTGCCGTCACGGAAGAGATACAGCGCGCGGGCACCAAGCGGGCTCTGCGGGCCGGGCGGCATGCCGTCCTTGTATTTCGCCAGTTCCGGCCGGCGTTGGATCATTTCCGGCGGCGGCGTCCAGACCGGCCACTTCTTTCTCGCCTGAACCACGGCGCTGCCGGTCCATCCGAAACCGGCCTTGCCGAGGCTGACGCCATAGCGAATTGCCTTGCCGCCGTCGCGCACCAGATAGAGGAAGTGCTCGGAAGTATCGACGACGATCGTGCCGGGTTTTTCTCCAGTCGGGTCGGCCACGATTTGCCGCACGAATTTCGGATCGACCTTGGCTACCGGGATTGCCGGCAGTTGATAGCCCTCGTCGATGCGCGCGGCATACATGCTTGCGGCATCGCCGAAAGCCGGATCGCTTGGTGCCGCGGGCACCGGCGCCGCCACGTCCGTCGTAGTGCACGACGAAAGAGCCACGGAGGCCGCGCCCAGAGCGGATGCACCAAGAAAGGCGCGCCGGTTCAGGCGCTCAAAAAACAACGGAATATCGGACATGAGCCCCCCGGCTTACCCATGAGATCCAGGAAAATGCGGCCCCACGCGTGCGGGATCAATATACGATTCCGGAAGGTTTGAGAAATGCTTAGATCAAGGCACACCAGGCGGAATTTGCAGCGCCGCATCGACCTCTCCCGTTAAATCGGCAATCATTGCGGACTCAAGACAAGCCTTCGCCGAGTTGCCTGCCATGGACGACAACATGCCCCAGCGCCGGCAGACCGGCGACCTCACCAGTGGGCCTATCCCGCGCACCCTTTTGCTGTTTGCCCTGCCGGTGCTCGGCTCCAATGTGCTGCAGTCGCTCAACGGCTCGATAAATGCCGTGTGGGTCGGCCGTTTCCTCGGTGAAGCGGCGCTGACCGCCACGTCCAATGCCAACCTCGTGCTGTTTCTCATCCTCGGCACCGTCTTCGGCATCGGCATGGCGGCGACCATCCTGGTCGCACAATCCGTCGGCGCTCGTGACCTGCCCGAAGCCCGGCGCATCGTCGGAACCAGCGCCACCTTCTTCTTCCTCGTCTCGGTGGTGTTCGCGGTCTGCGGCTGGATCTGGGTCGATGCGATCCTCGATGCGCTCGGCACGCCGGCCGACGCGTTGCCGCTGGCGCGCTCCTATCTGCGCATCATCTTCCTCGCCGTGCCGATGATGAACCTGCTGTCCTTCGTCATGACGGTGCTGCGCGGCGCCGGCGATTCGCGCACGCCTTTCCTGTTCATGGCGCTGGCCGTCATGCTCGACGTCGTTTTGAACCCGTTGCTCATCCTCGGCATCGGCCCGTTCCCCGAACTCGGCATCGCCGGCTCGGCCACCTCGACGCTGATCGGCCAGACGGTAAGCGTGGTTGCCATCCTGATCGTGCTTTATGCGCGCAAGCACCCGCTGCGGCTGGCCGGCCCTAATCTCGCTCTGCTGCGGCCGGACCCGGCGCTGCTGCGCATCGTCGTCTTCAAGGGCGTGCCGATGGGCCTGCAGATGATCGTCGTTTCGGCCGCGGCGCTGACGGTGATGGGCATGGTCAACTCGTACGGCTCGCAGGTCGCGGCTGCCTACGGCATAGCCGCACAGCTCTGGACCTATATCCAGATGCCGGCGCTCGCCATCGGCGCCGCGGTGTCGTCCATGGCGGCGCAAAATGTCGGCGCCAGGCGCTGGGACCGGATTGGACGCATCGCCACCTCCGGCGTCGGCTTCAACCTTGTGCTCACCGGGATGCTCGTCGCGCTGCTGTTCGTATTCGATCGCGCGGTGCTCAGCCTCTTCCTTGGCAGCGACAGTGCAGCAATCGACATCGCCACTCACATCAACAAGATCGCGTCGTGGTCCTTCATCCTGTTCGGCATCACCATCGTGCTCTTCGCCACCGTGCGTGCCACCGGCGCGGTGATGCCGCCGCTGATCATCCTGGTGATCTCGGTGCTGCTGGTGCGCACCAGCTTCGCCTATTTCTTCCGAAGCGTGATCGGCGAGGAAGCTCTGTGGTGGAGCTTTCCGGCTGGCTCTATAACCTCGCTCGTGCTGGCCGCGGCCTATTATCGCTTCGGCCGCTGGCGCAGCCTGCACATGATCGAGAGCCGGCCGGCTGCCGGCGAACCGCCGGATACCGGCCTCGGCGTACCGCGCCAGCGCGCGCACCTTTCGCCCGAGACACCGAACGGCTGAAAGGTCGGCTCAGCGCGCGTATTTCGCGCCAAACCCGAGAGCGACCAGGGAAAAGACGACAATCATGCCGGCAAAGGCCACGCTTGCCGCGGTCGCACCTGCCACCGTCGACAGAACGCCGATGCCGATGACCGGCAGCGCGTTGCCGCAAAAACAGCAGATGAAGAAGGCCGAGACGACTTCGGCGCGCCGGTCCGCCGGCGCGATCTCGTTCACCACTTGCAAGCCGCCGCGATAGCCGAGCGCTGCCGCCACGCCGCACAAGGCGGTGCCGGCAATCATTATGGTCATCGAGGCGAAGACCTGCGCCGCAACAATCAGCGCGACGGTTGGGATCATCAGCGCAAGCGCCGCGAACATCGCGGCTCGGCTCGAAAGACGCGCCGTCGCTACAATGGTGGCGGCCGTCACGATCGCCAATTCAAAGAACAGAGCGCCGGCTTCGGCATGGTTGGTTACCTGCAGTTGCTGCGCCAAAATGCTCGGTGCGAGTGCTGCATAAAAGCCGACCAGCGCCATTGCGCCAAAGCCTGTCACCGCCGGCGCAACGAAATTTGCGCGGATGGCATCGGGCACGGAAAGGCGCGGCCGCATCGAAACGTCAGCCAGTTTCCCCGGCCGCGAAACGGTTTCCCGCGTGCGCCAGACCAGCAGGGTTACAGTCGCGAGGATCGCCAGGTAGACGACGAATGTCAGCCTGAGCGGCCAAGGCGCGTATTCGGCGAGCAACCCGGCTCCCAGCGCACCGAGGCCGAGGCCGAGAAAATTGGTGCTGGTGGCAATCGTCGCCGCCTGTGACTTGTCGTCGGTCGGGAGCAATTCGGCGAGCCAGGCGGTGCCGGTGCCCGCGCCGACGCCGATTCCCAGTCCGCTCAGAATTCGGGCGATGTCGAGCCATGCGACATTTTCGGCGAACAGGAAAACCACCGCGCTGACCACGGCCACCGCCATCCCGGCCAATGCCATTGGACGGCGCCCGATGACATCGGACACACGCCCCAACATCAGCAGCGCCGCCAGATTGCCGATGACATAGACGGCGTAGACCAGCGTCAAAGTGATCTGTGAGAAGCCGAAGACCTGCTTGTAGATGATGTAAAGCGGCGTCAGCGCCGTGCTGCCGGCGAAAAGAGCCGCGATCATAGCGGCCACGGTGGCCGCTGCAGCGCGGCCGCCGAGTTCGTAATCGCGCGTCATGACTTGAGCGTGAGCGGTCATTTTTTCGACCTTTTGCTGTTCGGGATCTGACATCCTAACGCCTTTTTCGCGTCAGCCGTTCCCCCTCCCCGGCTTGCTCCTGACAAGTTTGGCAGCTTTGCCGATGGCGCTGAGCGAGATCCTCTTTTAACTTCAGCGGATTGTCAGGGGAGATTCATGGGCAAGGGACGAGTCGAGGCATTCACCGATGGCGTGGTCGCCATCATCATCACCATCATGGTGCTGGAATTGAAGGTGCCGCATGGCGAGGATTTTTCCGCGCTGGCACCACTCTGGCCGATCTTCCTCAGCTATGTGCTGTCCTTCATCAATGTCGGCATCTACTGGAACAATTTGCACAACATGTTCCATACCGTGCAGCGGGTCGACGGCCGCGTGCTGTGGGCGAACCTCAACCTGCTGTTCTGGCTATCGCTGATGCCGGCGACGACAGCCTTCATGGGTGAGAACCATTTCGCGCCGGTGCCGGTTGCCGTCTATGGCGTCGACCTGGCGCTCTGCGCCATCGGCTTCAACATCCTCACCATGGCCCTGCATCGACTGCACGGCAACGAGACCCTTTTCGCCAGGGCGTTGGGCAATGACCTCAAGGGAAAGATCTCGCTGGTCCTCTATCTTTCCGCCATCGCGCTGACCTTCGTCAATCACTGGATCGGTGTCTCGATCTATGTCCTGGTGGCGATGATCTGGTTCGTGCCGGACAGGCGCTTCGAGCGGCTGATCGAGAAATAGGCCCCGTCTAGCCTCGCATTGCTTTCAGCTTTTCCGCTACCGACGCGGCAAGGTCGGCGTAGCGCTCCTCCAGCCGCTCGGCCGCCTTGATCACTGAAAAATCATGGCCGAATTTTTCCAGCGCCATACGCAGCTTTTCGACGAATTCGGCCTGTTTTTCGAGCGCCGAAAACAGCGTCATAACTTGCGCTTCGCTGATGTCGGGATTGGCGAGCATCTGCGGTACCTCGCGGCTCATCTGGTCGCCGGTGGCGGTCTGTTCTTTCAGGATCTCGATCCAGTCGGTCAATCGTCAGGTCTCCTTTTTCGATATCAGCATGCGCAGCGCCCGCCGATGCGGTCAACCCGAAGATGCCGGGACCGGCTTGCGCGAGCCTTTTTCCGCGCTAAGTTCGCCGCGGCCAGAACAGGAGAAAATCATGACCACCGACGCCGAGATCCAGACCGCCCTGCCTGCACTTGCCTCCGGCAATGTCGCCGTCATTACCGGCGCGGCCAGCGGCATCGGCCTTGCCGCCGCCAAACGGCTGGCGGCGATGGGCATGAAGATCGTGCTGGCCGATATCGGCGGCGAACGCCTTGATGAGGCTGCCCGCGCCGTCGCTGCTATCGGCGGGCAGAGCGCCGTACTTGCCGTCGCCACCGATGTCTCGAGGGCCGAAGACCTCGACCGGCTGGCCGAACGGACATCCGGCACTTTCGGCGACGTCTCGCTGCTGATGAACAATGCCGGCGTCGGCAACAACCCCGGCAAGCCCTGGGAGAACCGTGACGCCTGGAAGCGACTGCTGGACATCAATTTCTGGGGCGTCGTCCATGGCGTCGAGGCCTTCGCGCCGCGCATGCTGGCGGCGGGAAAGCCCGGCCTGATCGTCAACACCGGCTCCAAGCAAGGCATTACCACGCCGCCTGGCAACCTCGCCTACAACGTCTCCAAGGCTGGCGTGAAGACCTATACCGAGGGCTTTGCACACGCGCTGCGCAACGAGCCCGGCGCCAATGTCGCGGCGCATTTGCTCATTCCCGGGTTCACTTTTACCGGCCTGACCGAAGGTGCGACCGAAAAGCCGGCCGGCGCCTGGACCGGCGAGCAGGTCATCGACTTCATGCTGGCCTCGCTGCTGCGTGGCGATTTCTACATCCTGTGTCCCGATAACGAGGCGACCCGGCCCATGGACGAAAAGCGCATGGCCTGGGCAATTGGCGATATCATTGAGAACCGTCCTGCTCTGTCGCGCTGGCATCCGGACTACAAGGATGCTTTCGCGGCATTCATGACACGCAGCGCATGATCCCGAACCGAAGATCACCAGAGCAAAGAATCGGATCCGATCTTCGCAGGTATGCGCCGGACCTTTATATCACGCCGCTGCGTGCTTCTTCGTGTTCCGCTTCTTCGCCATGGCTTTCTCGGCTGCCAACTCGGCAAGCTTCTGATCATGCCGCTTCGCTGCCTGTTCGCATTTCTTGCGGATCTCTTCGACCTCGGTCTCAGTCAGGTGTTCGATACCGATGAAGGTGTTCTGGGCTGTGCTGACCCGGATCAATTCGTCGAGCTTCGCCTGGATCGCGGCGCCATCGCGGTTCTGGGTGTTCTGGATGAGAAACACCATCAGGAAGGTGACGACCGTCGTGCCGGTGTTGATGACGAGCTGCCAGGTGTCCGAAAAGCCGAACATCGGCCCGCTTGCCGCCCAGACGACGATGATCAGGAAACAGACGGCAAACGTCGGCGGCAGGCCGGCAAAATGGGCGACGTTGTTGGCGATCCTGGTGAAAAGCTTCTCAATCATTCAAACTCCCTCAACAGCCGGGCGACGAACCCGGACGGAAGCCGAGTTCATTGTGTCTGCAGAAACAGTTGGCAGCCGCTCCTGGTTCCCTCGTGGCGGAAGATCGCGGGTACATTGTTGGAGGAGCAGATCGCGCAGGCCGTCGGACCGCTTGCAGATACGCCCCGAAGTCAGGGGGCGCCGTTTTCCCAGCGGTCGAGGAAAGCCTCGATGGGCAAGGCCTGCATGTCGGGGACTGCCCTGGCCAGTTTCTCGACCGGCCAGTCCCACCAGGCAAGACGTTCGATCCGGGCCGCAGTTCCCGCGCTGAAGCGCTGCCGCAATGGCGTGGCCGGAACGCCGGCGACGATTGCATAGGCCGGCACGTCGCGCGTCACCACCGAGTTGGCACCGACGATCGCGCCATTGCCGATCGCCACGCCCGGCATGATCACGGCGCCATGGCCGATCCAGACATCGTGGCCGATGCTGACGGCTCTCGCCCGCCGCCGGTCGCGGAATGCCTGATCGACACCCAGCCAGCGGAAGTACTCGTTGGGCCGATAGCTGATTTTGTGCTGCGTCAGCCGCTCGACCGGATGCTCCAGCGCATTGATGCGGCTGTTGGCGGCGATCGAGCAGAATTTGCCGATCGTCGTATAGATCGCCTCGGCGTGGCGCTCGAAGTAGGAAAAGTCGCCGACCATCACCTCGCGCAGGATGACGCGCTCGCCGATCGACGCATAACGTCCAAGCTTGCACGCCTTCAGCTCCGCCGTCGGATGGATGCGCGGCTCGGGATCTTTTAGGACAAGGTGTTCAGGACGGTCCATGCGGGCGCTTTACGCCCGCGCGCAAAGTCTCGCAAGCCGAGTGCAGCGCCGCGCATCCGCTTGGACGCGCCAAGGACCCCGTAGCACCTTCAGTCTCTATTTCGGCTTGCCGCTGGTCCACACTACGTTCTGGCCGTAGAGCGGCACGGTGGTGACCGACATTTTTGCCGAGCCATCCTGCACCTGGCGCGAATGCGACAGGTAGATCAGCGTCTCGTTGGCCTTGTCGTAGATGCGGTTCACCACCTGCTTTTTCCAGATCAGGCTGATGCCTTGCTTGAACACCTCCTCGCCGGCCTCGCTCATGTCGATGTCGCCAATGGTGATCGGCCCGGTCTGGCGGCAGGAGATCGAGGAATCGGACGGGTCCTCGAACCAGTTGCCTTTCTGCAGGCGGTCGATCATGCCACGGTCGAAATACGAGACGTGGCAGGTCACGCCCTCGACCTTCGGATCCTTGATCGCCTCGACGATGATATCGTTGCCGAGCCAATCGACGCCGACCTTGCCGACTTCCTCGGCCGCCGCGCCGGCGCCAATGACCAGGCATGCGGCTAACGCGCCGCCAATCAGTTTTCGCAAAGAGGCCTCCTGCGGTTCGAATTTTGCCGACCTCAGGTGGGACGAACGGCAGCGCTTTGCAAGCAGATCGCCTCCCACAGGATTGCCGGTTGCGGCAACGCGACATCTTTGCGTCGGCGCGACCGAACCGCTAAGAGTGTTCGCCAAGCCAGGGCCTTCACGGCGCCAACCCGGCGCCCGATGGAAATAACGACGGACTTCACTGATGATGCGTTCAATTCTGGTCGGTATTCTCGTCCTGATGGCCGCTGGCATCGGCTGGCTCACCTTCGACTGGTACCGCGGACATTATGGCGGCGAGCCGTTCGGAGCACCGTTTACGCTGGTCGACCAGAAGGGCGCGCCGGTCACCGAAGCCGCGTTTCGCGGCCACCCCAGCGTCATCTTCTTCGGCTTCACGCATTGTCCGGAAGTCTGCCCGACCACGCTTTTCGAGTTGGCCGGCTGGCTGAAGACGATGGGCGACGACGGCAAGAACCTGCGTGCCTATTTCGTTACGGTCGACCCGGAGCGCGATACGCCGGAAATCATGAACACCTATGTCAGCAATTTCTCCGATCGCATCCTCGGCATATCAGGCGATCCGGATAAGGTCCACGCCATGGCCAAGTCCTTCGGCATCTACTGGAAGAAAGTCGACACGAACGACGGCGACTACACGATGGACCACACCGCTTCGGTGCTGCTGCTCAATGCCAAGGGCGAATTCGCCGGCACTATTGCCTATGGCGAAAGCCCGGACGCCGCCATCGCCAAGCTCAAACGGCTGGCGGCGGAAGGTTGACACATCCGGTAATGACGCAGACGCGTTTGTATTTCACCGCGGGCAAGATCGAGGCTGATCACATTTTCGCGGCGCTTGGTGCGGCGTTCGACGATGAGGGCCTGCCGATTGCAGTGCTCGAGGTCGACGAGGACCGCGACATCCACGAAGTATCGCTCTATGCCGGCGACGACGTCGATGCGGTCGAGGCGCAGCTCAGGGATGTACTTGCCGGACTGTCGCTGTCGAAGCCTATAGCGCGCGAAACGCTGCCCGACATCGACTGGGTGGCGCGCTCGCTGGAGGGATTGAAGCCGGTGCGGGCCGGGCGCTTCTTCGTCCATGGCGCGCATGACCGCAGGAAGCGCCACAGCGGCGAAATCGCCATAGAGATCGAGGCCGGCCTTGCTTTCGGCACCGGTCATCACGGCACCACCGCCGGCTGCCTCGAAATGCTGGAGCAGGTCGTACGGCGCGAGCATCCGCGCAACGCGCTCGACCTTGGCACCGGCAGCGCGGTGCTCGCGATCGCAGCGGCCAGGCTCGCGCATATATCGGTGCTGGCGACCGACATCGACCCGGTCGCCGTCAAGGTGGCCGCCGCCAATGCGCGGCTGAACCACGTCAAGGGGCTCGTCGAAACAGTGACGGCGCCCGGATTCCACCACCCGATCTTTGCCGCGCGCGCGCCCTTCGACTTGATCGTCGCCAACATATTGGCGCGGCCGCTGATGCGCCTGGCGCCGCAAATGGCGGAGCATATCGCGCTCGGTGGCTCGATTGTTTTGTCGGGCATCCTCGAGCGCCAGCGCGATGCGGTAATCGCGGCCTATGTCGCCCAGAAATTCCGGCACGTCCGCACCTTGCACCGCGAGGGCTGGGTGACGATTCACCTCAAGCGCTGAGGCGCGACGCCTTCAACGCAAGCCGGAATCCGCTCAGACTTAGCGCGAGTTCGCCGCTTTCTTTAGCTGTTCGCGATCGTAGCCGTGAGCTTTCAGCGTTTCGTCGTCAAAGCCAAGCAGAACGCCGCTTACATACCGGCTCGCTTCGCGCTGGCGAGCTTCGATCAGCGCTTTCACAGCGTTTTTGAAAAATCCGCGTCTAGGTGAAATCGTGGACATGACGGTCTCCTTTGCAGGGCAACAGGACTTTTCCTCCACATTAAGAAGGTAAGCTCCGCTGACGCTTTTTGAAATCGTCGATTCTGCATGGCGTCCATGCGCAAAGAGACACGCAGCAACCGGGAATGATCGGTCCGAAAATCGATTCCGATTTTCGAAGTCATGCGCTACGGTCGCGCCAGCATTCGAGGAGAGCCGACATGTTCCAGACCTTCGATTCCGCCGGCGATCCGGCCGTTGGCAAGCCGCGCGTGGCAATGCTGCGCCAATGGTTGGCGGCGAACGGGCTGGATGGCTTCATCGTGCCCCGTGCCGACGAGCACCAGGGCGAATATGTCGCCGACCGCTCGGCACGGCTGAAATGGCTGACCGGCTTCAGCGGCTCGGCCGGCGTCGCCATTGTGCTTGGCGAGCGCGCCGTCATGTTTGTCGACGGGCGCTACACGCTGCAGGTGCGCCAGGAGGTCGATCTCGACATCTTTTCGATCGAGAGCCTTGTCGACAACCCGCCGGCCAACTGGATCAAGGACAATCTCGGCAAGGGCGTGCGATTGGGCTTCGATCCGTGGCTCCATACGATCAGCGACGTCAAGGCGCTGAAAGCCTCGGCCGAGAAATCCGGCGCGATACTGGTGCCGCTCGAAGAGAATCCGATCGACGCGATCTGGCAGGACCAGCCCGGGCCGCCACTGGCACCGGTCGAGATCCACCCGATCGGCTTTGCCGGCGAACTGGCCAAGGACAAGCTGGTGCGGCTGGCAGCGGCCATCGAGAAGGACGGCGCCACCCATGCCGTGCTGACCGACCCCTCCTCCATTGCCTGGGCGTTCGACATCCGTGGCGGCGACGTACCGCACACACCGCTGGCGCTCGGCTTTGCCGTGCTCGCCGCCGACGGCTCGCATCTGCTTTTCATGGACCAGCGCAAGTTTTCGCGCACCGTCGCGGCCTACCTGACGCAGCTCGCCGAATTGCACGAACCAGGTGAATTCGAATCGGCAATCGTCACCCGGGCCAAGGGCGGCGCAAAAATCGCGCTGGACCCGGTTCTCGCGGCGGACAAGCTCAGAATGCTGGTCGAGGATAATGGCGGCACCGTCATTGCCACGGCCGATCCGGCCCGCATTCCACGCGCAACAAAGAACAAAGCTGAGATCGCCGGCGCACGCGCCGCACATCGCCGCGACGGCGCCGCGGTCGCCAAGCTGCTGTGCTGGCTCGACCGCCAGAAGCCCGGCACGCTCGACGAAATCGCCGTTGTCACCAGGCTTGAGGAGACGCGCCGTCAGACCGGCGAAGAAACGCAGATGCCGCTGCGCGACGTATCGTTCGATACCATCTCCGGCGCTGGTCCTAACGGCGCTATCATGCACTACCGCGTCTCCCGCGCCACCAATCGCAAGCTGGGGGATGGCGAGCTGTTCCTGCTCGATTCCGGCGGGCAGTACCAGGACGGCACCACCGACATTACCCGCACGGTTCCGATTGGCGCGCCAACCGAGGAGATGCGCGAGCGCTTCACGCTGGTGCTGAAAGGCATGATCGGCATCTCCATGCTGCGCTTCCCCCAGGGCACGCGCGGCTCCGAAATCGATGCAGTGGCGCGCCTGGTGCTATGGAGACACGGCTGCGATTTCGCCCATGGCACCGGGCACGGTGTCGGCTCCTATCTTGCCGTGCATGAGGGCCCGCAGCGTATCGCCAAGACCGGTACCGAGAAGCTGCTGGCCGGCATGATCGTCTCCAACGAGCCCGGCTATTACAAGGAAGGTTCCTACGGCATCCGCATCGAGAACCTGATTCTGGTGACACCGGCCGAGGCAATCGAGGGCGGCGACATCGCCATGCACGGCTTCGAGACACTGACGCTGGCGCCGATCGACAAGCGGCTGGTCCGATCGGACCTTTTAACCCGCGACGAGTTGCATTGGCTTGACGAATACCATGCGCGCGTACTGGCCGAGATCGGACCGATGCTCGACGGCGAAACGCTGGCCTGGCTGGAAAAGGCAACCGCGCCGCTGCCGCACGACTTCAAGCAATAGCCGCGGCGACAACGCCGGTTGACAGGCTTTGCTCCGCAAGCAGTCCCTGCAAAGCGGTGACGTTGGGAGAACCGGCTCCCTTGCGCCAGAACAACACCGTGACGGCATTGTCTTCGTCAGCGGGCAGTTCGTGCAGCTTTAGCCAGCGGCTTTCCGGAAAACCCGAAAGCACGCTTTTCGGCATCAGCGCTATGCCCATGCCAGCCACCACGCAACCAAGGATGGCATGGTATGAACCAAGCTCGATGGTTTTCTCGGCCATGAACCCTCTGCGCGCATACCATTGTTCCAGCCGCTTGCGGTGCGGACAGCCGTGCTCGAAGGCTATCATGGTTTTGGGCATGTCCAGGTGGTCTTCGACCGAAACGCGCGATGCCGCCGAGACAATGACCAGCTGCTCGTGGAATGCGGGCAGCTTTTCGAACGGAACGTCAGCGATCGGCTCGGCGGCGAAGGCTGCATCGAGTTCGCCGGCAAGCATGGCGGTCGCGAGAACCTGCGGATTGCCGGTGCGCAACTGGATTTCCACTTCGGGATGCCGTGCATGGTATTCGGCGAGCAGACTTGGAAGCCGTGCCGCGGCGGTGCTCTCCATGGCACCTAGGCGAAGAGTGCCGCGCGGGCGTGGATCGAGCATCGCCGTTCGCGCCTCCTCCGCAAGCGCCAGCAGCCGATCCGCATAGCCGACCAATCTGTGACCGGCCGGCGATACGTGCAGGCGCTTGCCCTCCCGGATAAACAGCTGCACGCCGAGATCCTCCTCGAGCTGCCGGATGCGTGTGGTCACGTTCGACTGCACGCGAAACAGTTTTTCCGCCGCCCTGGTGATTCCGCCCTCGCGCACCACCGTGCGGAAGATGCGCAGATCGGCCAAATCCATACATCTCTCCTGGAGAACATAACGATCTTAATTATTCATTTTAACTGATTATGCCTTTCCCGTAAATCGCCGGTGTAGCTGCCGATCAACACGGCAAACCAGGGGAGATGGAAATGTCGCGTGAGCCCTTCGGCATCCAGCCGATCGATCTAAGCGCATTGACGCCGAAGCAGCGCGAAGCGCTCTATAGCGACGCCGTGCGTGGCGCCCACCAGGAGAGAGCGGAGGCGATCCGGCTGAGCCTGTCGCGGGTCGGCGCGGCAATAGTCGCTGCGGTAAAGCGCATGTGTGCTCTCGCCGCCAAGGCAAAAGTCGATCAGCCGACGAGCTGCCGCGCGAGGATCAGCACGGCAGCACCCGCCAGGAACATCGCCATAAGGCCGCCGCGCAGTGAGACAAGGCCGGCGACGATCAAGGCTGCCCATTCCGCCGGCCCGGCGCTGAGCGCCGCCGGCGCCACCAGCGTGGTCAGCACCGCCGCCGGAACGGCGCTGAGCCCGGCTTCGACGCGCAGGTGGATTTGATCGAAACGCGAGATCACCAGATGACCGCCGATGCGGGTCAGATAGGTCGCGATCGAAGCGGCGATGATGATCCACAAGGTCGTGCTCATGGCCGTGCCTCCACGCCGCTGTGGCGGGGCGGCAGGATGACGGCGAGCAGCACGCCGGCCAGCGCACCTATGGAGACATGCCAGGGCGAGCCGACCGTTTTGTAGGCAATGATGGAGGCGGCAGCGCTGGCGACGACCACCGGCAGCCACAGCGGCCGCTTGCGGAAGCTCATGACCAGGCCGAGAAAATAGATCGGCAGCAGGAAGTCGATGCCCAGCCCATGGGTGTCGGGAATAAGCTTGCCGAACATCGCGCCGAGCGCGCTTTCGATGATCCAGAACACATAGACCGGCAGCCCAAGCCCCATATACCAGGTGAACCCGACGGTCTCGCCGGCCTCCGCCTTGCGCTCGGCCACCGCGAACTGCGGATCGGTCAGCACAAAATAGCCTATCGCCTGCTGCACCAGCGGCCAATGCGCAATGCGCCGGCCGATGCCAGCCGAATAGAGCACATGGCGAAAATTCACGGCGAAGATCGACAGCACGATCAGCCACGGCGCGACATGCTGGCCGAACAGCTCGATGCCGACCATCTGGCTGGCGCCGCCGAACACCGTTGCGCTCATCAGGAACGCTTCGAGCACGGAAAACCCGTTGTCGACTGCGAGCGCCCCGAACAGCAACGCAAACGGCGCCGACGCCACCACGACGGGCATGCTGAGCCGCACGCCGTCCCAGAAATCGCTTTTCGCTCCGTTTTCGGAGATTGCTTCCGCCGACATCGATCGCTCCTTGGGAACGGCCGTATGTAGAGAGAGCGGCCCGGCTTGTCACACCAATTTGCTTGAGGCAAACGATCAGCGGAAATGATGGCTGAAGCGTCGCGGCAAGCTCGCTTCCGAGCCTAGCGCCGCGAAGCCTTGCCTTCGATCGCCCTGCCCCAGTCAAGCAGCGGTTTTGCCTGCATGACGAAGTCGACGAGTTCGTCGACCAATCCAGCTCCGTAGATATCCGCCGGCTCGATTGCGTGCCGGACGGCAAAATGCCGGTTGCGGATCGCGGCAGCGAGATCGGGCTCGGCGATATGCTCGAAGCCGCGCGGCGTGCGCTTCATGCAGCCGTCCGGGTCGAGCTCGAGGCCGTTCTTCTTCAGCGCCGCAACGAGGCTACGGAATTCAGCGGGCCGCTTCGCGATCGCGTTGCGCAGCGCCAGCAACAGCTCCGGTCCGGGCTGCCACCAGGCAATGGCGGCAAAGCAGCGCTCCAGCCCGATATGGACGTAAAACACGCCCTGTTCCATCTTGGTGCCGTCGGGCGAAAGGATCGCCGACAAATGCCGGTTATAAGGCCGTTTGTCCTTGGCAAAACGCACGTCGCGATTAATCCGGAACAGCGATTTCTTGCGGTCGCCGCGCAGGCCGAGCCCCAATGCCGTGAAGCGCTCGGAGAGCGTCTCGACCAGATCGCCGAAGGGATCGCGCAGGTCGCGCTCGAAAAGATCGCGGTTTTCCAAAAACCACTCCCGGCTCTGATGAAAATCCAGCGCCTTGAGGAAGGGAATGGCCTTTTGCCCAAATCCATTGAACGCAGCCGCCATCACCCGCCCTTGCCAATCCGCTGCAGCCAGGTGTCCTCGTCGATCACCTCGATGCCGAATTTGGTCGCGTCCTTCAGCTTGGAACCGGCGCCTGGCCCTGCCACCAGGAGATCGGTCTTCGCGGAAACCGAGCCGGCGACCTTCGCCCCGAGACGTTCGGCCATCGCCTTGGCCTCGGGGCGCGTCATCTTTTCCAGCGTGCCTGTAAACACGATTGTCTTGCCGGCGACCGCACTATCGGCTGAGACGTTCACAATGTACGGCTTCGGGTGGACCTGTGTGAGCAGCGCTTCAAGTACGGCGTCGTTGCGTTCATTGCCGAAGAAATCGCGAAGCGCGCCTATCACGGTATCGCCGATGCCGTTGATCGAAGGAAAAACGGTGTGTGGATCGGCTGCTGCTGCTGTCTCCTTGCCAATGCGGATCAACTCCTCGATCGTCGAGAAGGTTCGGGCGAGCACAGCGGCCGTCGTTTCGCCGATATGGCGGATGCCCAGCGCAAAGATGAAGCGATCGAGTTCGGGTTCGCGGCGGGCGTCGATGGCAGCGAAGAGCTTGTCGAGGCCGTCATAGTTGCGTTCCTCGACGCTGCGTACATTCTTGCGCGTTTTGCCCGATGCGGCCTCGCGCTGCCTGGCCTGCTCCTCCCGTCGCTCCGCCAGCGCCTTGGTGACGGCGGGACGGCGGTCCCGGAGGGTGAAGATATCGGCGGCTGTCTTGACCAACCCGGCATTGAAGAACAGGTCTATGTTTTCAGCGCCCAGGCCTTCGATATCCATGGCGCCGCGCGACACAAAGTGGCGTAATCCTTCCACGGCCTGCGCGGGGCAGATCAGCTCGCCGGTGCACCGTCGGCGGGAATCCTCCTTGCCGGTCTTCTCGTTGATCTCGCGCGTTGCGGGTGAGCCGCAGATCGGACATTTGTGCGGGAATTCGTAGGGCACGGCATCTGGCGGACGCTTGTCGACGACGACGCTGACGATCTGCGGAATGACGTCCCCCGCCCGCTGGATGACCACCGTGTCGCCGATACGGATGTCGTTGCCGTCGCGGATCGGCTGGCCGTTGCTGTCCAGACCCTTGATGTAGTCTTCGTTGTGAAGCGTGACATTTTCGACCACGACGCCGCCGACCGTGACGGGCGCAAGCCGGGCAACGGGCGCCAGCGTACCGGTACGGCCGACCTGAATGTCGATCCTGAGCACGGTCGTCATCGCCTGTTCGGCCGGAAATTTATGAGCGATCGCCCAGCGTGGTTCGCCGGTGACGAAGCCCCATCTGCGCTGCAACTCCAATTGGTCGACCTTGTAGACGACGCCGTCGATGTCGTAGCCGAGCGATGAGCGCTGGGCCTCGATAAGGTGATAATGCGCGATCAGTTCGTCGACCGACTTTGCCCGGACCATCAGCGGACTGACCTTGAACCCCCACTCCGCGAATTTTTGCACGGAATCGTATTGGGTCGGAGCTGGATCCTTTGAAGTATAGCCCCAGGCGTAGGCAAAGAATTTGAGGTTGCGGCTGGCGGTAACGGACGGGTCCTTCTGGCGCAGCGATCCGGCCGCCGTGTTACGCGGATTGACGTAATCCTGGCCGCCTATCGCCGCCGAACGCTGCTTCAGCGCCTCGAATTCCGCGTAGGTCATATAGACCTCACCGCGTATTTCGATGACCTCGGGCCAGTCCGATCCCTTCAAGGTCTTGGGAATATCGGCGATGGTCTTGAGATTGGCGGTGATGTCCTCGCCGACGACGCCGTCGCCGCGCGTTGCCCCCTGCACGAACACACCGCCTTCATACCGCAGGGAAGCCGATAGCCCGTCGATCTTCGGCTCAGCCGTGAAGGCGATGTTCAGCTCCTTGTCGCGATCAAAGAATCGCCGGCCCCGTTCTATGAAGTCCGCGACGTCCTGGTCGGTGTAGGCCTTGGCGAGGCTAAGCATCGGCACCGCGTGGCGCACCTTTGCAAAACCTTCCGCCGGCGGCGCGCCGACCCTGCGTGAGGGCGAATCCTCGCGCACAAGATGCGGGAACTGCTGCTCGATGGCGAGGTTGCGCCGGGTCAGCGCGTCATATTCCGCATCCGTGATTGTCGGCGCGTCCTCGCTGTGGTAGCGCCGGTCGTGCTCGGTGATCTCCTGCGCCAACCGCTTCAACTCGCTTGCCGCCTCGCTTTCGCTGAGCGAATCGACTGGTTTTTCGTCCATGCACTGCTCCCTCCACGGTGGCGCGACACAATAGAACAGGATTTTCTCATGAGGGAGAGACCAGACACAGAAAATCATTCCTGAACAGCAGGATGGCGCCATACCCTGACTCAGGTCACGAGCGCCGGAAACGAACTCGCCTGGAGCAATTCCAGGAAAAGTGTGAAACGGTTTTCCGTCCGGAACTGCGCAGAAACAAAGAGGTAGAGCGGTTCGGCGTTTTGGTGAAACGATGAACCGCTCTACGCTGCCGCGGTGTTCTCCCGCAGCAGCCGCTCGGCCGCCGCGCGCGCCTCGTCGGTGATGGTGGCGCCGGCGAGCATGCGTGCGATCTCTTCCTGCCGTGCCGCCCGGTCCATCTCGGCGATGCCGGTCGAGACCCGGTCGGCACCGCCCGATTTGGAGATCAGGAAATGCGTCGCCGCGCGCGCTGCCACTTGCGGTGCATGCGTGACCGAAAGCACCTGCACGCGTTTTGCCAGCCGCGCCAGCCGCTGGCCGATGGCGTCGGCAACCGCGCCGCCGACGCCGGTGTCGATTTCATCAAAGACCAAGGTCGGCGCCGACCCGCGATCAGCCAGCGCGACCTTCAACGCCAGCAGGAAGCGCGAAAGCTCGCCGCCGGAAGCGACCTTCATCATTGGTCCTGGCCTGGTGCCGGGATTGGTCCGCACCCAGAACTCGACCTGGTCGATGCCTTCTTCCATGCGGCTCTCGGCATCGCTTGCGATCTCGACGATGAACTCGGCGCGTTCGAGCTTCAGCGCCGGCAGTTCGGCCATCACCGCCTTGCTCAGCCCGACAGCCGCCGCATGGCGAAGCGACGACAGCTGGGCCGCCGTAGTGTCATAGGCCTGGCGCGCCGCCGCAGCCTGTTTCTCCAGCGCCTGCAGGCGCTCCTCGCCGGCGTCGAGATCGGCAAGGTCGGCAGCCATGGTGTCACGCAATTGCGCCAGGTCATCGACGGCGACGCTGTGCTTGCGCGAGGCGGCACGCAGCGAAAACAGCCGCTCCTCAGCCTTCTCCAGCCGCTGCGGATCATATTCGGTGGCGCGAAGTGCTGCTTCGACGCCCGACTGCGCCGCGTCGAGCGACAGCATCGCCTCGTCGAGCGACTTGACGACATCCTCGAGCAGCCCGGGCGCTTCGGTGACCTTGCGCTGCAGCCGCCTGAGCAGGCTGGCCAGTTGCGGCAAGGGCGAGGACGGACCCGAGAGCACATCCTGCGCATCGTGGATTTCCGAGGCGATCTTTTCGGCACGCATCATCAAGGCGCGCAATTCGGCCAGCTCGGTCTCTTCGCCAGGTTGCGGATCGAGCCTGGTCAATTCGGCGACCGCTGCACGCAGATAATCGGCCTCACGGGCAGCTGCCTCGACTTTGGCCCGGTGCCGTGAAAATTCCTGCTCGCAGGTACGCCAATGCCGCCACGCCTCGCCGGTTGCCCGAGCAGCGCCGAGATGGCCGCCGAAACTGTCGAGCAACTCGCGATGGGCGCCGGGATCGACCAAAGCGCGCTCGTCATGCTGGCCGTGGATCTCGACCAGCGCACGGCCGATGTCGCGCATCAGCGTCACGCTGGACGGCTGGTCGTTGACGAACACGCGCGTGCGGCCGTCAGCCGTCTGGACGCGGCGCAGGATGATGTCGCCGTCGTCCTCGATGGCATTCTCGGCAAGCAACATGCGAGCCGCGTGGTTGCGCGGCACGTCGAACACGGCGATGATCTGGCCTTGTGCCGCGCCATGCCGCACCAGCGAAGCGTCGCCGCGGGCGCCAAGCGCCAGCGACAATGCGTCGAGCAGGATGGATTTTCCGGCGCCGGTTTCGCCTGTAAGGACCGAAAGGCCGGACGAGAAGTCGATGTCCAGCTTCTCGATCAGAACGATATCGCGGATCGACAGTCTGGAGAGCATGGTGACGCGCCGCTCAGGCGCCGGTGATCAGCTTCCCGGCCTTGGAGATCCACGATCCGGCATTCTCGCGCGGCTCGAGCCCACCACTCTGCAGGAGCTTGTAGGAGTCCTTGTACCACTGGCTGTCGGGATAGTTGGTGCCGAGCACGGCCGCAGCGGTCTGCGCTTCCGACGTCAGCCCCATCGCATAGTAGCTCTCGGTCAGACGCGCCAGCGCCTCCTCGACATGACGTGTGTTGGAATAGTTCTCCACGACGTTGCGGAACCGTTTGACGGCCGCGATGTATTCGCGGCGCTCGAGATAGTAGCGGCCGATCTGCATCTCCTTGCCGGCGAGCTGATCGTTGGCGAAGCGGATCTTCTCCTTGGCATCATCAACATATTCGGAAGTCGGCCAGCGCGTTACCAGATCCTGCATCGTCTGCGCGGTAAGACGCGCTTCCTTCTGGTCCTGAGTGACGTCCTTGATCTGGCGGTAGTAGCTCAGCCCGATAATATATTGGGCATAGGCTGCATCGTCGGTCGACGGGTAGAGGGTCAGGTAGCGCTTGGCCGAACCGATCGCCTCATCGTAATTGCCCTGACGGTAGTCGGCAAAGGCACCCATCACCATCGATTTGCGGGCGAATTCGGAATATGGATGCTGGCGGTCGACGGCATCGAACTTGCGGCTTGCCTCCTGCAGTCGCCCGGCATTCAGATTGGCGAGACCCTGATTGTAGAGCACGTCGGCCGGCTCGGTCTGATCGACATAGGTCGACAGATCGACGTCCTTCTCGGACGACATGCAGGCCGACAGAAACAGCGATGGAACGACCACCGAAAGCGCCAGGAAAACAGCCCGCCGCGGCGCCTTCGATTGACCAACTCGCTTGAAAAACATGTTTGGATTCCGCCCTTTCGGCGTCATTTCAGTCGACGGCAGCAGCCATAAACCATAATTGCCTTGCCCGGCAACGCTATCCCCGGCCAATCGCACATTTTTGTGGCGCTTTGGCGCTACCTGGAAAGCTGTGTAATTTGGCAGGCCGGTGATGCATCCATGCAACACAGCTTGACCGCAACGGGAGCCGCAAGACCTTAAGAATCAGATCATCCAGGGCGCATAGAGGGGTGCGTTGACGGCGCTCATCTCCGCGGTACGCCCGCGCTCGCGGCGCGTCGTCTCAACGATCTCGAAAGCCGAACGGTCGGACAAGAGACGGCGCAGCGCAGCTGCGTTCAGCCTGTGGCCGCCACGATAGGAGCGGAAGCAGCCGATGAACCGGGCACCGGCGAGCGCCAGGTCGCCCATCGCATCCATCGTCTTGTGGCGCGCGAACTCGTTGGGATAGCGCAGGCCTCCCATATTGATCACGCGGTTGTCGTCGCCGATCACCAGGGAGTTTTCCAACGAGGAGCCGAGCGCATAGCCGGCCGCCCACAGCCGCTCGACGTCCTTCATGAAACCGAAAGTGCGGGCCCGCGCGACGTCACGCCGGAAAATGTCGGCGTTCATGTCGGATGCAAAAAGCTGGCGCCCGATCGCCGGGCTTTCGAAATCGATCTCGATCTCGAAGCGCGTGCCGTCATAGGGCCGGAACTCCGCCCAGCAGGCGCCGTTCTCGATGCGAACCGGCTTGACCACCCTGATGTAGCGACGCTTGACCGGCAGCGTTTCGACGCCTGCCTGGTCAATGGCCTCGATGAACATCACTGCGCTACCGTCGAGGATAGGCACCTCATGGCCGTCGATTTCGATGACGAGATTGTCGATCCCAAGCCCGAAAAGCGTCGCCATCAGATGCTCGACCGTGGCAATGTGCTCGCCCTGCGGATCGCCGAGCATGGTGCAGAGGTCGGTGGCACCGACCTCGGAAACGAGCGCGCGAAATTCGTGGCTTCCGCTTGCATTCGAAAGCTGGAAGACGACACCCGTATCGGCGTCCGCCGGCAGGAAATGGACGGTGACCGGATTGCCACTGTGAACGCCGATGCCGGTCAGCGTCGCACGCGATTTAAGTGTCGTCTGATAGTCGTGCAAAACAATCCCCATAGCCCATGCTGCCTAGGTCCGCTTCATCTGCCCTGAGGGCGCGGCTCTTGATTGATCGGCAGGCAGGGCCACTTCCCCGAGACTCCCAGCAAACCGACTTTGGTCGGTGGCGAAGATAATGGTCCCGCAGGGAGACTCCAAATCACGGTTTCTTACTCGTTGTAACCGCGCTCCAGCGCGGGATTGCCGCATAAGTCCTTGTTTTGAAATTGCTTTTAATTTTAACAGGCGAACAGTTTCCTGCTCGCCTGTTAACAACTGTTACGAACCGTTAACAGATCAATTGGCTTGTCGGCGCAGGAAGGCGGGAATCTCCAACTGATCGTCTTCCTGGACAGCCCGGCTCTGCGGCGTCAGGCGGCCCTGCTCGTCCAGCTGGCCGCGGCGCGGTGCGTAAAGCTGCGGATCCTGGCTGGCTAGGCGGCGCACTTCCGCCGGCGCCTGGCGCAGTTTCGGTTCGCGAGGCTGCGCCGGCTGCAGTCTTGCAGGCTCCTCTTCGCGGCGGGTCAAGCCGTTGGTCAGGCGCTTGAGCAAGCCCATCGGGCCGCTGTTCTCGTGGTCGGCGGGGCGGGCCTTGGCTTCCACTTCGGCCTTCACCTGCGGCGGGAAATCCTCGACCCGCGGCATGCGCTGGGGTGCCGCGGCAACCGGCTGCGGCATTTCACGATGCGGAGCGGGCTGCATCGCTTGCTGAACCGCTGGCTGCATCATTGGCTGCGGTTGAGCGGGAGGCGCCTGGAAAATCTTGCTCTGCGGACGGAAGTCTTCCGCATGCGCGACCGGTGCCGGGCGGGCCTGCGCCATCGCTGCCGCATTCGCTTCGGCGAGCTGAATGGCCTCGGCGACCGGGTCGGCAGCACGTGGTTCATAGATTGGTTGCTGGACAGGCGCCGGGCGCATTTCCGTGACCTGGGCCGCCGGGCGGCTGACCGGCTTCGGCGGAGCCGCGCGGATGGCGATCGGCGCGGCAGCGATTTCGGCCGCCGATTTGTCGATGCCGGTGGCGACCACCGACACGCGGATGACGCCTTCGAGTTCCTCGTCGAAGGTGGCGCCCAGAATGATGTTGGCGTCCTGGTCGACCTCTTCGCGAATGCGGGTTGCCGCCTCATCGACTTCGAACAGGGTCAGGTCACGGCCGCCGGTGATCGAGATCAGCAGGCCCTTGGCGCCCTTCATCGAGGTCTCGTCGAGCAGCGGGTTGGCGATGGCGGCTTCCGCCGCGGCCATTGCGCGGCCCTCGCCCGAAGCCTCGCCGGTTCCCATCATCGCCTTGCCCATTTCGCGCATGACCGAGCGGACGTCGGCGAAGTCGAGATTGATCAGGCCTTCCTTGACCATCAGGTCGGTAATGCAGGCAACGCCCGAATAGAGCACCTGGTCGGCCATCGCGAAGGCATCGGCGAAGGTGGTCTTGTCATTGGCCAGCCGGAACAGGTTCTGGTTGGGAATGACGATCAGGGTATCGACGCATTTCTGCAGTTCCTCGATACCCATGTCGGCCGTCTTCATGCGGCGCTGGCCTTCGAAGTGGAACGGCTTGGTGACGACGCCGACGGTGAGGATACCCTTTTCGCGGGCAGCGCGGGCAACGACGGGAGCCGCCCCGGTGCCGGTGCCGCCGCCCATGCCGGCAGTGACGAAGCACATATGCGTGTTGGAGAGATGATCGATGATCTCGTCGATGCATTCCTCCGCCGCCGCGCGCCCGACTTCAGGCTGCGATCCGGCGCCGAGACCTTCGGTGACATGCGCGCCGAGCTGGATCAGCCGCTCGGCCTTCGACATCGTCAGTGCCTGCGCGTCGGTGTTGGCCACCACGAACTCGACGCCGCGCAAGCCGGCGGTGATCATGTTGTTGACGGCATTGCCGCCGCCGCCGCCGACACCGAACACGGTGATGCGCGGCTTGAGCTCGGTGATGTCCGGCTTCTGCAGATTGATGGTCATTGTCTCCGTCCTTTGCCTTTCCCGCCGCTTCGCCGCCGCGGCCGCCTATGGGGCTGTCCCCGTCAAAATTAAAAACTGTCTCTCAACCACTGACTCATTCGATGCAGTTTTCCGCCTGTTCCGGTCATCCGAAGACCGGAAATTCCCTTCGCCGGCCGGCTCTCGAAGCTCGCCATCTGTGGATAGATCAGAAGTCCGACCGGGGTCGAGAAAGCCGGCCCCTTGGCCGCCTCGGGCAAGCCTGCCACGCCAAGCGGGCGTCCGATGCGCACATTGCGGCCGAGAATGCGGCGTGCTGCTTCTGGCAGGCCGGCAAGCTGGCTGGCACCGCCGGTCAGCACCACACGCTTGCCGACGGCGTTGCCGTAGCCGGATTTGTTCAGCCGGTCGCGCAACAATTCCAGCGTCTCGTCGATGCGGGCGCGGATGATGCGCGTCATCACCGAGCGCGGTATCTGCAACGGCACCTCGCCGTCTTCGCCGATCGGATGGATGGAAACCAGGTCGCGGTCGTCGGCACTGCCAGGCAGCGCCGAGCCATGCATCACTTTCAGCCTTTCGGCGGCATCGAGCGAGGTCGACAGGCCCTTGGCCATATCCAGCGTGACGTGGTTGCCGCCGATCGCGATGGCATCGCCATGGACGAACTTGCCTTCCGAAAACACCGAGATCGTCGTCGTGCCGCCGCCCATGTCGATGCAGGCCGCGCCCATTTCGAGCTCGTCGTCGACGAGCGCAGCAAGCCCACTGGCATAGGGCGTCGCCACCATGCGTTCAACCGACAGATGCGAGCGGTTGATGCAGAGCTCCAGATTGCGCAAGGGCGCTGCGTCGCCTGTCAGCACGTGCATGTCGACGCCAAGCTGGTCGCCAACCATGCCGCGCGGATCGCGCACACCGCGCTCGGCATCCAGCGAAAAGGCTACGGGAAGCGAATGGATCACCTCGCGCTCGGCCCGCAACGCCTGCTTGGCGCCGGCGGCAAGCACGCGCTTGATGTCGGCCTCGTCGGCCTCATGGCCGCCGAGATTGATGGTGGCCGAAAAAGCCTCGCTCTTCAGCCGGCCGGCAGTCATGTTGACGATCAGCGAATCGACCGTCAGTCCCGCCATGCGTTCGGCGGCGTCGACGGCAAGACGGATGGCGTGCTCGGCACGGTCGAGATCGATGACGACGCCGGATTTCACGCCTTGCGATTTCTGGTGGCCGATGCCGATCACCTGGACGCGATGCGAGCGTCCGCGCAGCAGCTTGCCATCCTCGCGCGGCTTGAGTTTGGCCACCACGCAGCAGACCTTGCTGGAGCCGACATCCAGCACCGTCAGGATGCCGGACCGGCGCGACGAGGCATCGCTATTGCCGCCAAGCCAGCTCATATCTTCGTCTCCGGCTTGCGCTTCAGCATCTTGGGCTTTTCGTCGAGCGCGGCTTGGCGCTGTGTCGCCGCTTCCGGCGTCAACTGGACGACCAGACGATCGGAAAGGCGCATGTCGACGGCGGCGATGTCGCGCGTCAAAAGCCCGTTCTCGTGATCCATCCTGACCAGGTCGGCAATCGCCTGATCCTCACCGTCTTCGGGAAGCTTGATCGTGATGCCGTTTTCAAGCTTGAGATCCCAGCGCCGTTCGCCGATGCGGATATAGCCCTTGATCCGCGCGGCGAGCTCCGGATAATTCTTGATCTTGGCCAGGAAATCCGGCGCCTTGGCCGGTGCGCCGGTGCCGATGATCAGCGGTAGCAATATCTGCTTGCCGCCGGAGAACGGCGCAATGACGGTGCCGGATTTCTCGATGACCGAAAGCGCGCTGCCTTGCTGCCACAACGCGAACGGCTCGCGCTCCTCGACGCGCACTTCCAGCGTATGCGGGTAGACCTTGCGCACTGCCGCGGCTTCGACCCAGGGTAGCGTGGTGATGCGTTCGCGCGCGGCTTCGGCATCGAAGCCGATCAGCGAGGTCCAGCCGTCGAGTTCCAGCCTGTCGAGAATATCGATCTCGGACGTTTCGCGGTTGCCGACGACCTTGACCTGGTCGACCGCAAAGCCGGTGCGGGCGGTGACACTCTGGACGATGGCGTCGGAATATCCGCCGAGATAGGCGCCATAGGCACTGCTCGAAACAAGCAGTGCCGCCGACAGCATGGCAGCGCAATAGGGCGGCGCTTCGAAGTCGCCTTCGCCGAGGCGCGCCAGCACGCGCACCGGCCGGCGGAGCAGGCGCGGCAGCACGAAATGGTCGAACGACAACGGCATGCCGAACAGCGCCGGCCCGGCCGCGCCCTTCCCCTTGCCCTGTCCCCACTTCAACGCAGACACGAAGCGTCCTCCACCATCCAACTCAACAAATCGCCGAACGAGTGTCCCGCTTGCGCGGCGATTTCCGGCACCAAAGACGTCGGCGTCATACCCGGCTGGGTGTTGACCTCGAGCCAGACAATTTCGCCGTTTTCGGAGTGACGATCGTCATAACGGAAGTCCGACCGGGAAACGCCCCGACAGCCGATGGCTTGATGAGCCTTGAGCGCCAGTGTCTGTATTTTTTGGTAAATATTCGGTGAAAGTTTTGCCGGGCATTCGTGTTTTGATCCGCCCGCGACGTATTTTGAATCATAGTCGTAGAAGGAATGGCCGGTCGGGATGATCTCGCAGACACCGAGCGCCACATCGCCCATCACCGCGCAGGTCAATTCCCGCCCGTGCACATAACGCTCGACCATGACCGTATCGCCATATTTCCACTCGGACGAGCCGATGATCTGCGGCGGATGCGACTGGCCTTCATGCACGATGACGACACCGAAGCTCGATCCTTCGTTGACCGGCTTGACGACATAGGGCGGCTTCATCGGGTGCTTGTTCTGGATGGCGAAGCGATTGGCCACCTTCGACTCCGCCACCGGAACGCCGGCCGCCTTCGCGACCTTCTTGGCCTGTTCCTTGTTCATCGCAAGCGCCGAGGCAAGCACGCCGGAATGGGTGTACGGAATGGCGAGGTACTCGAGGATGCCCTGGATGGTGCCGTCCTCGCCGAAAGGGCCGTGCAGCGCATTGAAGACGACGTCAGGCTTGAGCGCGCTGAGCACCGAGCCGATGTCGCGCGAGACGTCGACGCGGGTGACTTGGTAGCCCTCTCCCTCGAGCGCATCGGCGCAGGCCTTACCCGACGACAGGGACACGGGCCGCTCGGACGAGAATCCCCCCAGAAGAACGGCCACATGCTTGCTTGTCATTCCCCGTCATTTCCTCTCACAGCAGGCCTGCACCATCGTGCATGCCCCGAAAAGCATCGCGCGCACTCAAATGCGCCCGAGCAACTTCGCTCCCGTGTTTCCGCAACATTGAGTCCGAGTCTCCCGGCAGGTTGCCCCCCAGACGGAAACGCGAGTAACGCGTCGAAACGACTCAAATCAGGAAACGCTTCAGGGCAGAGAATCAGAGAGTTGATTCGCTGGCAAGTGCTTACGATTCCGATGGATTCACTTTCCGCAAAAACGGCAGCAAAATGTGAATTCATGAGTCCGAAAGGCAACGGCGGTCAGCTTGCCTAAAGCAACTGCCCGAGAAATTCCTGGACGGCATGGCCCGGCCGAAAATTACCGATGCGCTTGATCTCCCACTGCAGCCGGATGCCTGATCTTTCGAGCACGCGCGCACGCACCGTCTCACCGAGATATTCAAGCTCGTAGCCCGTGGCCGTTCCGGTGTTGATCATGAAGTTGCAATGCATCGGCGACATCTGCGCCCCGCCGACCATCAGGCCGCGGCAGCCGGCCTTGTCGATCTCCTTCCAGGCGGAGGTGCCCTCAGGATTCTTGAAGGTAGAGCCACCGGTCTTTTCGCGGATCGGCTGCACGGTCTCGCGATGGTTCTGGACAGCATCCATCGCGGCCTTGATCGCCGCCTTGTCCTCAGGAATGCCTTCGAGCAGCGCCGACGTGAAGATCAGCCCGGACGGCGCCGCTGAATGGCGATAGGCATAGCCCATATCGGCATTGCTCAGCGTATGAACATTGCCCTTGCGGTCGAGTGCCCGTACCTCGACCACGCGCTCGCGCGTCTCGACGCCATTGGCGCCGGCGTTCATCCTCAGCGCTCCGCCAATGGCGCCGGGAATGCCGTGGTAGAAATGAAAGCCACCGATGCCGGCCTCGTAGGCAACGGCCGCAAGGCGCTTGTCGGGTGTCGCGGCACCCGCCTTGATCGTGGTCGGCGCAATCACTTCGGTCTCGCCAAAGCCTTTGGCCGAAAGCCGGATGACAAAGCCCGCAATGCCGCCGTCACGGACAAGCAAGTTCGAGCCGACGCCGACGATGGTCAGCGGAATTTCCTCCGGCACCGCCTTCAGGAACGTGGCAAGATCGTCCTCGTCGGCCGGCTGGAACAATGCGTCCGCCAGCCCGCCGGCTCGAAACCAGGTGATCTTGTTCATCTCGGCATTGGGCGTGATGCGGCCGCGCAGTCCGGCAAGCCGGTCGCCAAGCTTCTCGATCAACGCCTGGCCGCGCATCATGAGATGGTCCCGCCGAGTTCCCTGGGCAGCGCATAGGCCCATTGGGTGATGTTGCCGGCGCCGAGGAAGACGACGAAATCGCCCGGCTTCGCCACCTCGCGCACGATCGGCGCAATCGCCGCTGGACCTTCGATGTAGTGTGCGTCGCGATGGCCGCCGGAGCGGATGCGCGACACCAGTGCGTCGGACGTAACGCCGTCGATCGGCTCCTCGCCGGCCGCATAGACGGGCGCCACCATTACCGTATCGGCATCGTTGAAGCAGACGGAAAACTCGTCGAACAGATCGCGCAGCCGGGTGAAGCGATGCGGTTGGGTAACGGCGATGATGCGACCCTTGGTAGCGCTGCGCGCAGCCTTCAGTACCGCCGTGATCTCGACCGGATGATGGCCGTAATCGTCGAACACATCGACACCGTTCCACGAACCGGTATGGGTGAAACGGCGCTTGACGCCGGCGAAGGATGACAGGCCCTTCTTGATTGCCTCAGCCGAAAGGCCGAGCTCATGCGCGACGGCAATCGCCGCCGTCGCATTGGAAACATTGTGGCGCCCGGGCATAGGCAGCCGCAGGCCTGATATCGTTATCTGGCCGTGCGTCTTGCGGTCGCGGATCACCACGTCGAATTCCGAAGTCGGGCCGTCCATGCGGTGATTGGTGAAGCGCACGTCGGCCTGCGCATTTTCGCCATAGGTGATGACGCGCCGGTCCTCGATGCGGCCGACCAGCGCCTGCACCTCGGGGTGGTCGGTGCACATCACACCGAAGCCGTAGAACGGCACATTCTCGACGAACTGACGAAACGCTTCGCGCACTTTGTCGAAGGAGCCGTAATGGTCGAGGTGCTCGGGGTCGATATTGGTGACGACGGCAATCTCGGCCGGCAGCTTGAGGAAGGTGCCGTCGCTCTCGTCGGCCTCGACCACCATCCATTCGCCGTCTCCCATGCGGGCATTGGTGCCATAGGCATTGATGATGCCGCCATTGATTACCGTCGGGTCGAGCCCGCCGGCTTCGAGTAGCGTCGCCACCATCGAAGTCGTCGTCGTCTTGCCATGCGTGCCGCCGATCGCCACCGCTTGGCGGAAGCGCATCAGTTCGGCCAGCATTTCGGCGCGCCGCACGATCGGCAGCAACTTCTCTCTCGCCGCCTTCAGCTCCGGATTGGATTTCTTGATTGCGGTGGAGACGACGACCACTTCGGCCTCGCCGAGGTTTTCGGCCTGATGGCCGACGAAGCATTCGATGCCCTTGTCGCGCAGCCGCTGCACATTGGCGCTGTCGGCCTGATCGGATCCCTGCACCTTGTAGCCGAGATTGTGCAGCACCTCGGCGATGCCGCTCATGCCGATGCCGCCAATGCCGATGAAATGCACGAGGCCGATCGTCTGTGGCATCTTCATGCGTGCGTCTCCTTCCTGAATTCCGAAACGGATTTCCTGGACGCAATAGCCTCTGTCAGATCGGCGAGCAACCGCGCGGCATCCGGTTTTCCGGACGATTTCGCCGCCGCGGCCATTGTCGCCGCCTTGCCTGGATCATCCATCAGCCCGCCGACAAGCACGGCGATCCGCTCCGCCGAAAGCGTGGATTGCGGATGCACCTCGGCGCCGCCCGCTGCCGCAAGGGCCGCCGCATTCGCCGCCTGGTCGTGGTCGAGCGCGTGCGGATAAGGCACCAGCAGCGCCGGCCGGCCGATCACCGCGATTTCCGATACGGTCGATGCGCCGGAGCGCGACATCACCAGATGCGCCGCCGCCAGCCGCGCCGCCATGTCGGTGAAGAAGGGCGACACCTCGGCCTCGATGCCAAGCGTGGCATAGGCGGCTTTCACCCGCGTCACATCGTCGGCGCGCGCCTGCTGGGTGATCGCCAGCCGCCTGCGCTGTGCATCGGAAAGCCGGGCGATCGCCGCCGGCACCGCATCGGAAAAGAACTGCGCGCCCTGGCTGCCGCCAAACACCAGAAATCGGAACGGCTCTTCACCGGCCGATGCGGCATAAGGCGTCTTCGCCGCTTCCAGCACTTGCGGCCTGACCGGATTGCCGGTGGTCACCGTCTTGACGCCTGTAGCACTTGTGTCTTCCGGCAGGAAACCACCGGCAATAGCGTCGACGCGGCCGGCGAGCGCCCGGTTGGCGCGGCCCATCACCGCGTTCTGCTCGTGGATCAGCGTCGGCACCTTGCGCCGGGTCGCCGCGTAAAGCGGCGGCAGCGTCGGATAGCCGCCGAAGCCGACCACGATAGCGGGCTTGACGCTGGCGATGACGGCCGATGCCTGCCGCACCCCGCGCCAGATTTTCCAAAATGCGGCGAGCACGGCAAAAGGATTTTTCGACCCCATCGTCGCCGACTGGATCGGATGGATGGCGGCCGCCGGGAACTGCCCGGCAAAGCGCTCGGCGCGTTCGTCCGTCGCCAGGTGCACCGCCCAGCCGCGCCCGGTCAGTTCGTGCGCCAGTGCCTCGGCCGGGAACAGATGTCCGCCCGTTCCGCCCGCCGCCAGCAGGATGACCCCCTTCGCCATCTCACTCCGCCGGCATCGCACGCGGCGACGGCATGAAGCCCAGCTGCTTGCGCTTTTCCGGGCGCTTGCGCGTCAGCGCCAGCACCATGCCCATCGAGATGGCGATCGCGATCTGCGAGGAACCGCCGTAGGAAATGAACGGCAGCGTCATGCCCTTGGCGGGCATCAGCTGCAGATTGACGGCCATGTTGATGACCGACTGCAGGCCGAAGACCGTGACCAGGCCGCCAACCGCATAGCGTGTGAAATCGTCCTGCTCCTTGAGTGCCGTGTTGAGGCCGCGCAGCACGATGAAGCCGAAGATGGACATGATGAAGAAACACATGATCAGCCCGAATTCCTCGCCGGCGACGGAGAAGACGAAGTCGGCGTGGCTGTCGGGGATGACCCGCTTGACGGTACCCTCGCCCGGCCCGACGCCGAACCAGCCGCCATTGATCAGCGCCTCGCGGCCCATGTCGACCTGGAACGTGTCGCCCTCGCCGGTCATGAAGCGGTCGATGCGGCCGGCAACGTGCGGGAACACCGCATAGGCAGCGAACACGCCGCCGACGCCGGCAGCACCCAGCGCGACGATCCACAGCCACGGCAACCCGGCCATGAAGAACATCACCCCCCAGGTGCCGAGCACCAGCATGGTCTGCCCAAGGTCAGGCTGCGCCACCAGCAGCGAGATGACCAGCGCAAGCAGCAACATGGCGAACAAATTGCCCGGAATGTCGGGCTGGCGCTTGTGCTCGGCGAACAGCCAGGCGCAGATGATGACGAAGGCCGGTTTCAGGAACTCGGACGGCTGGATCGAGAGGCCGGCTAGCGACACCCAACGCCGCGCGCCCTTCACCTCGACGCCGATATAGAGCACCGCCACCATCAAAAACAGCATGATGCACAGCATGACCAGCGCCATGCGCCGGATCTGCCTGGATTCAAGGAACGAGACGGCCAGCATCACCCCAAGTGCCGGAATGGTGAAGATAATCTGGCGCGTCGCGAAGTGGAAACTGTCTAGCCCGATGCGCTCGGCCACCGCCGGGCTTGCGGCGAAGGACAAAACGATGCCGAGCCCCATCAGCGACAGGAACGCCGCCAGGAACCACCGATCGATCGTCCACCACCAGGTCGCCACAGGGCTTTTGTCGAGACGGCTTTGCATTATCGTGTCCCTCCGATGGGCTTCACGCCATCAATGGCGGTTGCGGCTTGCCTGAACGCCTCGCCGCGGACTTCGAAATTCTTGAATTGGTCGAAACTGGCGCAGGCCGGCGACAGCAGCACCACTGCCTCGCCGCTACTATCCCCGGCCGCATCGCGGGCGGCGTGTTCGACTGCCGCCGCCAACGTGCCTGATATCTCGTAGGGCACCGCTTCGCCCAGCGTCGCCGAAAAGGCCGGTGCGGCTTCGCCGATCAGATAGGCCTTGGCGATGCGCGGGAAGAAGCCGCGTAACGGCTCGATGCCGCCCTCTTTCGGCAGGCCGCCGGCAATCCAGTAGATACGCGCAAAGCTCGACAGCGCCGGTGCAGCGGCATCGGCATTGGTCGCCTTGGAATCGTTGACGAACAGCACATGCCCTTTGCGGCCGACCTGCTCCATGCGGTGCGCCAGCCCAGGGAAACTCTCCAGTCCGGATTGGATCTCGCCGAGCTCGAGCCCGACCTTGAGGCAGGCGGCGGCGGCGGCCAGCGCGTTCTGCGCATTGTGCTGGCCGCGCAACGAGCCGATGCCTTCGAGGAAGGCGACACGGCTGTAGCGGCCGTGCACGGCTTCCATTAAGTTGGTGCCGTCAGCGAAATAGCCGTCGGTCAGCGGCAGCCGCTTGGAGATGCGGATGACCTGCCGGCCGGCCCGCTCCAGCCGATCGGCGATCTGGGCGCACCAGGAATCGTCGACACCGATGATTGCCGTCTCGCTGCCGGCCACCAGCCGCTCCTTGATCGAGGCGTAGTGTTGCATCGTGCCATGGCGGTCGAGATGGTCCGGCGTCAGATTGAGCAGCACACCGGCCGTCGGGTTGATCGAAGGGGCAAGATCGATCTGGTAGGAAGAGCACTCAACCACATAATGCCGTTCAGGCTGCGGCGGATCGAGCGTCATCACCGCGCGGCCGATATTCCCGCCCATCTGCGTGTCGCGCCCAGCCGATTTTAGGATGTGCGCCGTCAGTGCCGTGGTCGTCGACTTGCCGTTGGTGCCGGTAATGGCAATGAAAGGTGCTGCCGGTGCCAGCAGCATCCGCTCGCGGCAGAAAAGCTCGATGTCGCCGATGATCTCCACGCCTGAGCCCCGCGCCAACTCGACGGTCCAGTGTGGCTTGGGATGCGTCAGCGGCACGCCGGGCGACAGCACGAAGGCGGAAAACCTCGCCCAGTCCGCACCGCGCAGGTCCGCTGTCGTGATGCCGACCGCGCCGGCCTTGGCGACGCTGTCGGGATTGTCGTCCCAGGCCAGCACATCCGCGCCGCCCTCGATCAGCGCGCGCGCCGTGGCAATCCCCGAGCCACCGAGCCCGAAGAGCGAAACGCGCTTGCCTGAAAAGGATGCGGCGGGGATCAAGCGGCCTCCTATCTGAGCTTCAGGGTCGACAGGCCGACCAGCGCCAGGATGACGGCGATGATCCAGAAGCGGATCACCACCTGGCTTTCGGTCCAGCCGAGCTTTTCGAAATGATGGTGGATCGGCGCCATCAGGAAGACGCGCTTGCCGGTCATCTTGAAGTAGCCGACCTGGATGATGACCGAGAATATCTCGACGACGAACAGGCCGCCGACGATGACCAGCACGATCTCGTGCTTGGTCGCCACCGCGACCGTGCCGATCAGCCCACCCAGCGCCAGCGAGCCGGTGTCGCCCATGAAGATCGCCGCCGGCGGCGCATTGAACCAGAGGAAGCCGAGACCGGCGCCGATCACCGCTCCAAGGACCACCGCAAGTTCGCCGGTGCCGGGCACGAAATGGATCTGCAGATATTCGGCGAACACCGCGTTGCCAGAGAGATAGGCGATGACGCCGAAGGATGCGGCGGCGATCATGATCGGCACGATCGCCAGCCCGTCGAGACCGTCGGTCAGGTTCACCGCATTGCCGGCGCCGACGATGACAAAGCACGAGAACGGGATGAAGAACCAGCCGAGATTGACGAGAAACTCCTTGGCGAAAGGGAATGTCAACGATGACGAGAACGGCGCCTGGCCGTTATGCATGATCACCCAGGCGGCGATGCCGGCGATGACGAATTCGAGCCCCAGCCGCGCCTTGCCGGAAAAGCCGAGATGCGATTGCTTGGTTACTTTGAGATAATCGTCGTAAAAGCCGATCGAGCCGAATCCCAGCGTCACCAGCAGGACCACCCAGACGTAGATGCTCGACAGGTTCGCCCACAGCAGCGACGAACCGACGATGCCGGACAGGATCATCAGTCCGCCCATTGTCGGCGTTCCCGCCTTCTTGAAATGCGTCTGCGGCCCGTCGGCACGGATCGGCTGGCCCTTGCCTTGCCGCAGCCGCAGCGAATTGATGATGGTCGGTCCGAAAATGAACACGATCAGTGCCGCTGTGATCAGCGCTCCGCCGGTGCGGAAGGTTATGTAGCGGAAGACGTTGAAGACCGAGATCTTGTCCGCAAATTCGACGAGCAGTGTTAGCATGCGCTTGCGTCCCCCGGACCGATCCTAGGTCTGTCTGCTGGTTGTGGCTTCCGCCGGAAACTTGCCGAGCAACGCCTCGACCAGCTTTGAAAAGCCTATGCCCTTCGACGATTTGATCATGACCACGTCGCCGGGCTTCAATTCCGATAGAAGAACCGGTTTCAGATCTTCCGCACCGGCGCGGTATTCCGTCCTGATCTCGTCGGGCAAAACGTCGGCCAGCGCCCGCATTTCCGGGCCTCCGAGAAAGACCGTGCGCGTGTCGGTGCCGACGATCAGACCGGCAAGCGCGGCATGCAATTTCGCCGAATGGCTGCCGAGCTCGAGCATATCGCCGAGCACGGCAATGCGCCTGCCCTCGCCCGACACCGGCGTCGTGTTGAGCAGTGCCATTGCAGCGCTCATCGACGCGGGATTGGCGTTGTAGCTCTCGTCGATCAGCGTGATCGGCCCGTTGGGATGACGCAACACATAGCGCTTGCCGCGTCCGCGTTCGGGCGAAAGATCGGCCAGCGCCTGCGCAACCCTGTTAACGTCGGCGCCGACCAGATGCGCGGCACCAAGCACCGCGAGCACGTTCTGCACCATATGGCGGCCCGGCGCGCCGATCCTGGCGACAATCTCGTGCCCGCCAATCTTGGCGGTGATGACCGAGTGATCGGCATTGAGCTCGCATTTGATCAGTTTGAAGGTCGCCCGGGCGTTCTCGCCGAACCCGTAGACATGCTCGACGCCGGCCTCTTTGGCCATCTTCTCCAGCAGCTTCCAGCGCGCATCGTCGCGGTTGAGAAGGGCGGCGCCACCGGGTTCCAGTCCCTCGAAAACCTCTGCCTTGGCCTTGGCGATCTCGTCCAGGTTGCGGAAGAAGCCGAGGTGAGCGGCCGCGATCAACGTGACGATGGCGACATGCGGCCGGACCATCTTGACCAGCGGCCGGATCTCGTCGGGATGGTTCATGCCGATCTCGAAGACGGCATAGTCGCAATCCTGGGGCATGCGCGCCAGCGTCAGCGGCACGCCCCAGTGATTGTTGAACGACTGGGCCGAAGCATGCACCGTACCGACCGCGGAGAGAGCGTGGCGTAGCGCTTCCTTGGTGGTGGTCTTGCCCGCCGATCCGGTCACGGCAATGACCCTGGCCTTTGAGCGTGCGCGCGCCGCAACGCCGAGCTTTTCCAGAGCGACAAGCACGTCCTCCACGACGATCATCGGTGCAGTCAGCCGCCCCAGCGACGGCAGCTTGCCCTCGGCGACGACCAGCACGCCGGCGCCCGCCTTGATGGCGGCGGTGACGAAATCATGGCCGTCCATGGCCTCGCCCTTGATGGCGAAGAAAGCGTCTCCCGGCTGCAGGCTGCGGCTGTCGATGGAAATGCCGGCGATGGCTTCAGGCATCGGACCGAGCGGCCGGCCATCCATGGCGGCAACCAGCGCCTCGGAGGTCCACAGATAGCTCACGCCGCTTGCTCCCGCAGCGCCGAGCGAACTTCCTCATGATCGGAAAAATGCAGCGTCTCGGTGCCGATGGTCTGGCCTTCCTCATGGCCCTTGCCGGCCACGATCAGCGTGTCGCCAGCGTGAAGCATCCCGACCGCCTCGTGGATGGCCTTGCGCCGGTCGCCGATCTCGATGGCGCCAGGTGCGGCTTCCAGGATCGCGGCGCGGATCGTCTCGGGTACTTCCGAGCGGGGATTGTCGTCGGTGACGATGACCACCTCGGCCAGCCTTGTGGCGATCTCGCCCATGATCGGCCGCTTGCCTCGGTCCCGGTCGCCGCCGCAACCGAATACGACGATGACGCGGCCGGTGGTAAAGGGGCGCACCGAAGCCAGCACGTTTTCCAGCGCATCCGGCTTGTGCGCGTAGTCGACATAGACCGGCGCGCCGTTGGCGGCCGTCCCGACAAGGTCGAGCCGTCCCGGCGCGCCCTTCAATTTCTCCAGCGACATCAACGCCTTGGCAACAGATGTTCCAGTCGAAATGGCGAGGCCGGCCGACACCAGCGCATTTGCAATCTGGAAGTCGCCGGCCAGCGGCAAGTCGACTTCGTGGAGAACGCCGTCCGCTTCGACCTCGGCGCGCTGGCGGTGGCGCTCGTGCTCGACCCGCTTCAGCCGCAGGAAATCGCCGTGGCGGCCGACCGTCAGCACGTTCAGTCCCGCTGCCCGCGCCGCCTTGATCGTCGGCTCCGACCACGGGTCGTCGGCAAAGATGACCGCCGGCGCGCCCTTCGGCAGCAGCGCGTCGAACAGACGCAATTTGGCGCGATGATAGTCCTCGACCGTCGGATGATAGTCCATATGGTCGCGGCCGAGATTGGTGAAGCCGCCGGCCGCGAGCTTGACGCCGTCGAGCCGGCGCTGGTCGAGGCCATGGCTGGACGCTTCCATCGAGGCGTGGGTGACGCCGGCCTGCGCCAGCTCCTTGAGCAGCCTGTGCAGTGCCACCGGATCCGGCGTGGTCAGCGAGCCATATTCGTTGCGGCCCGGCGCCACCACGCCGGTCGTGCCGATCGAGGCGGCGGCAAAACCCGCCTGCTCCCATATCTGCCGGGTGAATGCGGCGACCGAGGTCTTGCCGCTGGTTCCGGTCACCGCGACCATGGTTTGCGGTTGCATGCCGAAAAAACGTGCAGCACTCAGCGCCAGTGCAAGGCGCGGATCGTCTACGACAAGAACCGGGACTGGCAGCCCGGCGACCGCACTGCCTTTGCCGACCACGATCGCGGCAGCGCCGCGGCTTGCGGCATCGGCTGCGTAGGCTGCGCCATCCGCCTTGGAGCCGGTGAGCGCGAAAAAGACGACGCCCCGTGTTACCTGGCGGGAATCCGACGAAATCCCTGTAACCTCCATGTCGAAGGAAGCTGTCCCCTCGACAGGCAGGATACCGGCTAGATTTTTCAGCTTCATCGAACCCCGTTCATCGCAACAAAATAGCGCGCAGTTGCCGGCGCGCCCCAAGAATCACTGATAGGAAACCAGCGTTGCACCATTTTCATGGCTGAAATCTGGCTTCACGCCAAGCATGGAAGCCGCACGTCGGATGATGTTTGCAGCCATGATGCCCGCGTTCGAGGCGGCCGTACCACCCATGCCGGGCTTTTCCGGCTTCGGTTCGTCGGCGATCGTAAGCACTATGTATTGCGGATCGTCCATCGGAAAAGCCGCAACGAAGGCGTTGAAATTCTTTTCCTTCGAGTAACGGCCGTTGACAACCTTCTCCGCCGTTCCCGTCTTGCCGCCCACCCGGTATCCTGGCACCCGTGCATTGCGGCCGGATCCCTTTTCGGCATTGAGTGCATAGAGATAGCGCATGCCCTCGACCGTCTTGTCGCTGACCACTTTCTTGGCCACCGCCATCGCCTGCTCCTGCGTGCGCGGCAGGAAGGTCGGGTCCATCAGATAGCCGCCATTCATCAGCGCGGCGCAGCCGACCGCTGTCTGCAGCGGCGTCGTCGATACACCGTGGCCGAAGGCGATGGTGATCGAATTGACCTGCTTCCAGACCTTGGGCTCGGTCGGCCGAGCCACTTCCGGCAGTTCGGTCTGCATCTTCTCGAGGATTCCCAGGCGATGCAGGAATTCGCGGTGTCCGTCGATGCCAACCGCTTCGGCTTCCTTGGCAGAGCCGATATTGGAGGAGTAGATGAACACTTCCGGCACCGACAGTACCCGGCCCTTGCCATGGAAATCATGGATGGTTTGATGGCCGATCCTGATCGGGCGCGACGCGTCGAAACGGCTTTGCAGCGTTATCTTGCCGGAATCGAGCGCCATGGCGGTGGTGAAGCTCTTGAAGGTCGACCCCATTTCATAGAGGCCGGCCGACATACGGTTGAGCCGGTCCTTGTCCTGCGCGTTATAGGGGTTGTTCGGATCGAAATCCGGAACCGACGCCATCGCCAGCACCTCGCCGGTCTTGACGTTGAGCACGACGGCGCCCGCCGCGATCGCGTGGTACTTTTCCATGCCGGTGGCGACCTCATCGCGCACGATATGCTGGACGCGCAGGTCGATCGAGAGCTGCACCGGCTTCAAATCCTTGGCCACCGCCAGACCCGACGCCTGAAGGTCGCTCAAGCCTTGTTCGTCGATGTATTTCTCCATGCCGGAGATGCCCTGATTGTCGATGTTGGTGAGGCCGACAATGTAGGACGAGGTTTCGCCGGCCGGATAGAACCGGCGCTTTTCGGTGCGAAAGCCGAATCCGGGGATGCCGAGTTGCATGATGTCGGCCTGCTGCTTCGGCGTCAGTTGACGCTGCAGCCAGACGAACCCGGCGCCGCTCTTCAGCTTGTTGTATGTCTGCTCGTAGTCGATCTCGGGAAGCACCGTCGACAGCTTTTCGATCGCCTCGTCGGCATCGACGATGCGGCGCGGTTCGGCAAACAGCGACGCGGTCTTGATGTCGGTCGCCAGCACTTCGCCGTTACGGTCGACGATGTCGGGTCGCGATGCCGTCACCCGGCTCTGCGGGCCGCCCGACAGGTCGGGATTCTGGAAACCCAGATAGACCAGCCGCCCGGCAATGGTCGAATAGATGCCGAAGAACACTGCCATCGTCATGACGATGCGGGTCCTGCCCTTGCCACCGGTCGCCTTGCGGGCACCTTCGACCACGATTGATCCGCCTGCACCGGGCTTCGAACCGCGCTTCAGCAGCCTGCCAATCTTTGGAAATCTGGCAGCCATTGGAAATCCGGTGATCATTGGACGACGCCTCCGGTCACCACGGGATCCTTGCCGCCGATATCGGCCATGCCGCCCAGCCGCTGCGATGAAAGGTCCTCGATATTGACGGGTTTCGCCGGCAGATCGTCCAGCCCGACGATCTGCCGCGCATTGACCGGCTCGAGTCCGAGTTGCGATTTGTAGATTTCGGTGAGCTTCTGCAGGCGCGACGGCTGGGTAAGCAGGCTCCAGTCCGCCTTGAGCAGGTCGATCGTGTCCTCCTCATAACGGATCTGCGCCTGGATCTTGTGCACTGCCGCCATTTGCTCCTCGGCCTCGCGCTTGGTCTTGTAGGTCAGGGCGGCCGCCGAAACCATCACGGCGATCAGGACTATGTCGCTGGTACGAAACACGTGCTCACCTCTCTCCCGGTCGATCGGCGCCGGGAAGCTTTGGGCCAGGCAGTTTTGGCAGGCCGAAAATCGAAAAATCGCCGGCGCGCGCCGGCGCCTCTGTACGGATCGCAGCGCGCAGCCTTGCCGAGCGCGCCCGCGGATTTGCCGTTATCTCGGCATCGCCAGGCGTCACGCCGCCGCCCTTCTTGGTGAAGGTGGCGGTGCGCGCCTGCGCCTCGGGCAGGTGCCGCGATCCGGTCGCTGAATCGGCTCTGTCGGCGATGAAGCGCTTGACGATGCGGTCCTCCAGGGAATGGAAGGTCACCACGACAAGCCGCCCGCCCGGTTTCAGCACGCGCTCTGCGGCAAACAGTGCCTTGGCCAGTTCGCCGAGTTCGTCATTGACGAAGATGCGCAGCGCCTGGAAAACGCGGGTGGCCGGATGGATCTTGTCCTTTGGCGCGCGACCGATATGCGTCTCGATGGCATCGGCAAGATCGAGCGTGCGCTCGAAGGGGCGTTTTTCGCGACGGCTCTCGATCATGCGGGCGATGCGCCCGGCATGGCGTTCCTCGCCGAGAAAACCGAAGATGCGGGCAAGATCGCCCACCTTGAAGGTGTTCACGACGTCGGCGGCGCTCAGGCCCGCCTGCGCCATGCGCATGTCGAGCGGCCCATCGGCCCGGAACGAAAAGCCGCGCTCCGGCTGGTCGATCTGCATGGAGGAGATGCCGATGTCGAGCACGACGCCATCGGCACTTTCAACCTGTTCGTCGAGCGTCGAGAACGGTGCCTGGACAAGCCTGAGCTTGCCGCCGGACTGCTGTTCAAGGGCCCGCCCCGCCGCGATCGCATCCGGATCGCGGTCGATGGCGACGACCGAGGCTCCGCTTGCCAGAATGGCCTTCGTGTAGCCGCCGGCACCGAACGTGCCGTCGACGATCACCTCGCCTTTTGTCGGCGCCAGCGCCTCCAGAACTTCGGCAAGGAGGACCGGAATGTGACGGGCTGGTCCGCCAGCGGCATGAACTTCATCGCCGTCGCCCGCCATCATTCCGGCCGCTCCCCGGGCTTCGTCCCCTGCCGAAGTTGCAAAAGCCGGGCGCGTGCTTCCGTCCCATAGGCGCTGAGCCGTCCCGGCTCCCAGATCTGAAAGAAATTGCCGCGGCCAACGAAGGCCACTTCCGCTGAAATGCCGGTATGCTCGCGAATGAAATCGCTCATCGTGATACGGCCGTCCTGGTCGAGCTTCAGAAACGTTCCATCGCCATGGCAGAAGAACGACATGTCGTCCGCCGTCTGCAGGAACGGGTCTTCCTGGGCGATACGCTGCTCGTAGCGATCGAGCAGGTCGAGCCCACCGACATCCATCGCCGGGCGATCCAGGCAGCGTAGCGCATAAAGTTCCGAATAGCCGCGTTTCTGCACAACGGCACGGAAATGCGCCGGCACGGACACCCGTCCCTTCGCATCGATCCTGTTCACCGCGTTCGACAGAAACCGGTCCATTACGCGTTACGGCCGCTTGCGCCGCCGCACCCCTCTGCATCTTCCTGTCCGCGCCGCCCCAGCCCGGTCGGCGTCCAAAACCCACTTCGTTATAACGGGCGAACGCAGGCAAACGCGCAGCCGCCGCGGCTGCCCGATTGGCGTACGCTTCACCCTGACACGAAACGAAGGCTTGAGTATCGGAATGGGATATCATGGGGTGTTATGGGCGTCAACGGGAACAGTCTTCAAAACGCGCCTGCCACGACTGGGGAGAGCAGCTTTGACGGCACTCCCGTCTTTATCGTCTATTAAGCCTAACGAAGCGTTTAGAGCCGTGTGGCCCAACCGGAGCCGGCTTGCTGCGGATCGCTGCCGCGCATAGCCTCGGCATGTCCTTTTCCGGTCAGTAACGAGGTTGAAACCATGTCCGAAACAGCCAAGTCACGCGCCGCGGCACTTCCCCATCTGCGCCGCGGCGGGCTGGCCAAGGGCGACCCGATCCCCTTGCCCCTGACCATGGCCGCCATCTTTCATGCGCCCGGCGACGCCACCGGCTATGATCAATATGGCCGCTTCAGCAATCCAACCTGGGATGCGGTCGAGCACATGCTGGCGCATCTGGAAGACGCCCCATGCGTCGCCTTTCCCTCGGGGATGGCTGCCATCTCGGCGGTATTTTTCGGCCTGCTCAAAGCCGGCGACCGTATCCTGCTGCCGTCCGACGGCTATCACACGACGAGAGCGCTGGCAGAGCGCTTCCTCAAGTCCTTCGACGTCACTTACGATGTCCGGCCGACGTCGAGCTTCCTCGACGGCGGCTTCGACGGATACCGGCTTGCCTTCGTCGAAACGCCCGCCAACCCGGGACTGGATATATGCGACATCGCAGCCGTCGCCGAAGCCGTGCACAAAGCGGGTGCGGGGCTTGTGGTCGACAACACGACGATGACGCCTTTCGGCCAGCGCCCGCTCGATCTCGGCGCAGACATCGTCATTGCCGCCGACACCAAGGCACCAAACGGCCATTCCGACGTGCTGTTCGGCCATGTCGCCAGCCGCGACGCGGACATTATCTCAAGGGTGACCGACTGGCGCGAGACGTCGGGCGCCATCCCCGGGCCGTTCGAGGCATGGCTGGTGCATCGCGGCCTCGAAACGCTGGACGTGCGCTTCGACCGCATGTGCGCTTCCGCCGAAATAATAGCGCGACGACTGAAAAACCATCGCGCGATCAGCGGCTTGCGCTTTCCGGGACTGGAGAGCGATCCATCGCACAATCTTGCCCGCGCCCAGATGGAGCGCTTCGGCTTTCTCATCTCGTTCGTGCTCGCCTCGGAGGACAAGGCCGAGGATTTCATCAACAACTGCGCCTTGATGCAGGCAGCGACTTCGTTCGGCGGCGTACACACTTCGGCCGAACGGCGATCAAAAAGGGGAGATGCCGTTCCCCCCGGCTTCGTTCGCCTGTCGATCGGCTGCGAGCCGGTGGAAGAGCTTTGGCAGGCGATCGAGGCGTCGCTGGACGCAATCGGTGGCTGAATCGGCAATCACGAACTTAGATCGTCGGCGTCGATCTTGCGCCGGCCGTGCAGCACGCGAATGATTTCGATCGCCTCTTCGCGGACACGATACAAGGTGAGGTATTCGCCGACGATCAGGTGACGGATTCCGGTTGCGATGTCTTCGCGCGGCGCACCTGAGAAGGGGTGCAGGGTCAGCAAATCCCACCGCCTTTGCAAGAGATCCACGAGCCGAACCGCCGCATTTGGATTCTGTTCGGCAATGTAGTCGCCGATGGCTTCGAGGTCGATCAATGCCTGAGGAAGCAGGCGGTATTTCACTCCTCAAGGCCTTTGGTTCCGGTCATTTTCAGATATTTGGCGCGCAGCCGTTCCATGATTGGCGGCCCGTCCAGCCCCGGCCCGCTGTCGATCCCTTCCTGCACCAGCTTGCGCAATTCCTCGACCGTGTAGCCGAGCAGGTCGCGCCGGTCCTTCCATTGCCGCAGCGCGTCGCGGATCACCTCGCTCGCCGAGGCATATTCGCCGGCGGCGACCACGTCGTCGACCACCGCCGCCAATTCCGGCGACAGCGTGATGCTGCGTTTATCGACCTGTCCCATGACGCGCTCCTGAATACCGTCATCCAAATGGTACGATTTAATCGCACCATTTTCAAGGAATGCCGCGCTTAATTGCGGGTCGAAAACTGAACCAACGGCTGCGCCCGAAGACGCAACCTGCTGATATCAGGAGATTTCCTTTTATCGGGGAAAACTGCCAGCTGGCCTGTAAGCCGGGTTCTGTATGGCCCTCGCCGCTTACACGGCGAGAACGTGGCGGCCATTCATCTTGGGCGCATGTTGCCATACGCCTCACGCAACCTACCCGGACGGTGAGCCGGAAACAGCCCTCGAGGGTTTCCCCCCGCACCGCCCCTATTCGGTCTTGCTCCCGGTGGGGTTTACCGTGCCGCTCCTGTTGCCAGTCGCGCGGTGGGCTCTTACCCCACCCTTTCACCCTTGCCACGATTGGATCGTGGCGGTTTGCTTTCTGTGGCACTTTCCCTGGGGTCGCCCCCGCCGGCCATTAACCGGCACCGTGTCTCCATGGAGCCCGGACTTTCCTCACCCGCAGCCTTTCGGCTTCGCGGGTGCGGCCGCCCGGCCAGCTGGCAAGGCGTATAAAGGGGTTCAGGCCCGAAAACGCAAACGAAAAAGCAAGTTGTCGCTTGTCAGGCGGGCGCTCCAAGTGCAGCCAGCTGGACCTTGACCTTGCCGCAATAGGCTGCGGACACCGGGTTCATCCGTGTGGCGGCATGGCCGGCATTGTATTTCAGGATCGTGCCGCAGGTCGTGCCGCCGCCGAGATCCCGCGCCATGGCGAGGTACTTCATGCCGTATTTGATGTTGGTATCTGGATCATAGAGGCCCTGAACCGAACCGCTATAGCCCATCATCCGCGCCGTCGCCGGCTTGATCTGCATCAGGCCGATCTCGCCGGCGCTGCCGACCTGGTTCGGTTGGTAGTTGCTTTCGATCTTGATGACGGCGTTGGCGAGCGACACCGGGACGCCATAGCTGGCGGCATAACGCGCAATGATCGCCGAATACTGTCCGCTGGCGCCGACTACCACCGCCTGAGGCGCTGGCCTGCTCTTCGGAGCGACTGACGCCGTTGCCATGTGGTCGATGCTTTTGCGGTTACGCTTCACATAGTGTTTTGAGATTGTCTTTCTTGCAGCGGTTGGCTTTTTCGCAGGGGCCGGCTTTTTCGTCCTTACCGCGGTTGCTTGTTCCACTTTTGCGGTGGCGGTCTTCTCTACTTTTGCACCACGGGTGGCTTTCGGCACGGCGGTTTTGCCGGCTGCGGCACTGAAGCCCTGATCGGCCCGCTGGCTCAGCGGTGCGCTGTTTGCCGCACTGAAGGCAAAAGTCATTACGCCGGCAGCAATGGCTGCCGTTAAAACGGTCAATTTCTGCATGTGATCCTGTTCTGTTTGATCTGCACAAAGAACTTCGCGCAGATACCCTCAATCAACATCGGAACATTTGGGGGGATAGACGTCCGACAATCTGTACGGATCGCCTTTGACGACGGAATTGGCGCCAAAGAAGGCGACGCAAGTCACTTTGAGTAACAGATTGTAATTTTTAAGCTGGCAAAAGATTATTTGAGAGAGGCTATCCTTACGGAAGCGAGCAGCCTTTCCAGCGTGCGGATCGTCGATCCATCAGCCATGCCATCGACCAGGCGCTGCCGGAAATGCCGCTGAAATGCCTCTACCACGATTTCGGTCTGCCGATCGAAGGCGCCGGTGATCTCGACGCCATAACCATAGAGCGCCAGCATCGACTGCAGCGCCTCTACCTCGGCGCCGGTATCGCCTGGCTTCAGCACGGCGCCGCGCCGGATCGGTGCTGCCGGCACAACATGGCCGATACCGACGGCAAACAAGGCCTTCCATGGAAATTTCTCGCCTGGATCGACCTTGCGCCCCGGTGCCACGTCGGAATGGGCAAGCACCCGCTGCGCCGGAATGGAATGGCGCTCGATGATGCCGGCGCACAGGCCGATCACCGCACCGATCTGCGGTTTTGGAAAGTTGCGATAGCCGAGCGTATGCCCCGGATTGACGATCTCGATGCCGATCGAACAGGAGTTGATGTCGCTCTGTCCGAACCACGAGCTCTTGCCGGCATGCCAGGCGCGGTCGCTTTCCCTTACCATCTGAACAATGCGGCCGTCCTCATGGACCAGGTAGTGCGACGAGACCTCGCTTGCCGGATCGCACAACCATGCCTCGGCACCGGCGCCGGTAGCCATGCCGGTGTAGTGCAGCACGATCATATCGGGTCCGAGCGTCCCGCGCCGTGGTCCGAAATTCGGCGATACCCTGACCTCGGCGCTCGGCTCATCGGGCGGAAAGCCGCTCATGCGTGCCGCAGGCCTCGCTCGATCATTTCATAGGCCGCGTTGATCGCCGCCAGCCTGGTCGTCGCGATCTTGATGAATTCCTGCGGCAGGCCGCGTGCGATCAGCCGGTCCGGATGATTGTCGGAGACCAGCTTGCGGTAGCGCCTGCGGACCTCCTCGAACGGCTTCCCGCGCTCGATGCCGAGCACAACATAGGGATCGGCGGCACCCAGATCGACATGCCGGGCCAGGATGCTCTGGTAATGCGCCTCATCGATGCGGAATATCTCGGCGATGCGATGCAGGAATTCGCCCTCGCGCTCATGCACCAGCCCGTCGGCCTTGGCGATGTGGAACAGCCCGTCGAGTATATCCTCGAGCATCAGGCAGTTCGAATGGCCCGAACCGCAAAGCTGCGCCATCCGCTCGGCATAGGTCTCGAAACCGGCAATGTCGCGTTTGGCCAAATCGTAGAGCCGCGCCACATTGCGCCTCTGTTCCTTCGGCAGCTCGAATATTTCCTGGAAGGCGCGCACCTCGTCTTGCGTGACGATGCCGTCTGCCTTGGCCATCTTGGCCGACAGGGCGATCATCGCCACCGAGAAGGCGACGCGCCGGCGCAGATCGGCATCGCCGGAGAAAACCGTGCGCACGGCCTCGACCACTTCGGCGACGCCTGACGACGCTGAAGATGAAACGCGTGTGACGAAGTCGCCAAGGCGGTCCCAAATCGACATGGGGGCTTCATAGGACCAACCACCCATCGCTATCAAGCCAAGACAGTGCCGCAGGGGCTGGCCCAATCGATTTGGCGCAATGCCTGAGGCGGCTGGCGCCAGCGCTCACGTCGTCGCACTCGGCCGCCAGGCGCTGGTATCGTAAGCAGCAGAAAGGCCGGCCTGTGAGGCCAGCCTTTCCTTGGTTGTCACATTGACTACTGAGCCGGAGCAGCCGGCGCAGGCGCCGGAGCCGGAGCCGGCTCGGCCGGCTTGTTTGCGTCAGGAGCAGCCGGTTTCATCGTCTGGTCGGATGCCGGCGGGTTGGTGCTCTGCGTCGTGGTGTTGTCGGTGCCGCTGTTGCTGCAGGCGGCAAGGCCAAGCAACGCAAGCGCCGACACCGACGCAAGAATGAGTTTCTTCATGATATCTCTCCTCTAATCACGCCTCCGTTACCGGCGGCGGTCGAGGACACAATGCGTAAGCTGCGCATGAGTTTCGTAACGTTGCATTTCTGCCTGTAACTTATTCCAATCATTTGACGATTGCCGGTTAGGGCCTCGCAAGCTAACAGATCGAACAGGGAAAAATCCCGGGAGCCGCCGCAGTGACTGCAAAATGGGATTTCTGGATCGACCGTGGCGGCACCTTCACAGATGTCATCGGCCGTGACCCGCAAGGCGGGCTGCATCCAAGGAAACTCCTTTCGGAAAATCCCGAAGCCTATGCCGACGCTGCCATCCAGGGCATTCGCGATTTGCTCGGCGTCCAACCCGGCGCTCCAATCCCCTCCGCTCTGATCGGCGATGTCAAGATGGGCACCACGGTTGCCACCAATGCGCTTCTCGAGCGCAAGGGCGACCGTGTGCTGCTGCTCATCACCAAAGGCTTCCGCGATGCGCTGAGGATTGCCTATCAGGCCAGGCCCGATATCTTTGCCAAGCAGATCATCCTTCCCGAACAGCTCTATGAGCGTGTCGTCGAGATCGACGAAAGGGTTCGCGCCGACGGCAGTGTCGAGCGCCTGCTCGACATTGCTTCGGTACGCCCGGCTATTGAGCAAGCCAAGGCGGATGGCATCGATGCGGTCGCGATCGTCTTCATGCATGCCTGGAAACATCCCGAGCACGAAAAGGCGGTCGCCAAAGTCTGTCGAAAGCTCGGATTCTCGCAGGTCTCAGTCAGCCACGAGGTCTCGCCTCTGATCAAACTGGTCGGCCGCGGCGACACCACGGTGGTCGACGCCTACCTGTCGCCGATCCTGTCGAGATATGTGCAAAGAGTGGCAAAGGAACTGGGCGTCCTCTCCCCCCTTGAGGGGGAGATGTCGGCGGAGCCGACAGAGGGGGTCGTTGCGGCAGTGCTCGACGCCCCTGTGGTGCCTTCTGACAGGACCCCCTCTGGCCGCTTTGCGGCCATCTCCCCCTCAAGGGGGGAGAGTAGGTCGAACCCAGTCGAGCCGACCCCACCCGGCGGCTTCGCCGCCACCCTCCCCTCAAGGGGGAGGGAAAGCCCTCGCCTCATGTTCATGATGTCGTCGGGCGGCCTCACCGCCGCCGAAATGTTCCAGGGCAAGGACGCGCTGTTGTCCGGCCCGGCCGGCGGCGTCGTCGGCATGGTTGAGACGGCAAAACTCGCCGGTTTCGGCAAAGTCATAGGCTTCGACATGGGTGGCACCTCCACCGATGTCGCCCATTACGATGGCGACTACGAGCGCGCCTTCGACACCGAGGTCGCCGGCGTGCGCATCCGCGCGCCGATGATGCGCATCCACACCGTCGCTGCAGGTGGCGGCTCGATCCTGCATTACGAGGCCGGCCGCTTTCGCGCCGGGCCGGATTCGGCCGGCGCCAACCCCGGCCCGGCCGCCTATAGGCGCGGCGGCCCGCTGGCCGTCACTGACGCCAATGTCATGCTGGGCAAACTGCAGCCCGAGTTCTTCCCGGCTATTTTTGGACCGGGCCAGGACGAACCGCTCGACGTCCAGACGGTTCGCGAAAAATTCACCGCACTTGCCGCCGAGATCGGCGACGGCCGCTCACCGGAAACCGTCGCCGAAGGGTTCATCACCATCGCCGTCGAAAACATGGCCAACGCCATCAAGAAGATTTCGGTGCAGCGCGGCTACGATGTCACCGAATACCTCCTGAACTGCTTCGGCGGCGCCGGCGGCCAGCACGCTTGCCTGGTCGCCGATGCGCTCGGCATGGAGGCGGTGCTGATCCATCCCTTCTCAGGGCTGCTCTCGGCATACGGCATCGGCCTATCCTCTGTATTTGCGTCACGCCAGCAGGCGCTGCTGAAGCCGCTGGCGGACAATTCCGGGCCAGCGATCGATGAACTCATCGCAACGCTGCGCAAAGCCGTCATCGACGAACTCGCCGCGCAAGGCATCAGCGAAGACGCGGTCGTCTCGAGACCGGTGCTGCAGATCCGCTACGACGGCACCGATACCGCGCTGCCTGTGAACTTCGGGCACGGCTCGATTGCGCAGGCCAAGGCGGACTTCGAATCGGCGCACAAGGCACAGTTCGGTTTCGTCTATGACGACAAGCCGATGATCGTTGAGTCGATCGGCGTCGAAGGTACCGATACCGGCGGCACCGGCCGCGACGAAAGCGATTCAGTTGTTGAATACATGGCCGCAAATCCTTCCGGGAACCGGAAAATCTTTGTCGACGGCGTCTGGCGCGACGCCGGCATTTTCCCTCGCGAAACGCTGAAGCCTGGTAACAAGATCGCCGGCCCCGCTTTGATCATCGAGCCTAACCAGACCATCGTCGTCGAGCCGGGCTGGCAGGCCGAGATCACCGCCAAGAACCACGTATTGATGCGGCGCGTCGAGAAGAAGCGCCGACACGCCGCACTCGGCACCGAAGCCGATCCGGTGATGCTGGAGGTTTTCAACAACCTGTTCATGTCGATCGCCGAGCAGATGGGCGTGACGCTGCAGAACACCGCCTATTCGGTCAATATCAAGGAGCGCCTCGACTTCTCCTGTGCCGTTTTCGACCGGAATGGCGCGCTGGTCGCCAACGCGCCGCATATGCCGGTGCATCTCGGCTCGATGGACCGCTCGGTGGAAACCATCATCCGGCTCAACTCCGGCGACATCCGTCCCGGCGACGTCTTTGCGCTGAACGCGCCTTACAATGGCGGCACCCATCTGCCTGATATCACAGTGGTGACGCCGGTGTTTTCCCTCCCCCTTGAGGGGAGGGTGGCCGCGAAGCGGCCGGTTGGGGTCTTCGCAGAAGGCACCACAAGTGCGTCGAGCACTGCCGCAACGACCCCCTCCGGCGGCTTCGCCGCCACCTCCCCCACAAGGGGGGAGATCGGCCAATCGCCGAAGATCCTCTTCTACGTCGCCTCGCGTGGCCATCATGCCGACATCGGCGGCACCGCGCCCGGCTCGATGACGCCGCTTGCCACAACCGTCGACGAGGAAGGCGTGCTGTTTGACAATTTCCGCATCGTCGATCGCGGCCGGTTCCGCGAGAAGGACCTGGAGACGCTGCTCACCGACCACCCCTACCCGGCGCGCAATCCGCACCAGAACATCGCCGACCTCAAGGCGCAGATCGCCGCGAACGAAAAGGGCGTCGCCGAGCTGCGCAAGATGGTCGCGCATTTCGGCCTCGATGTGGTCGCAGCCTATATGGGCCATGTCCAGGACAATGCCGCCGAAAGCGTGCGCCGCGTTCTGGAGCGGCTGCCCGACAGTTCGGAATACGAATATCCGACCGACACCGGCCAAATGATCAAGGTGAAGATATCGGTCGACCGGCGGAAGCGCGAAGCGACCGTCGACTTCACCGGAACGTCGCCGGTGATGAAGAACAATTTCAATGCGCCAGAGCCGGTCGCCCGAGCCGCTGTGCTTTATGCCTTCCGCGTCATGGTCGAAGACAACATCCCTATGAATGCCGGATGTCTGCGGCCGATCAACATCATCATTCCCGACGGCTCGATGCTGAAACCCGCCTATCCCGCGGCAGTCGTCGCCGGTAATGTCGAGACCTCGCAACACGTCACCAACGCGCTATTCGGCGCCATGGGCGCGATGGCCAATGCGCAGGGCACGATGAACAATCTCACCTTCGGCAACAAGCAGTACCAGTATTACGAGACGATCTGCTCGGGCTCGCCGGCCGGCCGGATGAACGACGGCCGCGGTTTTGCCGGCACCTCCGGCGTCCACACCCATATGACCAATTCGCGCCTGACCGATCCGGAAGTGCTGGAACTGCGTTTCCCGGTATTGCTGGAGGATTTTCATATCCGCGAAGGCTCCGGCGGCGAAGGCAAATGGAATGCCGGCGACGGCACCAGGCGCACTATCCGCTTCCTCGAAAAAATGGAATGCGCGATCCTGTCCTCGCATGGCAACCGCCCGCCGCGGGGACTGGACGGAGGCGGCGATGGCGAGGCCGGTTCGACCAAGGTCCGCCGCAAGACCGGCGCGATCGAGACGCTGAAAGCCTGCGATCAGACCATCCTCGACGCTGGCGAGGCGGTCATCGTGACGACCCCGACCCCAGGTGGATTTGGCAAGGCCTGAACTCGCGTCAACAGGCTGTCACCGGCCTGTCATCACCCTGCGCTACCCGCTTGCGGCAACGCAAACGGGGAATCGCCTTGCCATGACGGACATTTCTGGGGACCTGGTTTTTCGCCGCGGCAAGGAAGTCGGCAAGGCCGTCTACCAGAACCGCCCGCTGTCGAAAGCTGGCCTCTCCGAGCGCCTGTTCGCCTTCCTGTTCTCCGGCCTCGTCTATCCGCAGATCTGGGAAGACCCCGAAATCGACATGGACGCGATGCAGCTCGGGACGGGCCACCGCATCGTCACCATTGCCTCCGGCGGCTGTAACATCCTTGCCTATCTCACCCGCTCGCCGGAAAGGATCGATGCCGTCGACCTCAACGCTGCCCATATCGCGCTGAACCGCATGAAGCTCGAAGCCGTCCGTCACCTGCCGTCGCAGGGCGACCTGTTCCGTTTCTTCGGCGCGGCTGGGACCGGGCACAATTCACAGGCCTACGATCGCTTCATCGCACCGCATCTCGACCCGGTCAGCCGCCATTATTGGGAGCGCCGCAACTGGCGCGGCCGTCGCCGCATCGCTGTCTTCGACCGCAATTTCTACCAGACCGGCCTGCTTGGCCTGTTCATCGCCGTGGGCCACCGCACCGCAAAATTCTTCGGCGTCGACCCGGCCGGCATCATGGACGCCAAGAGCATCGCCGATCAGCGCCGCTTCTTCGACGAAGAGCTGGCGCCGGTCTTCAAAAAACCGCTGCTGAAATGGGCGACCTCACGAAAAGCCTCGTTGTTCGGCCTCGGCATTCCGCCGGCCCAGTACGATTCGCTGATCACCTCGGGTGACGGCACCATGGCCAGCGTGCTGAAGGCACGACTGGAAAAGCTCGCCTGCGATTTTCCGCTGAAGACCAATTATTTCGCCTGGCAGGCTTTCGCCCGCCGCTACCCTGATCCGGGCGAGGCCGCCCTGCCCGCCTATCTCGAAAAGTGCAACTACAAGACGATCCGCAACAATGTCGATCGCGTTGCCATCCACCACGCCAATCTGATCGAGTTCCTTGCCCGCAAGGATGCCGGCTCGGTGGATCGCTTCGTGCTGCTCGATGCACAGGACTGGATGACCGACCACCAGCTCAACGGGTTGTGGGCCGAGATCACCCGAACCGCCTCAACCGGCGCCCGCGTCATCTTCCGCACCGCAGCGGAACCCAGCCTGCTGCCCGGCCGCGTCTCGAATTCGCTGCTCGACCAGTGGCGCTACGAGAACGACGCCTCGCGCGAGTTTTCGGCGCGCGACCGCTCGGCCATCTATGGCGGCTTCCATCTCTATGCGAAGCGGTCCTGATGAGCACGACCGACTTGCCGGCCAGCCATGCCGAGCTGATGGACGGCGTCTACCGCTGGCAGCGTCATATCTACGACCTGACCCGCAAATACTATCTGCTCGGCCGCGACCGGCTTATCGCCGGACTGGATGTGCCGGCCGGCGGCACCGTGCTCGAGCTCGGCTGCGGCACCGGCCGCAACATCATCCTCGCCGCCCGCCGCTATCCCGGCGCGCGCTTCTTCGGCCTCGATATTTCGGCCGGGATGCTGGAGACGGCCACCGCTGCCCTTGCCCGCGAAGGCCTCTCCGGGCGCGTCACCCTGGCGTGCGGCGACGCCACCGATTTCGACGCGAAAGCACTGTTCGGCGTCAAAAGTTTCGACCGCATTTTTGTCTCGTATTCGCTGTCGATGATTCCCGGCTGGGAGAAGACAGTGTTCGCGGCTCTTGCTGCCCTGTCACCGGGCGGCTCGCTGCACGTCGTCGATTTCGGCCAGCAGGAGGCCCTGCCCGGCTGGTTCCACACGCTGCTGCGCGGCTGGCTGAAAAAATTCCATGTCCAGCCGCGTGAAGCCCTGCGCGACGTCCTGGAATCGGAATCTGCGAGAGTTGGTGCAAGCCTTCGATTCAGAACACTTTATCGCGGCTACAGCTGGCTCGCCGTGATCAAGATCGCCATCTAATATCAATTTTGGCGTGGAAGGTTTTGGGGCTCCAATCCTAAATGGGGGCCGTGGCTGACATCAGTTTAATTGGCTAAATCACACATTGCCATGTGACCCAAGGAGTGGTACATTATCTCCTTGCCGGAAGCATGGGATGATCATCGGATTTAGAGATGGATGGCTGCGGGCTTTCTTCGTGGACGACACCCATTCCCGCAATATTCCGTCCGATCTCGAAAGCCGCTTGTTCCGCAAGCTCCAGATGATTGACGACGCGGCGATCGATCAGGATTTGCGTGTGCCGCCCAGCAACCATTTCGAGAAGTTGCGCGGCAATCTCGAAGGCTTCCATTCGATCCGTGTCAACAAACAATGGCGGCTGGTCTTCCGCTGGGACGGGGGCCGGGGCGAGGCGTCGGACATCTATCTCGACGACCACAGTTATATATAAGTGAGGTGAGACATGTTGATGACCGCACGCAAGCCAGCAACGGTTGGCGAAATTCTTACGGAAGAATTCATGCAACCACTCGGCCTGACACAGGCGGCTTTGGCCGAAGCTATGAGCGTCCAGCGCAAGCATGTGAACGAATTGTGCAACGGCCGCCGCAACGTGACGGCGGCTACCGCGCTCATTCTGGCGCGGGTGTTTGGCAACAGCCCGGATTTCTGGTTGAACGTCCAGCGCCGTAACGATCTTTGGACGGTTATGAATTCACCCGACGAGCGGGCGCGTGTTGATCGCGCCAAGCCTTTGGCGACAGCCGCATAGACAAGACTGCGACCGCCGCATTCCTCAGTGCAGCGCCTTGACCAGCGCCGCCACCATCACCTGCGGCCGATAGCCGAGCCTGGGCGGCGTCAGGCCGAGCCGCACCACAATCAGCTGCTCCGAGGGGATGATGGCGACCGTTTGCCCGTCATGCCCCTCCATCCAATAGGTGTCCTTGGGCACGCCGGCGGCAGTGCCGGCGCCGGGGTTTTCTTCGTCGCCCGGTCCTTCTATCCACAATTGCCCCTTGCCGTAGACTTTCGAGGCAGTTGCCGGTTCCCGCATCCAGTCGACGAAGCCGGCGGGCAGAATCTCCTTGCCGTTCCAGACGCCGCCCTGCAGCAGGAACTGGCCGAAGCGCGCCCAGTCGCGTGCCGTGGCATAGAGATAGGACGAGCCGACGAAGGTGCCGTGCTCGTCGGCCTCAAGCACAGCGCTGTGCATGCCGAGCGGATCGAACAGCGCGGTCCTCGGCCAGGCCAGCGCCTTGTCCTTGTCGCCGATCGCGTCCTGCCACAATCGGGACAGCATCACCGCCGTGCCGCTCGAATAGGAAAACACCTTGCCGACCTCGCCGGTCAGCGGCTTGGATCCGGCAAAGCCCGCCATGTCCGGTTCGAGATAGAGCATGCGCGTTACGTCGGCGACGTCGCCGTAATCCTCGTTGAATTCCAGCCCGCTCGACATCGCCATCATATCGGCGAGGCTGATCACGGCGCGGCCATCTCCCTTCCAGGGACCGAACAGACCCTGGTTGGTCATCGCTAGCTTGCCCTCCTTCACCAGCGTGCCGACGATCGCCGCATTCACCGTCTTGGTCATTGACCAGCCCAATAGCGGCGTCTTTTCGGAAAAGCCGTCGCCATAGCGCTCAGCGACGATGCGGCCGTTCTTGACCACCACCACCGCCCGCATGCCGGCGCCGGTCATGGCTGGATCGTCGAGGACTTTCGCGACCTCGGGATCCTGCGAGGCATCGGCCTTGTCGCCCTCCGGCCAGATCAGATCGGGCAGCGGCGCCGGCGTCGGTGGAGCTCCGGCGACAGCCTTGGCGGCGGCAATATCGCCGTCGGGAACCGAGGCGCAGCCGAGCCCGTCGCGGGCGACCGCGACACTTTTGCCGAGCGCGCCGAACAGGCCCGCCGAAACCGTTCCCTTCTCCTTGTCCACCGACACTCTCATCAGCTTCAGCAGCGGATGACCCGGCGCCTGCACATCGACGGCGAGCACGTCGTCGGCGTCTCGCCCGGCGATGAAGACGTTCGAGCAGACGATCTTGGCGGCATAGCCGGAACCGACGCGGATCAGTTCCGGCGGCGCGAAATACAGCCAGCCGGCGAGTATCGCGGCGGCCAGCGCAGCCAGGCCGAGCAGCCATTTGACGAACTTCAGGAGGATCTGCATTTTTTCGAATTCCCCTGAGCGCGATCTATGTCATCGATTTGCCGCCATTGTTTCGGCAAAATCGCGGCTCTTGTCGAGCGCCGTCAACCGAATATCAACCATGATCGGCGATCACAGGTGAATGTCGCCCAGAAGTGCGCAGCGGTTTTGGGACAACGACATGCATAGACAAAAGAGCTAAGCGCGTCGAAGCGACGCGCTTAGGATAGACCGGGCGATCCTGTGGGGTGACCGTCCGGCGGGGCTTGAATGTATGCGTCCCAAAACTGCGTAACGGTTTGGGAATGCATGAAACGAAGATCCAGGCGCGTCGCGTAAGTCGGTTTCAGACACGCTGCGCCCGGTCGAGGGGCACCCGCGGAAAGACCCATCAGCGGCCGGCTGAAACCGGCTCGGGAAGTAGCGATGCGCCGTTTCGCGGTTCTCATCACGCTGACGCTGCTTGGTGCCTGCTCGACAGTCGAGGATCTGACGCCATCGCTGTCGTCGTCCAGCGCCTCGATGGTTGCGGTACGCGCGCCGCGTTTTGCCGATTCCGACCCGCATGAATGGGACAGCGGCGCACCGTGGAGCTATGCCGTCCACGGCACCGACGTCTCCAAATACCAGACATCGATCGACTGGCCGGCGGCCAGGGCCAGCGGCATCTCCTTCGCCTTTATCAAGGCAACCGAAGGCGGAGACCGTTTCGATGAAGCTTTCAACGAGCATTGGAGCCGCACCAGGGCGTCGGGCATCCCCCGTGCCGCCTATCATTTTTTCTACTTTTGCACGCCGGCCGCTACCCAGGCGCGCTGGTTCATCCAGAACGTGCCCAAAGACAGCTCGGCGATGCCGCCGGTTCTCGACATGGAATGGAACCCGAAATCGCCGACCTGTAAGCTGCGGCCCGATCCGGCCACGGTACGCAGCGAGATGAGCACGTTCCTCGAAATCGTCGAAAAATACTACGGCAAGAAGCCAATCATCTACACGTCTGTCGATTTCTTCGAAGATAACGGTTTATCGGGCTTCCGCAATTACCCCTACTGGCTGCGCTCCGTCGCCGGGCACCCGCGCCAGAAATACGGCAGCCATCCCTTCACCTTCTGGCAGTATACCGGAACGGGTGTCGTGCCGGGCATGGCCGGAAACGCCGACATCAGCGTCTTCAACGGCTCCGAAGCCGCGTGGAAGAAGTGGTTGCGGCAGAACACCCGTTGACACCAGGCCTGCCGCCTGCTTTTCGACACAGCCAACGACGAATGCCTGCAACCGCCGGTAATCTTCTTGGAAGGATAGCGATGCGATTGCGCTTTGGACTTCTCGCGGCGCTGCTCCAGACCGCCGTGCCGGCCGCGGCACAGCAATGCGGCGGGGATTTCGAGTCATGGAAGCACGGCGTGGCGGCGGAGGCCAGGGCGGCCGGCGTCGGCGCTGCCGGCCTTGATGCGCTGGAAAACGCCACCCTCGATGAGAAGGCGTTGGCACGCGACCGCGCCCAGGGCGTCTTCACCCAGACCTTCATCGAATTCTCGAACCGCATGATCTCGTCGCATCGGCTGAAGCAAGGTGCGGCCAATCTGCAAAAATATGCCGAGGTCTTTGTCCGCGCCGATCGCGAATACGGCGTGCAGGCGCCGGTCATCGCCGCCTTCTGGGCCCTGGAGACCGATTTTGGCGCCGTGCAGGGCGATTTTCATACGCTGAACGCGCTGGTGAGCCTCTCGCATGACTGCCGCCGTCCGCAGCTGTTCCGGCCGCAGATCGTGCCGCTGCTGATGTTGATCGATCGCGGCGTGGTGCCGGCCGACGTGACCGGTGCCTGGGCCGGCGAGATCGGCCAGACGCAGATGTTGCCTTCCGACTATCTCGGCCACGGCGTCGACGGCGACGGCGACGGCCTGGTCGACCTGCGCGGCAGCGCGCCGGACGTGATCATGAGCACGGCCAGCAAGATCCAGTCGCGCGGCTGGAAGCGCGACCAGCCCTGGATCGAGGAAGTCCGTGTGCCTGACGATTTGCCGTGGGAGCAGACGGGACGCACCAACAAGCTGCCGTTGACGCAATGGAGCCAGTGGGGCGTTACCAGGCCCGACGGTACGCCGCTTCTCGACAACGGCCTGAAGGCCGGCCTGGCGCTGCCCATGGGTCGCAAGGGGCCAGCCTTCCTGACCTACGACAATTTCGACGTCTATCTCGAGTGGAACCAGTCCTTCACCTATGCCCTGACCGCGGCAAATCTTGCCGCCCGACTGGGGGGCGCGCCGCGATTCGATCCGCGCAACCCCGAACCCGGCCTCGACGCCGACCAGATGAAGGCGCTACAGACCAAGCTCGAAGCGAAAGGCTATGACGTGGGCACCGTCGACGGCATCCTGGGCACCAACACCCGCGAAGCCATCCGTAAGGAGCAGATGCGTCTGGGCCTGCCGGTCGACGGCTGGCCGACTCCGGAGCTGCTGGCCAGGCTGTGAAGGAGGTGAATGGTGAATGGTGAAAAGAATAGCACCGGAGCCGCATTGAGCACCAGAGCTACCACCATTCACTATTCACTATTCACTATTCACTATTCACTATTCACTATTCACCATTCCACCATTAACTAATCCGCCATCGTCTCCAGGCTGGCGAACCCCTGCGGTGCATCGCCTTCGTCGAACGGCGTCGCCACCTCGACGAAGGTGTCGGGATAGAAGCCGTTGAACCGTGTTCTGAGCGACAGCGAATAGGCCCCGATATGGCCGATCTCGATCCAGTCGCCGGTATCGACTGTTTCGGGCAGCCAGAACGGCCGCGACAATATGTCGACGGAATCGCAGGTCGCGCCACAGACCTTGAACGGCACGATGGTCTTGTCCTCGCCATTGCGCGAGCGGATCGCCGGATCGGGGATGAAGCGCGCCGGCAGCGTGATCTTGCCGGTCCATGAATCCGACAGCGACGCCCAGATGCCGTCATTGATGTAGAGCCTTTTGCCCTTGCGCAGCAGCACGCGCACGATCAGCGACAGGCAGCGCGCCACGATCACCCGGCCGGGCTCGGCCACCAGCGGCATCTGGTCGAACTGGTACTCCTGGAGGTCGCCCGACAGCCGCGACATGATCTGGCCGAGCGACGGCATTTCCGGCTTGCGGCTGTTCGGATCATGACCGTATTCGGCGGGAAACCCGCCGCCGACATCGAGCCCGGCAACGTCGAAGCCGACGCGGTTGCGCACCCAGTCGGCGGAGGCCAGCGCCCGCTCATAGGTGTCGGGATCCTCGATCTGGCTGCCGACGTGAAAGCACAGCCCGACCTTGTAGCCCGTCCGGTTCAGCCGTTCGGCCAGTTCGACCGCATTGGCCGGTCCGGCGCCAAACTTCTTCGACAGTTCGTAGGCCGCCGAGCCTTTCGTCTGGATGCGCACGAACACGGTGATGGCGCCCGGATCGATGTCGAGCGCCCGCACCACCCTGGTCAGCTTGGTGACCTCGTCCTCATGGTCGAGCGAAATGACGCGGATGGCGTATTTTTCCAGCGCCAGCCTGATGTCCGACTGGGCCTTCACGGGGTGCATGTAGAGCATCTCGGCGTCCGGCGAGACGGCGCGCACGGCGGCGAATTCGCCGGGCGAGGCCACATCGAAGGCACCGACGCCGGCCTCGACCAGGGCGTTGAGCACGATCTGCTCGCCATTGGTCTTGACCGCATAGGCGGTCTTGCCGGGAAACATGCCCATGAACTGTTTGGCGTCCGCCTTCAGCACCTGCGGGCGGAAGCAATAGATCGGATCGTCCGGGCGAAGCGCCAGCGCTGCCTCGCGGGCATTTTCGAATCGCTGCATGGACGAATCCCTTGACTGAGGCTGCGCACAATTAATCCAAGCTAGCGGCTAATGAAAACAATTCTATGTCTCGCCGCCCTGGCTTCGCGGCGCTACGCCGGTGCTGCACGCCGGTTATGAGCGAGCTAGGCCATCGCTCAGGTTTCGGGTGGCCCTTGCGGCCGGATCGGGTATGGCGTGAACAGACGCCTGAAGAGCAAGGCATCTCGTCTGGGAGGACGACCAATGGCGATAGCTGCCACCACCACGATGCGCGGTCCGATGGTGCTCAAGGACTGGGCGCAGCTTCTGCTGCTCGGCGCCATCTGGGGCGGCTCGTTCTTCTTTGCCCGTATTGCGGTAGCGGAACTTCCGCCGCTGGTGCTGGTGCTGTTCCGCGTCACCATAGCCGCGATCGCGTTGCAGCTCTATCTTGCGGTCCGTGGCCCGTCGTTTCGCCTCGCCTTGCCGCATGCCGGCCTGTTCTTCCTGCTGGCGCTCGCCAACAACGTCATCCCTTTCTCGCTGATCTTTGTCGGCCAGACCGAGCTTGGCGCCGGTGTCGCCTCGGTGCTCAATTCGACGACGCCGTTCTGGACGCTGATCCTCGCCAACGCCCTGACCAGCGACGAGAAGCTGTCGTGGAACAAGCTTGCCGGCATCGCCCTCGGTATCGCGGGAACGGCGGTGATGATAGGCCCCGGCCTCGTCGCCGGGCTCGGCGGTCCGGTCTGGGCGAAATTCGCGCTCATCGGAGCATCGCTATCCTATGCGGTTGCGCTGATGATCGCCCGCCGCTTCAAGGGTGTGCCGTCACCGGTCATTGCCACCGGCCAATTGACCTGCTCGACCATCATTATGATCCCGGTCGTTCTGTTCACCTATGATGCCGCCAATCTGTTTTCGGCCTCGCCGCCGGTCTGGGCGGCGGTGCTGGCACTGGCGCTGCTGTCGACGGCCTTCGCCTACATCCTCTATTTCAATCTCGTCGCCTCGGCCGGCGCCACCAACGCCTCGCTGGTCACGCTGATCGTGCCGGCCAGTGCCATCCTGCTCGGTTTCCTGTTCCTGGGCGAGCGGCTCGAACTGTTCGAGCTCGGCGGCATGGCGCTGATCGCCCTCGGCCTCGTCACCATCGACGGTCGCCTGTTCGGGCGGCGTTAGAGATGGCGCAGCGAAGTTGTCGCTCCCGATCGTGCGCTATATGGGCGTGATCGCGGGAACAGATGAACCCTGCCATTCCAGACGCCAGATACCGCCTTGCCTGAGATTCTGAACGAGATCGGGAAGGAAGGCGGCAAGGCAGGTCCCGCCGACATGTCTCACGGAAGGATACACAAGACCGGTCGCGGCGTCTTGCTTGCGGAGTTGCTTCGCCAGCGCCTGACCGGCAGGATAGGCTAAGGCAGTATCCGGATCGAGCACCGGGTCCTTGCTGAACTCAGCACCGCGCAGATCGTGAAACGAGCCTATGAAGTCGGCAACGAGCTCCGCGTAGTCGGTGACGTTTTCAAACCGTTCGATTGCGGCAAGCTCGCGCGTCAGATGAAAAGAGACCTCGCCGAGCGCAGTTTCCGCATCGAACCCACAGTACCAGACGCCCCTGGCATCATCGTTGAAACGATTGCCGCCCGGACGGGTGTAAGCGAAAGCCGCATTGATGAAGGTGTAGCCCGGCCTCCCGAAAACCAGTTCGCGCGGATCGAGGTCGGGCAATCCCCCTTGCTGCGCCTGAAGACGGCCGCTGGTGGCCCCTTCGAGCTCCGCAAGGTCCTCCAAATCTCCATGATTCCTGGCCAACGGCATCAGGACCGGTTCCTTGAGCCTGCCTGTCGAAATGAGCCGGATCGTGTCGCGCTGGGAAATGTCAGCGCGCGGCGGGATCTGCATTCAAAGTCCACCGCGCAAAGCGTCGATGTGTTGGCGAACCTGCAGCAGCTTCGGAATGCCGCCCTCGATCATCACGTCCAGGGGGCGCCGGCCACCATAGAGCGGCCCTTTGTTCGGCAACCGCACCCATTCATCGGCAAGCGCTTCGGAGAACAGAAGCCGCAGTCCCTTGAAGATGCCGATCAGGGCGCTGATGCGTGTCAGCGAATCCTGGGAGAGAACGCCCTCCCACTCGCCTTTCTTCATGCGGAACCAGGTTCTCTCCGACACGTCGCCGATCAAGGTACAGATCTCGGTGCTGGTCAGATGCCAGATGTCTGCGAGCCTGACGATGCCGGCAACAGCCGCTGGCGTGAGCCGCGCCCGTGCCGAGGCATCCGCCAGATTTGCCGGCAAAGCCTGATTTGCAGGATCGCGAACCGCATAACCGACACTCATTCCGGCCTCCATCACTTGGCAGACAATATACTGCCAATTGGCAGAAAATTCAAGTCCTGGCTATCTCACAACGCTGCCGGTTGCCCACCGCATTCGTATAGCGTGCAGCACCCGGTTGGACATGCAAAGGGCGCTCCGACGCTCCGAATCTTCAGTCGGTCCGAAAATCGATTCCGATTTCTGCCGCGGTAGCGCTGCCATTCTCGCTGCTGCCACGGCTTTGCCACAAATTATTCACAGGTCCCGAGCCGGCTTTTGACAAAGAGTTTCAATGCCTAACGGCAAACGGCAGGTCGCAAATTCCACAATCTCGTCGCATTGCAGCAAAGTTTCTGCTTGCCTGTGGCACAAATGACCCTAGACTCTCGCCATAGCTCTTTAAGAGGAGGCTATGATATGGGACTGACGAGGCCGATCAACGCATTGATGATTTGTGCTGCGTTTGCATTCATCGGCGCCCTCATTATGGGCGTCCTTCCATAAGGCCGCTGAGCGGGGGAAGACCAGCACCGAATACTCCAAACCATTTGAAAAGGCCGGGCATTTTGCCCGGCCTTTTGCATTCCCCCGATCTTTGACATTTCAAAAAGGAGCTTGCCGCCTTACGCCGCGGCTGATCCCGCCGCCTCGACTTCGTGCGACCTGATGCCGATCATGTGGCAGATGGCGAAGACCAGATCGGCCCGGTTCATCGTATAGAAGTGGAAATCGCCGACGCCGCGCTCGACAAGGTCCAGCACCTGCTCGGCGGCCACGGCAGATGCCACCAGCGCATGCGTTTGCGGATCGTTCTGCAGCCCATCGAAACGCTCGGCCAGCCATGCTGGCACCAAGGCGCCGCACCGCGCCGAGAAGTTGGCGACCTGGGTGAAATTGTGCACCGGCAATATGCCCGGCACGATGGGTATGTAGATGCCGGCCCGCCGTGCCCGCTCGACATAGCGCTCATAGAGATCGTTGTCGAAGAAGAACTGGGTGATCGCCCGCGTCGCTCCGTTGTCGGCCTTGCGCTTCAGCATATCGAAGTCGGTGGCGAAATCCGGGCTTTCCGGATGCTTTTCCGGATAGGCCGAGACCGATATGTCGAAATCGCCGGCGCCCTTCAGCGCATCAACCAGTTCGGCGCCATTGGCATAGCCTTCCGGATGCGGCCGGTAGGCCGCGCCGACGCCCTCGGCCGGATCGCCGCGCAGGGCGACGAAACGCTTGACGCCCATATCGGCGAACTCCCGGATCACCGCATCGACCTCGTGACGCGCCGCATCGACGCAAGTCATGTGCGCCGCCGGCGTCAGCGTCGTTTCATTGAGGATGCGCTTGACGGTGCGGGCCGTCCGCTCGCGGGTCGAACCACCGGCGCCATAGGTGACCGAGACGAATTTCGGCTTAAGCGGCTCAAGCCGGGTGACCGTGTCCCACAGCCTTGCTTCCATCTCATCGTTTTTCGGCGGAAAGAACTCGAACGAAACCCTGACCTTGTCGCCGATGTCGGGGCGGCGGGAGAAGCGGAACTGGTTCATCAGGCGGTTTCCCCTATCGGATACGCATTGGCCGGTTGTCTGTCGTTGGAAGGCTCGGCAATCAGCATGCGCCGATCGCGGCCGAGCCAGAGTTTGACGGTGAGCTTGGCCTCGTTGCCGCCGCGCGGCTCGAATTCCTGGCTGTCCTCGAGGTCGAGGCCGGCCTCGGAAAACCAGTCGCCAATCTGCCGGTCGGAAAAGCCGAGACGCATATGCGCGTGCTCGTCGCGTAAAAACTCCAGCGTGTGCGGCGCGAAATCGACGATCACCAGCCGGCCGGCCGGGCGCAGCAGACGCGCCGCCTCGCGGATGGCGCGGGCGGGATCGTCGAGATAGTGCAGCACCTGATGGATGGTAACGAGATCGAAGGCGTCGCGTTCGACCGGTGGCGCAAAAATGTCGCCCTGGCGCACCTGCGCATTCGAAACGCCGGCCTTGTCGAGATTGGCGCGCGCCACCGTCAGCATCTCGCGCGACATGTCGATGCCGATACCGCGCCGATAGAGCGGCGAAAAGATCTCGAGCAGCCGTCCGGTGCCGGTGCCGAGATCGAGCATCGACTGGAACGGCCGCTTGCCGACGAGCTTGATGAGGGCTGCTTCGACGGCGCGATCCGGCACATGCAGCGAGCGGATATGGTCCCAGCTTGCGGCGTTGACCGAGAAATATTCGGCGGCCCGGTCCTGCCGCTTGCGCTTGACTGCGGCCAGCCGTTCGAGATCACGCTCGACCTGCGGATCGGCGCCGCGGATGCCGGAGACCAGCCTAAGCACGAAATCGCGCGACGCATCGGAATCCGATAGCCGGAAGAACGCCCACGAGCCCTCCTGGTAGCGGCCGATCAGCCCGGCCTCCAGCAGCAATTTCAAATGGCGCGAGACGCGCGGCTGCGACTGGCCGAGGATTTCGGTGAGATCTGAAACGGTCAGATCGCCGCGCGACAGCAGCGCCAATATGCGCAGCCGGCTGGATTCCGCCGCCGCCTTCAATGTATCTACCATCGTGTCGAGAGCGACATGCATGCGAGCATTCTCTTTGAAAAGATATAAACATATGTTTATGTCGGTTTGGATAGGCTTGCAAGCGCTATGTCGCTTCCGGACAAGAAAATGACGCATGCGTGGCGGATCGCGCAAAAACGGACGCATGATCGGAGCGAGAACCATGTTCGAGACGCGCAGCGGCGAAAAGCTCCTGGAAACCGACCCGGCAACGATGCCGCCGGATGGCCATGTCGTCTTCATCGGCCGCATCGCTTCGCCTTGGATCACGCGGGAGACTTGCCCCAAAAACATGAAGGCGGCGCGGGAGACGGAACAGCCGGCGCACTTGGTCATCGACCCGCTTTATCGGGATGGCCTGCTTGGGCTGGAACGCGCCAGCCACGTGATCGTCCTGTCCTGGCTGCACCATGCTCCGCGGCAACTGATTGTCCAGAAACCCCGCCATGCCACAGAGCCGAAAGGCGTCTTTTCGCTGCGCTCCCCTGCCCGGCCAAACCCAATTGGGCTGCATGTCGCAAAGCTGGTTGCCGTCGACATCGACACCGGCCGCGTCGATCTCGATGCGATCGACGTGCTCGACGGCACGCCGGTCATCGACATCAAGCCTTATTTCGCCTCGACCGATGCCTTTGCCGATGCGACCATCGCCGGGCGGGACGAACCAGGGCCGGTGGAGTGATGAGCGCGCCGACCGGCCGCCGCCGCGCCGTCGCCAAGGCGCTGACAGCGCTCCTGCCGCTGGCGCCTTATGCCGACATGGAAAAGATCCGTGCCGATGCCGGCGCCGTGCACATGAAGACCTTGCCGCCGAGCATTGCCGTGTGGCTGGCGACAATAGCCCACATCCGCCACGCCCACACCGACTACGAAAAGCTGCTGGCCGAAGGCTATGACCGCGATTCCGCGCGCTTCTTCGTCATCGAACAGACCAACAATGTGCTCACCCGCTGGCGCGCCACCCGTCTGCTCGACGATGAGGATGAGGCGTAGAGCGACGGCAGGCACACGCGTCGAGTTCTGCGCTCTTCACTGTTGTGATTAGCGAAATCGAGAGGTGACGGCCAATCTCCCCCCGCGTGGGGGAGATGTCCGGCAGGACAGAGGGGGGCGCTGTCCCGCCGACCTCAGGTCGGCAGCATCGGAACTTTCAAAGCCTGAAATAAAAAACCCGCCTCGCGGGCGGGTCGTTGGAGCCCAATTCGCACCATACTCAAATTAGTAGCATAGCTGCCGGCACAAAGCAAGAACAAAATACGCCGTGACTAGAGGTCGCCTTGCCTGGACTAGGCCCGGTAAATCCACTGCTCGGGCACGCGCACCGAAATCTCCTCGCCGGCCGCGATCGTGCCGGGCTTCTCGACCCAGGCGACGAGCCCGCGCAACCGCTTCGCCGCCTTCGGGAACAGCAGCGCGCCGGCCTCATGGTCGGCCATCCCGGCATTTTCGGCGACCGATCGCCCGGCGATCCGGCAAGGCCCGTTCTGCGCGTCGATCTTGACGGTCGCGCCGCCTTTGAAGAACAGCAGCGTGCCGGACGGCAGCATGGAGAGGCGCGGCAGGCCGTCGATCAGGAGATTGGCGCCGATCCATTCCGGCTTGATCTCGGCGATGCCCATCCGTTCGGCGACGATTGCCAGTTCGTCCGCCGCCACGATCGACAATTGCCGTTCGTTGCGCATCTCGGTGCCGCGCGGATACCAGGGTTCCCGCCCGCCGGAGCGCCGCGTCGTGCCGGCGTGGAAATCGCCGTCGATGCCGTCGAAACCGAGTTGCAGCGTATCCACCGCTCGTGTCTCAAAACGATCGAACGGTGCGAGATAGAGCGCCGCCACCCTGGCGGCGAGTTTTCGCGACGGGACGATCTCGACCGGAGTTTCGGCTTCGGGAAACATATCCGGCATTGGTTTCATTCCTAGCTGCCGGATGCAGTTAGCCGAAGTCGATTCATAGGGTCCAGTCGAAAGCGTTGATGCTCCAATCAAGACGGCTGATACGGGTCGGCACCACCAGCGTCATGGTTGAACCAGCCTCATGCAAAAGCGTGCCGCATTGCTGCCGCGCTGCATCGGTTGATAATATCGGTCAGGTCAAGCCCGCTGAGGTTTATCATGCATCCCGCATCGGCAATCGCGCAGCTCTGGCTGCTCTGGGTGGTTTCATGGGCCGCGGCCGCCTTCTGGGCCGACCGGGCCGAAAAACGCGCCGGCTTCGGGGTGGAGCTTCCATCCCGCGCCGTCATGGTGCTCGGCACGATCCTGCTCTTCATCCCGGCGCACGGTTATGCCGGCCCGCTGAGGCTTTGGACGCCGAACCTTGCCGAAGCGTGGATCTGCGTCGCGCTGATTGCCGCCGGTCTGGCATTTGCCTGGTGGGCGCGGCTGCATCTTGGCCGCCTGTGGTCGGCCACGGTCACCGCCAAGGCCGCGCATCGCGTCGTCGACACCGGCCCTTACCGGCTGGTCCGCCACCCGATCTATACCGGCCTGCTTCTGGCGATCCTCGCCACCATGGCGGCGAAAGGCACTGTCTGGGGCGTTGCCGGCGCCATCCTCATCACCGTCGGCATCGTCATGAAGGCAAGGCTGGAGGAGCGTTTTCTGCGCGGCGAACTGGGTAGCGCTTACGACGACTATGCCAGGCGCGTTCCGATGCTGGTACCGTTCGCGCCGGGCTAATGCATGTCGCCCAAAAGCATGCCCTCGGGCTTGAACCGAGGGTGTGCAGCGGTTTTGGGACAACGACATGCGTAAAACAAAAATCTAAAGCATGCGCAACAGCGCGCCGCCGATCGAGTAGCCGGCGCCGAAGGCGCAGAGCAGGCCGTAGTCGCCGGCCTTCATGTCGGCATGGTTCTCCGAGAGGGCGATGATGGCGCCGGCGGCGGCGGTGTTGCCGAGGCGCTCCAGCACCATCGGCGCGCGGTCGTGGTCGACGTCATGGCCGAACGACAGTTTCAGGATCATGGCGTTCATCCGCGCATTGGCCTGATGCAGCCAGAAGCGCCGGATCGCTTGCGGCGTCAGCCCGTGCTCGGCCAGGAACTCGACGATGAATTTGTGGCCGGCAACGGTGACTTCCTTGAACACCTTGTTGCCGATCTGCTTGATCAGATTGCCTTCCAGATCGATCATGTACGGATCGTCCTGGGTGGCGCGGGTATAGTAACCGAGATTGGTGCGGATGCTGTTCGACATCTGCGTCCAGGCGCGCGTATCGAGCACCTCGAAGCGGCCCGGCCGCTTCTCGCCCTGGGCGAGCCCTTCGACGACCATCGACACGGAAGCGTCGCCGAAGATGAAATGCGTCTGCCGGTCGCGAAAATTGAGGTGACCGGTGATGATCTCCGGCGTCGTCACCAGCACGCGTTTATGGGCCCCTGCCCGTACCAGATTGACGGCGATGTGCAACGCCGCCGCTGCCGAAGAGCAGCCAAGCCCCATATCGAAGCCGGCGCCTTTCGTGCCCAGCGCCTGCTGCATTTCGATGGCGATCGCCGGATAGGGCCGCTGATGGTGCGAGGCCGAGCAGATCACCAGGTCGATGTCGCCAGGCTTCAGCCCGGCATGATCGAGCGCCTTGCGGGCCGAAGCGATGCCGAACTCGGCCTCCAGCGACAGCGCATCGTCGGGCCGCGCCGCGAAACGCGGCGCCATGCGGGTCGGATCGAGGATGCCTTCCCGTTCGATGACATGGCGGGTCTGGACGCCCGAGGCATGGACGATGAAGGCACTGTCCGATTTCTGTACCAGCGGCTCGCCCGACACCTCGCGGCGGACGTTCTCCATGTCCACCCAGGCGTTGAAGCTGGCGACGAGCTCCTCGTTGGTGATCGAAGCTTCGGGGATTTCAACGCCGATGCCGCTGATGATGACGCGATGCATTTCCAGTTCGTCCCGTGCGCAGGCGTTGCGGCTTCATGTCGACGCCGCAAAAAGCTCGGCGCAACCTCTTTTGCACCTAGCCAGTTTATGCCGGCTTAAATCAAGTCCCTGGGACGGGTCTTTACCAGGCGCAGAGCTTGGTATTGGTCTGCGGGTTGTTCCAGCAGGCACCGTCATCGCGGCTGCGCACGAATTGCCCGGGCAGCGGCACGTTGCGGCGGCCGAGATTGACATAGCCATAGGCAAAACCCGGTCCGTCGATTTCCAGGACGTAGGTCGGATAACCCGGCGCCGAGATGCGAAAGCTGCCGGCATCGTCCAGCGCCCGATAGCTGCACGAGAAATAGCCGTCGTCGCTGGTGAAGCAGCGCGCTCGCTTGGCCTCCGCCGATAGAGACAAGGCAAGCACAGCGGCCGCACAAATGCTGCCGCCGAAACCCATCTTTTTCAGTGTCATCATCCACCCCCATGGCCCATAAAGGGCCGTGCCCCAGCGAGATGCGCATGACGGCGAAAGCCGGTCAAGCATCCGCCATGCACTGTTTTTGGGTGTAGCTAAGAGTTTCTAAGCGGAACGCCGCGCCACGATGAAGAGACGGGGAAAGCGCAGCAACACCTTGCCGCTTGCCGTTTTCGGATAGGCTTCGCTGATCCGGGCCGTGTAGCGCTTCAGGAAAAGCTGCCGCTCGTTTTCGTCGAGAGGATCGAGGAACGGCTTCAGCCCCGTCGACTTCACCCACTCGACGATCGCTTCGGCATCGGCCAGCGGATGGTTGTAGATCGTGTGCCAGATATCGGGCCGATCCGAGAATGGCGACAAAAGGTCGTAATAGAACGCGACCGGCGGCAGCGGCGCGCGGGCCGCGCGCTCGAGCTTTTCGGTGAACGGCATCTCGGCCGCGGTCTCCCGCATCAGCCGGTGCGAAGGCTCGGCCATGTTGTCCGGCATCTGCACGGCAAGCGCGCCGCCGGGCGCCAAAAATCCCATCAACCGCTGGAAGACCGCCGGATGCTCCGGCAGCCATTGAAACACCGCATTGGCAAAGATCACGTCGACCGGTTCGGTCGGCTGCCACGCCGCCGCATCCGCCAAGGCAAAGCTGACACCGGGCAGGCGCGCCCTGGCCTTCTCGATCATGTCGGGCGAGGTATCGAAGCCGCTGATCTGCGCCCGCGGCCAGCGCTCGACCAGCAATTCGGTCGAATTGCCCGGCCCGCAGCCAATGTCGACCACCCGGCGCGGTTCCGGCACCGGCACCTGCGCAACGAGATCGCGCGCCGGCCGGGTGCGCTCGTCCTCGAATTTCAGGTAGAGGGCGGCGGACCAGTCGGGTCTCACCTTCGCGACTGTATTCATCGATAGACCTCGCGACGGTCGCCTACTTGAACCACCCAAATCGCGACAGCGCTATCATCGATCCTTGTCAGAACTCGGAATGAGCCCACACGATATTTCCAGAGACCTGCCAGTGGTCCTGTTAGCGCTTCGCCAAGTTCGCGTGGATTATCGCGCGAGGCGAGCCTGTTTTCCAGGAAGTCCACAATCCGACGCTGATCGGACCTTTGCAATCTGGAGATCTCGAGGCGTTTTTCCAGCGCGGCAGGAAGCTCGACATTAAGCATGTTTATCTCCTTCCGGTAATTCTACGAGCAGCCTGGGGCGCTTGCAACCAATCCGTTGTTACCGAGTCAGCCGCTTATACGTCATCCTGTGCGGATTGACCGCCTCAGGCCCAAGCCGGCGGATTTTGTCCTGCTCGTAGTCCTCGAAATTGCCTTCGAACCATTCGACATGGCTGTCGCCTTCGAAGGCGAGGATGTGCGTCGCCAGGCGATCGAGGAACATGCGATCGTGCGAGATGATGACGGCGCAGCCGGCGAAGCTCTCGAGCGCGTCTTCGAGTGCCGCCAGCGTTTCGGTATCGAGATCGTTGGTCGGTTCGTCGAGCAGCAGCACATTGCCGCCGGTCTTCAGCATCTTGGCCAGATGCACGCGGTTGCGTTGGCCGCCGGACAGGTTGCCGACCTTCTGCTGCTGGTCGCCGCCACGAAAGTTGAACGACGCGCAGTAGGCGCGGGTGTTGGCTTCGAACTTGCCAAGCTTGACCACTTCGGCGCCGCCCGAGATCTCTTCCCAGACCGTCTTGGTCGGGTCGAGCGCGTCGCGGCTCTGGTCGACATAACCGAGCTTGACCGTCTCGCCGACGCGGATGGTGCCGGCGTCCGGCTTTTCCTGGCCGGTGATCATGCGGAACAGCGTCGTCTTGCCGGCGCCGTTCGGGCCGATGACGCCGACGATGCCGCCCGGCGGCAGCTTGAATTCGAGATCGTCGATCAAAAGCGTGTCGCCAAAGCCCTTCGACAGGCCCTCGACCTCGATCACCACATTGCCGAGCCGCTCGCCATGCGGAATGACGATCTGGGTGTCGCTCGGACGCCGCTTGTCGGCTGCATCCAGCAGATCCTGGAAGGCCTGGATACGGGCTTTCGACTTGGTCTGCCGGGCTTTCGGGCTGGACTGGATCCACTCGCGCTCGCGGCCGATCGCCCGCTGGCGCGCATCGTCCTCGCGGCCTTCCTGCTTGAGCCGCTTGGCCTTGGCTTCGAGATATTTGGTGTAGTTGCCTTCGTAGGGGATACCGCGGCCGCGATCGAGCTCGAGGATCCAGCCGGTGACATTGTCGAGGAAGTAGCGATCGTGGGTGATGATCATCACCGCGCCCGGATAGGCCCGCAGATGCTTTTCCAGCCACGCCGTCGTCTCGGCGTCGAGATGGTTGGTCGGCTCGTCGAGCAGCAGAAGGTCGGGCTGGCGCAGCAAGAGCTGGCAAAGCGCGACGCGACGGCGTTCGCCGCCCGACAGCTTGGTGACATCGGCCTCCTTGGGCGGACAGCCGAGTGCCTCCATCGCCATCTCGACCTGCTGTTCGAGATCCCAGAGGTTGAGCCGGTCCATCTCGTCCTGCAGCTTGGCCGACTCGTCCGCCGTCTCGTCGGAATAGTTCATCATCAATTCGTTGTAGCGCTCGATGATGGCGGTCTTGGCGGCGACGCCTTCCATGACGTTTTCGAACACATTCTTGTTCGGATCGAGCGCCGGCTCCTGCGCCAGGTAACCGACGGTAGCACCCTCGGCCAGCCAGGCCTCGCCGCTCCACTCCTTGTCGATGCCGGCCATGATCTTGAGGATCGTCGACTTGCCGGCGCCGTTGGGGCCGAGGATGCCGATCTTGGCGTCCGGGTAGAAGGACAGATGAATGTTCTCGAGCACCTTCTTGGTGCCGTAGGCCTTGTTGAGGCCGGCCATGTGATAGATGAACTGGCGTGCCACGCGCGCTTTCCCTGAAAAGTCGACTGATGTCGGATTGGATGGAAGTTGGGGGCTATGTAAGCGATGCGGCCCCGAACGGCAAACAGTTTTGGCCCTAAAGCAATTCCAAGAAAAATGTGAAACGGTTTTCCGTCCGGAATTGCGTCAAAACAAAAAAGATGGAGCGGTTCAGCGGTTCCGTGAAACGATGACCCGCTCCAGGCGGATTTGGTCGCAGCCGCAAACGCTTAGCCGCTTCATTTCGTGCCGGCGCCCAGGCGAAAGCTCCGGTTAATCATTCCGCGTCAAACAATGTTGGATGGGAAATCGCTGGCCGCCGCGATTTCGGGGAGAGAGATCGGGCCGTGTTGAACAGTTTCCTGCTTTTTGCCGAAGCGGTTCTCTATTTCGGCATCATGGTCACGCTTTTCCGGTTCAGGGGCCGCATCGGCCTCGGCGTCTTTGTTTGCGCCCTTGGCGTCATGCATTTCTTGGAAACCTATCTCGCCAGCGTCTTCTACGTCGCGCTGCCGTTCGGCATGGTATCGCCGGGTTCGGCCGTGATGTTTTCCGGCAAGCTGGTGATGCTTCTCCTGCTCTACATCAAGGAGGACGCGGCAACTGTCCGGCAGCCGATTTACGGCCTGCTGCTCGGCAATGCCCTGATGGTCGGGCTCGTGCTGATCCTGCGCCTGCACGACATCGCGCCGCTGCCCGACGGCAAGCTTCCCGACATCGGCTTTATCGATGAGATGGGCTGGCTGATGGTGTGGGGCACGACGCTGCTGTTCGTCGACGCCATCCTGATCATTCTGCTCTATGAAAAGCTCGGCAAATACCTGCGCAAGGCGCTTTTCACCCGAATCCTGGTCTCCGTCGCCTGCGTGCTCACCTTCGACCAGGCAGGCTTTTTCACGGCGCTGCATTTCGTCACCGGTGCGCCGGTCGCGGTGTTCTTCGGCGGCTGGTTCGCCAAGATGGCAGCGGCCCTGGTCTACAGCACCATGCTGGTCGCCTATATCAGGTGGTTCGAGGCGCGGCAGGTGCCGGCGCCGCGCGGGCTTTCCGACATTTTCGACACGCTGACCTATCGCGAGCGCTATGAGGCGCTGGTCGAGCATGTTGGTCGCGACGGCCTCACCGGCCTCCTGCACAGGGCGCGCTTCGACAGCGATGGCGAGGCCGCCGTCGCCGCCAGCCTGCGGACCGCCAGGCCGCTCAGCCTGCTGATCATCGATGTCGACCACTTCAAATCGATCAACGACCGCTTCGGCCACGCCGAGGGAGACAAGGTGCTGAAAGCCCTGGCGATTTTGCTTGGCGAACTTGTCGGGACCGAAGATCAATTGTTCAGGATCGGCGGTGAGGAATTCGCCATCCTCGGCTGGCGTCCGCAGCCGCTCGCCAGGCTGCTGGGTGAAACCGTCAGGCAAGCGGTCAAGACGTCCGCGAGCACCAGCCGGTTCGACATTACCGTCAGCGCCGGCATCTCGACGGTCAGCGAGACGACCCGTTGCCTTGCCGATCTCTTTGCGCTGGCCGACCAGCGTCTCTACAAGGCCAAATCCACGGGACGCGATCGCGTTGTCGGCGAACCGGGCGGCAACGAAGCAGACGCCCGCAACACATGGACCAGGCCGGAGCGCAGCGCCGGCGCGTAACGCTGCCCAGGCCCCGCGATTGGCTCAATCAGGATTGTTTGCGCCGCTGCCATCCGCCGATCGCAACCGAAACCGCCATCAGCGCGATCGCCAGCCATTTCAACGCGGTAATAATCGGGTCGGCTTCGACATCGTAGGCAATGAACAGAAGAATGCCCGGCACCAGCAGGCCGCAGAGCACGAGCGTGATCCGATTGATCTGCCATGACACTTTTGCCGCAAGCGCCTGGTCGCCGGGCACGGCGACAAGCGCGGCCCGCATTGCCTTCGGCGCCACGAGCCTGGTCGAAAGACGCAGCGAAATCGGCAGGCCGATGCCGATGATCAGGAAGGCGCATGCCGCCAGGAGCAGCGAAAACTTGAGCGCACTGGTTTCGGCCGGTACCGGGAACAGCAGCGCCGCCAGCGGCAGGAAGACACAGAACATCCCGAGCGCGGCGATGGCGATGAAGATCGCCGCGTTGACCAGCGTAAACAATTGGTAGGTGCCGCCGCCGACGGGTTTGGCGAGCGTGGTCATGCGCGCCCACTCCACCTCGGTGTAGGAAAAGCCCGGCCACTCCATATGGCCGTCGCGGATCGCCGTCATGCCCTTGGCCCAGAACGCCAGCCGCGCCAGCGCGCCGCCCGTCATACCACTCATCGCCACCCCCTGCGAATGATAACCCCGGGATCATACCATCCCCGGCGCAAAGCGACAGTCGCGTACGGCCTGTTTACTGGAACCCGACGGCATCGACCGCGCCCTTTGGGCAGCCGGCCTTGGCTGTCGGCGCCGAGGCAAGCAGCAGGGCACCGAGCGAAGCGTTCGAAGCGATCGGGCCGGTCAGGCCGAGCGTCAGTTCGCCGATCAGCCGCCTGCCGTTCGAAGGATCGACCACGCAGGACACGCGGACCCGGTCGCCCGCGCCTTTGCCGAAGGCACTGTCGAAGGTGCTGCGGATCTGATCGGATGTCAGTTGCTTGCCGATGTTCTTGATGAAGAGATCGCGCACCGGCGACGCATTCATCGCGCGCATCAGGTTCAAGGCGTCGGCGAAATACTCCTGCTGGCTCTTGCCGTAGCAGGTGCCGTGCTTGATCCACTCATGCCTTTCGAGGGCGGACGCGGTGCCCGGCATCACCTGGTCGAGTTCCGCTCGCGTTTTCGGGTCAAGGGTGACCGGCGGCAAATCCCGCCAGTGTGCCGGATCGTCGTTCGCCTTGTCGCTTGCCGCGACCTGGCAATAGAAATTTCCGTTCGGCTGCGGCCACAACCCATGCAAGGTGAAGTGGGTCGCTTCGAACCCGGCGGCGGTCTGCGCACGGCATTCGGTTTTGCCGGATTTGGTCTCACAAAAAGCCGGCTGCCAGCTCAGCGCGAAGACATATTCCGGCTTTCCGGACGCCGATGGCTTGTTCGGCTCGGCAGGCGCCGGTGCAGCCGGCATCGTCGACGCGCTGCCGCCCGAAACGTGACCGCAGCTGATCTTGACCCAGCGGCGCTCCGGATCGGCGCCCGGCACGCGAATGAGGTAGTGCGTGGGCGCGTCCTTGTTGCCGGCCAGCAGATCATAACTCTGACCAGCCGCGGTCGAGACATTGCCGGGATTCTTGCCGCTCTTGATCGCCTGCGTTGCCGGACAGGCGGCATCGGCGACGAAAGAGCCGGTCATCTTCACATCGGCCCGCGCCGCGCTTGCGCCAGCAAACGCAACAAACACCGCCCCCCATATCGCCCAAATCCGCATTCCGGCACTCCTCGTGATTCACGCCGCAAGCTAGAAACTTGCGACATGTCAGAATTACGATTTCTTTCGCCGGCCGTAAAAACAATCGCCAGCGCATTGAGACGGCTCCCGCGCGGTCGATCAGGATCCGCCCGCCTCCACCCGTTCCGTCAGGGTGCGCAGCAGATCAAGCGAGGCTTTCAGCGCGTCGGCGTCCATACCCTCCAAAACGCGGTTCGCCCAAACATGCTGGCGTGTGCCGATATTCTTGACCGCTGCCCGGCCGGCATCGGTTATCGACAACAGCTTGGCGCGGCGATGCGCCGGGTTGTCGGCGTAGGCGGCAAGCCCCTCCGCAGCCAGTATGTCGGCCAGCCGCTGTACACTCTGACGGGCGAGACCCATGTCGCGGGCGATGTCGGCCACAGATTTCGGCTCCTTCAAAACTGCACCCAAAACCTGCCAGCGCGCTGCCGTCAGCCCGGTTGGAGCGGCCAGCCGGTCGGCCGCATCCAGAAAACTGCCGTTCATCCTGAACACGGCAAGCACCAGTTCGGTGAGCACATTTGCCGCTTCGGTCCTGGTCGTCATTTCTGGCCGGCCTCGATGGTCGCGACGAAATTATTAACGGCTTCGGCTACGACCTCGGGCTTGTCAAGCATCACCCAATGGCCGCTGCCCGCCACGATCTGGCGCGGAATGTCCGTGCGCAGCCGGTAGAGCGCGGCTGGAGTGTCACTGGCCTCGGTAGCCAATACGAACATAGGCCCGCGATACGCATCGAGTGCCGGCTCCGGGTTCCATTCGGCCAGTGCCTTGCCGACACCTGCCCTCGCCGCCGGATCGACCACTGCCGCATCGGCCAGAACACGCTGGCGAACAACCGCGTTAGGGCCGGCAATCGACGTGTAATAGGCGTTCAGGACATCACGGCCTTGCGGACCGGCCAGATCGCGGACAAAGCCGTCACGAATCGCCTGCGGCAGCGCACGAGGATCGGTCGCCGGGTCGACGAGCAAGACACCGGCGACCCGGTCGGCATGGCTGGCGGCATAAGCGAGCGCCACGCCACCGCCGCCGCTGTGCGCGACAATGAGAAACCGCTTCAGGCCAAACGCGTCGGCCACGGCACCGACATCCATTGCACGACCGTCATAACCATAGTCACCGTCCTGCGCCGGCGCGGAGGCGCCATGACCGCGAAAATCGAAGGCTACCGCCTCGCGGCCTTCGACGGAGAGCTGCATCACCCGGTCCCAGTGGGAAGCGCGGCTGCAATCCCCATGCAGGAACATGATCGGCAGGCCATTGCCGGCGTTGATCCTATAAGTGGCAAGCTGGCCTTGCGGGCCTGGAACAGTGGACGTCATCATGGTCATCTCCCTGGTTTCCTGACTGAACGCAGCAATCCCTGACAACAGAGTGGCCGTCGTGAAGGCGAAGCCCGCCAGCAAGATTGCACGCCGCGAAATGGCCCCGGTGGTTTTCATAGTCTTACCCCCAATCTGCCGCTGACCATTTGACAGCATGCTGTCATGTAATCACATTGACAGCATGCTGTCAACTACCGTCGAATGGGTACCCTACGTCCCTTGACGTCGATCGCTGCGTCGCCCAACAGTCGCCGACGGGAGCGAGACATGCCATTTGACAAGCAGAGGATGCTGGCATCGCCGACCGGCGCCGAGCTCAACCTTTATGTGAAACACGCCATCGGCCAACCGCGCGCCATTGTCCAGGTCAATCACGGGTTGGCCGAGCACGCGGCGCGCTATGCCCGTTTCGCCGATTTCCTTGGCGAGCGCGGCTATCAGGTCTACGCGCACGACCACCGTGGCCACGGCGCCACCAAGGCGCCCGACGCGCCACCTGGCAGGTTCGCCGATGCGGATGGCGGTGCCAAGGTCATCGCCGATGTCGCCGCCGTCCATGATCTCATCGCCAGGGAACAGCCGGGCCTGCCGGTCATCATCTTTGGTCACTCCTTGGGCGCGTCGGTCGCGCTGAACTTTGTCCTCCGCCACTCGGCGCGCATCCATGCCGCCGCGATCTGGAACGGCAATTTCTCGGCCGGACTGCTCGGCCAAATCGCGCTGGCCATGCTTGGTTGGGAAAAGTTCCGGCTTGGCTCAGACGTGCCGTCGCGCCTGCTGCCCCGGCTGACGTTCCGGGCCTGGGGCAAGGCGGTGCCCAATCACCGGACGCCGTTCGACTGGCTGTCGCGCGATGCCGCTGAAGTCGAGAAATACATCGCCGACCCGCTTTGCGGCTGGGATGCATCGGTGTCGATGTGGCAGGACATCGTCATGATGACGCTGCATTGCGGCAGCGACCGCAATTTTTCCGGCGTGCGGCGCGACCTGTTCGTCAATCTGGTCGGAGGCGAGCAAGATCCGGCCTCGGACGGCGGCAAGGCGGTCAGCCATCTTGCCGGCCGGATGCACATGATGGGTTTTTCGAATCTCGTTTCAAAGGTTTACGCCAAAACCCGCCACGAAAGCCTCAACGAGGTCAACCGAGACATCATCATGGAGGATTTTGCCGCCTGGGCCGACCGCGTGCTGAGGGCACAGTGATACTGGCCCATTGCAAGGGCCGTGACAGCGGCGCGCGGGATTGATAGAGGCTGCGCTTTCGATCAACCACGGTGATCCATGACTGAGCCTCCGCTCAAAGGCATCCGCGTCATCGAACTCGCACGCATCCTCGCCGGGCCATGGGCCGGACAGCTGCTTGCCGACCTCGGCGCCGACGTGATCAAGGTCGAGAGCCCGGACGGCGGCGACGACACCCGCAAATGGGGACCGCCCTTCGTCATCGGCCATGACGGCGAGAACCTTTCGGCCGCTTATTACCATTCCTGCAACCGCGGCAAGCGCTCCATCGCCATCGACTTCTCGACGCCCGAGGGTGCCGAGACGGTGCGCCGGCTGGTCGCGACATCGGATGTGCTGATCGAAAACTTCAAAGTCGGCGGACTGAAGAAATACGGCCTCGACTATGACAGCCTGAGGAAAATCAACCCGCGGCTGATCTATTGCTCGATCACCGGTTTTGGCCAGTCGGGACCGTATGCGCCGCGTGCCGGCTATGATTTCATCATCCAGGGCATGGCCGGCATGATGTCGATCACCGGCGAAGCCGGCCGCGAACCGCAAAAGGCGGGCGTCGCTATTTCGGATGTTTTCACCGGGCTTTATTCGGTCATCGCCATCCAGGCGGCGCTTCGCCATGCCGAGAAGACCGGCGAAGGCCAGCATATCGACATGGCGCTCTACGACACCCAGATCTCGACGCTCGGCAACCAGAACCTCAACTATCTCGTCTCCGGACAGTCGCCGGTGCAGATGGGCAATGCGCACATGAACATCGCGCCCTACGAAGTGGTGCCGGTAAAGAATGGCCACATCATCCTGGCGGTCGGCAATGATGGCCAGTTCGCAAAGTTCTGCGCTGCCGTCGGCCTCGACGAGCTGGCGTCGAACCCTGACTTCGCCACCAATCCCGCCCGCGTCGCCAACCGGGCGAAGCTGCGCGAGCACATGATCGAGGCGCTGAAAGCCTTCGATCGCGACCCGCTGCTGGCCAGGCTCGAAGCCGCCGGGGTTCCAGCCAGCCCGATCAACAACATCGGCCAGATGTTTGCCGACCCGCAGACCATCGCGCGCGGCATGCGGCTCGACCTCGATGACGGCCATGGCAATCTCTTGCCCTCGGTGCGGGCGCCGATGGTCATGTCCGGCACGCCGCTGGTCTATGAGCGCCCGTCGCCGCGTCTCGGCGAACACACCGAAGAAATCCTTGCCGAACTGGAGAGGTCAGGAAAATGAAGACCGGCGGACAACTCATCGTCGATGCGCTCGAAGCCAACGGAACGGACCGTATCTATTGCGTACCTGGCGAATCCTATCTGGCGGTGCTCGACGCGCTGCATGATTCACCGATCCGCACAATCGTCTGCCGCCAGGAGGGCGGTGCCGCAATGATGGCCGACTGCCACGGCCGCCTGACCGGCAGGCCCGGCATCTGCTTTGTCACCCGCGGCCCAGGCGCCACCAATGCCTCTGCCGGCATCCACATCGCGATGCAGGATTCAATCCCTCTCATCCTGTTCATCGGCCAGGTCGCCAGCCACGCCAAGGGGCGCGAGGCCTTCCAGGAGGTCGACTACGTCAGGTTCTTCGGCGATATCGCCAAATGGGTGGTCGAGATCGACGACGCCGCACGCATACCCGAATTCGTCACACGCGCCTTTGCGGTGGCGATGTCCGGTCGCCCGGGCCCGGTCGTCATCTCGCTGCCCGAGGACATGCTGACCAGCCTCGCCGAGGCACCGGACGCCCGGCATTATACCCCTGTCGAGACGCGGCCTGGCGAAGCCGAGCTCGATGCGCTGGAAGAGCTGCTCAGCAAGGCAAAGCGGCCCTTCGTCATCCTCGGCGGTACGCGCTGGGACGCGCAGGCCGTTGCACGGATGCGGACGATAGCCGAAGCCTGGTCGCTGCCGGTCGGCTGCTCCTTCCGCCGCCAGATGCTGTTCGACCATCTCCACCCGAACTATGCCGGCGATGTCGGCATCGGCATCAATCCCAAGGTAGCAACCGCCATCAAGCAGGCCGACCTTGTGCTGCTGATCGGCGGCCGCATGGGCGAGATGCCGTCATCCGACTACACGCTGCTGAAGAGTCCCTACCCCGACCAGACGCTGGTCCATATCCATGCCGACGCCGGCGAACTCGGCCGCGTCTACCGGCCGGCGCTGGCGATCAATGCCTCGCCTGCCGCTTTCGTCGAAGCCTTTGCCAGACGCAAGCCGGCCGCAACGCCGGTGTGGGCGGCTGAGGCAGCGAAGCTGCACGCCGCCTATCTCGACTGGTCGACGCCTCCGGAGAGCGGCCCGGGCGCCGTGCAGATGGGGCCGATCATGAATTATCTCGAAACGATGCTGCCGGACGACGCCATCCTCACCAACGGCGCCGGCAACTACGCCACTTGGGTGCATCGCTACCATCGCTTCCGGCGTTTCGGCACGCAGGCAGCACCCACATCCGGCTCGATGGGCTACGGCACGCCGGCGGCGGTCGCCGCCAAGCAGCTTTTCCCCGACCGCGACGTGATCGCCTTCGCCGGCGACGGCTGTTTTCTGATGAACGGCCAGGAATTCGCCACCGCCGTGCAATACGGGCTGCCGATCATCGTCATCGTCGTCAACAATGGCATCTACGGCACCATCCGCATGCATCAGGAGCGCGAATATCCCGGCCGTGTCGTCGCCACGGACTTGAAGAATCCCGACTTTGCTGCTTTGGCCCGTGCCTATGGCGGCCATGGCGAGACGGTGGAAAAGACCGCCGACTTCGCCGCGGCCTTCGAGCGAGCGCGGGCCAGCGGCAAGCCGTCGATCGTAGAGATCAGGCTCGACCCTGAAGCCATCACGCCGACCCGCACGATGACCCAGATTCGCGACAAGGCCTGACAAAACAGGATGATTGCCCTGTTTTGTCGTCGTGATCTGCCTATTTGGCCTTCTCGATCTGGCCGCGGATCTCGCCGTCCGCATGGGCCGCGGTGTGGATGTTGACGTAATATTTGCCAGCCTCAAGATCGGTGGCCTGGGCATCGGTCAATGTCGCCGAACCCTTGATCGGGCTCTTCAGCTTGCCTTCGAACGGCACCACCGGATCGGCGTTTTGACCCTTTGCCGCCGGGCCGTGAATGTGTGCGGCCTTCGCCGGCCCGCTGAGGCCGGAATATCTCACGGTCCAGCTGAGTTTCTTGGTGGCGGTGTTGAACCTGAGCGTGGCGGTGCCCTTGCCCTTCGTGGTGACGGGCGGGTTCTGCTGAGCACCATCGAGCGTCGCCGTCATCTTCATGGTTTCGGCCAAGGCCGGTGAAGCAGAGAAGATGGCTGCAGAAATGGCCAGCGCCGAAAGCATCGGCGTGAAGGACTGGATGCGCATGGAAACCTCCGTTGTGACACCCTTGAGGCGGATGCACCGGCACAACGATTTTGCGAGCGGATGTTTCCGCCGGTAACGTTTATTTTACCTCCCACTAAAAAGGGGCGGTCGCCCGCCCCTTTTCCGCTACAAGCCAGTTTGACAGCCCTATTTGATGGCCTTGTCGGTGATCGCCGTCGTGTAGGCGCCGGTAGGCTCCTTGCTGATGATCTTCTGGTCGAGCAGCGCCTTGGCGGTGCGCTCGTACGTCGCCGGATCGAGCTTGCCATCGGCATTGTCGATCAGCTTGGCGACTTCGCCCATCATGCGCTTCTGGTGATTCTCGTCCTGGCCGCCATTGTCCATGACGATGCCGGCCGCTTCGTCGGAATGGTCGACGGCGTATTTCCAACCCTTCATCGAAGCGCGCACGAAACGCACCATCTTGTCCTCGAAGGCCGGATCCTTGAGCTTGTCCTCCAGGGCATAGAGCCCGTCTTCGAGCAGATCGTTGCCCATGGCGGAATAGTTGAAGACGGTCAGCTCTTCCGGCTTGTAGCCGGCGTCGATGAGCTGCCAGTACTCGTTATAGGTCATGACCGAAATGCAATCCGCCTGCTTCTGGATCAGCGGCTGCACGTCAAAGCTCTGCTTGAGCACGGTGACGCCGTCCGGCCCGCCATCGGTCTTGAGGCCAAGCTTGTTCATCCAGGCATAGAACGGATACTCGTTGCCGAAGAACCAGACGCCGAGCGTGTGGCCCTTGAAGTCGGCTTCCGTCTTGACCGGACCGTCCTTCGGGCAGACCAGCTCCATGCCGGCCTTCTTGAATGGCTGGGCGATGTTGACCAGCGGCACGCCCTTCTCGCGCGCAGCCAGCGCGCCGCCCATCCAGTCGACGATGACGTCGGCGCCGCCGCCGGCGATGACCTGCTCGGGCGCAATGTCCGGGCCGCCGGGCTTGATATCGACGTCGAGGCCCTCGGCTTCATAGAAGCCCTTAGCCTTGGCGACATAATAGCCGGCGAACTGTGCCTGGGTGACCCATTTCAGCTGCAGCGTCACCTTGTCCGCGGCCATCGCCTGGAACGCGGCAAGCGACATCGCGCCGGCCAGCATCGAAACAACAAGTCTTTTCATGTTTTTACCCTCTGAAGTTAGCGCCCTAAACCCACCGCCCCTATCCACCACGGACAGAGGGATGCCAAAACGTGACTGCTCTCTCGAAAAGAGCGACCACGCCATAAAAGACCGAACCCGCAAGTGCTGCAACTGCGATTTCCGCCCACACCATGTCGATGTTCATCCGCCCGACTTCCGTCGAAATGCGAAATCCCATGCCGACCACCGGCGTGCCGAAGAACTCGGCGACGATGGCGCCGATCAGCGCCAGCGTCGAATTGATCTTCAACGCATTGAAGATGAAGGGTGCCGCCGCCGGCAGCCGCAACTTGAACAGCGTCTGCCAGTAGCTCGAGGCATAGGTGCGCATCAGGTCGCGCTCCATATGGCCGGAGGCGGCAAGCCCGGCGACGGTGTTCACCAGCATCGGGAAGAAGGTCATGATGATGACCACCGCTGCCTTTGACTGCCAGTCGAAGCCGAACCACATGACCATGATCGGCGCGACGCCGATGATCGGCAGCGCCGACACCATATTGCCGATCGGCAAAAGCCCGCGCCGCAGGAACGGCACGCGGTCGGCGGCGATGGCAACGAGGAAGCCGGCGCTGCTCCCCACCACATAGCCGAAGATAACCGCCTTGAAGATGGTCTGCCTGACATCGGCCCCCAGCACCGGCAGCGAGCCGACGATGCGTGCACCGATGGCGCTTGGCGGCGGCAACAGGATGAAGGGAATGCCGGCACCACGCGTCACCGCCTCCCAGATGATCAGGATCCAGGCGCCGAAGATGGCCGGAATGATCAGGCGCAGGGCGGTTGACGCCCAGCGCGACGTCGGGCGAAACGACGACAAGACCGTTACGCAGCGCCAGGCCAAAAACCACGCCGCGACGAGCAGCAGATAGAAGGATGCGCGAGCGCTGCCCTCATTGCCGGTTATGCCGGCGAGCAGCATCCACGCTGCGCCATGCGCGCCAAGGAACAGCAACACCACCCCGATCATCGGTGGAAAGTTGTCGGCCTCGATTGCCACGAGCAGCAAAATGAAAATCAAAACCGCAGTTGCCATGCCGTAACCGGGCGTAGCGCTGACGAGCGGCCAAAGAAGCAGCGCGCCGGCAAGCAGGACAAGCGCGGCGTACCCCTGCCAGGATCGAGGCGTGATTGAGGAAAGGCTCAGGATGGAGCTCATGCCGGCCTCCCGCCCATGGCGCGGTCGACAAGGCGCCCGGCGATGCCGACGACCATCACCAGCAGCGCCGCGACCACCGACCCGGCAACCAGAGCCGACCAGATGTCGATGGTCTGGCTGTAGTAGGCGCCGGCGAGCAATTTGGCGCCGATGCCGGCGACGGCGCCGGTCGGCAACTCGCCGACGATGGCGCCGACCAGGCTGGCGGCCACCGCCACCTTCATCGAGGTGAACAGGAACGGCACCGAAGCCGGCACACGCAATTTCCAGAAGGTCTGCGAGGCACTGGCATTATAGGTGTGCATCAGGTCGAGATGGGTGAGCTCGGGCGAGCGCAGTCCCTTCACCATGCCGACCGCCACCGGGAAGAACGACAGATAGGTCGAGATCAGCGCCTTCGGGATAAGCCCGGTGATGCCGACCGCCGCCAGCACGACGATGATCATCGGCGCCACCGCCAGGATCGGAATGGTCTGCGAGGCGATGATCCACGGCATCAGACTGCGGTCGAGCGTCGCCACATGGACGATGCCGACGGCGATGACGATGCCGAGCGCCGTGCCGAAAGCAAAGCCGAGCAGCGTTGACGACAGCGTCACCCAGGCATTGTAGACAAGGCTGCGGTTCGAGGTGATGCTACGCAGAAAGGTGTTTTCGAAAAAATTCACCGCCACCTGATGCGGTGCCGGCAGCGTCGGCTTCGGCTGTACCAGCGTCTTGCCGATGAATTCCACAATACCCGGCGTCTGATTGGCGCGGCGGTCGAGATCGCGCTGGAACGGCGCGTTGAGGATGACAGCCATGACGTACCAGACGACGACCACGCCGAGGAGGATCGAGGTCACCGGAACGATCTTGTCGCGAAACGAGTCCACCTAGCAGGCCTCGCCGGGTAAGCGCCCTCCTCTCCCCAACGGGGAGAGGAGGGCTGGAGCGAAGCGGAGGCCGGGTGAGGGTGACCGCGCTTTCGTTGTCCTAGGGCGGAGCAGCCGCGAAGCGGCGTGCGTATCGGGAGCGGCCAACCACGCCTTCGTCATCCTAGGGCGAAGCAAGGAGCGAAGCGACGCGGCGCAGACCCTAGGATCCATGCCGTAACCTCCCCGCTCCGCAACGGTGCTGAAAATGGCTCCCTCCACACCGCTCTGGCCGGCGAATATTCTGAACCGCTTGCGCCTTTCGGCTAATGTCACGGCATGATGGGGTGGACGGCGCCCGACGGCATCGGATGTGCCAGAATGAGTTCGTTGAGATCTCAAACAAGGGAGCCGTCCGTGGAACACCTTATCCGTAT